>NZ_SMKN01000003.1 GCF_004348675.1 Micromonospora sp. KC606 | reverse complement strand
GGGCGGGACGGTGCTGACCGCCATGGTGGGCGACTGGCTGGCCGAGCACGGTGCTGCGGCGGCCGGGTCGGGAACCCACTTCTATGCCTGGGCAGCTACGGAGAGTAGCAGGATTGCGCAAGTGCGCCGGACCTTCGCCGAGGCGCGCATCGCCCCGGAGCGGGTTCACACGCAGGGGTACTGGCACGATCGCCCAACCCGCGAGGAGGTGGCGGATTAGGTTACGCTAACCTAATCCAATCGCCCCACCCTCACCGTAAGTCACCAGACGGGAATTCTGCACCATGCGCTCGACAACCCCTCGAACAACTCGCCGACGCCTCCTCGCCCTCACCATCGCCTCGACGATGGCGCTCGTCGTGGCCGCCTGCGGCTCCGCCGACTCCGACCCGGCGAGCAGCGTCGGCGACACCAGAACCGTCGAGCACGCGCGCGGCAAGACCGATGTACCGGCCGCGCCGACCCGAGTCGTCGTCCTTGAACCGGTACAGCTCGACACCGCTATCGCCCTGGAGATCACCCCGGTCGGCGCGGCCGTACTCAACGAGGCCACCGGCGTGCCCAAGTACCTCGGGGACAAGGCCGCCGGCATCACCACCGTCGGAACCGTCCAGGAACCCAACGTGCAGAAGATCGCGGCCCTCAAGCCCGACCTGATCATCGGCACCGAATCCCGGCACTCCGCCCTCTACGCCCAACTCACCGACGTCGCCCCGACCGTCTACATGGCCTCGCAGACAGACCCGTGGCAGGACAACGTCCGCTTCACCGCGACCACGCTCGGCGGCGCGGGCTCCGCCGACAAGCTCCTCACCGGCTACCAGCAGCGGTGTGCGGAGATCGCCAAGAAGTTCGGCACCGCCGGCAAGACCGCACAGCTCATCCGCCCCCGTGACGGCGTCCTCACGTTGTACGGGCCCACCTCCTTCGCAGGCAGCACGCTGGAGTGCGTCGGCTTCACCACCCCGCAGCGCGACTGGGAGAACTCCATCTCGGTCGACATCTCCCCCGAGCGGGTGCTGGAGGCCAAGGCCGACCACGTCTTCGTCACCACCGTCGACGTGAACGACCGCAGCACCATCCCGGCCTCGGTCAGCGCCAACGCCGCCGCCTTCCCCCGCCTGCACCTGGTCGACCAGTCCTTCTGGATCACCGGGGTCGGCACGGTCGGTGGGCAGACCGTCCTCGACGACCTCGAACGCATCCTCGCCGCGTCGAGTTGACCACCACCGCATCCGCGCGCGCGGCACCGCCGACCACCGGCCGTGCCGCGCGCCGTCGTACCACCCGGCGCTGGCTGGCCGGGGCGGTTGCCGTACTCCTGGGGTCGCTGGTGTTGTCGGTCTTCGTCGGTGCGAACCCGGTGCCCCCGTCTGACGTGTGGGCGGCGCTGCGGGGCGCGGGCACCGAGACCGCGCAGTACGTGGTCTGGGGACAGCGCCTGCCGCGCACCCTGGCCGGACTACTGGTCGGCGCCGCGCTCGGGGTCGCGGGCGCCCTGATGCAGGCGTTCACCCGCAACGCGCTCGCCGAACCGGGCCTCCTCGGCGTCAACGCCGGAGCCGCCGCGTTCGTCGCCGTGGGCATCGCCTTCTTCGGGGTCACCTCACCGGCCGCCTACATGTGGCTCGCCCTGCTCGGCGCGCTCCTGGTCGCCATCGCCGTGTACGCCGTCGGCGGTGCCGCCGACCTGCGGGCCACCCCGACCCGGCTGCTGGTGACCGGGGTGGCGACGGGCGCGGTGCTGGCCGGACTGACCACCGGAGTCACCCTCACCCACCCCGACACCTTCGACCGGATGCGCGGCTGGAACGCCGGCAGCCTGCTCGAACGCGACACCGCCGTGGTGCTCCCGGTGCTGCCACTGATCGCGGCCGGGCTGGTCGCGGGGCTGCTCGCGGCGCGCAGCCTGAACGCACTCGCGCTCGGCCCGGACCTGGCGGCCGCGCAGGGAGTCAGCCTCGTCCGGACCCGGCTGCTCGTACTGGGCGCGGTGACCCTGCTCGCCGGTGGGGCGAGCGCCGTCGCCGGCCCCATCTCGTTCGTCGGGCTCGTGGTACCGCACCTGGTGCGCTGGGGCGTCGGCGCCGACCAGCGCCGGATCCTCGTCGGATCCCTGCTGGCCGGCGGGGTCCTGGTGCTGCTCGCCGACGTACTCGGCCGGATCGCCGTCCTGCCCAGCGAGATGCCGGTCGGCATCGTCACCGCGTTTGTGGGCGCACCGGTCCTGATCGCGCTGGCCCGACGCCGACGGGCGACGGCGCTGTGAGCGCCGGGAGCCGGCCACCACGCCGCACCGAAGGACGCCGCCGGCTGGTGCTCGGCACCGACCGCGCACACGTGGCCGTCGGCGCACGCGAGGCCGCCGTCTGCGTCACCGCGGCGCTCCTCGTCACGGCGTTGGCGGTGATCGGCCTCTGGGTGGGTGACTTCCCGCTCCGCTTCGACGAGGTCCTCGGCGTGCTCGGCGGCCGGATCGGCGGGCTGACCCGCACCGTTGTGCTGGAGTGGCGGCTGCCCCGCATCGCCGCCGCCATCGCCTTCGGCGCGGCGCTCGGCGTCGCCGGTGCGATCTTCCAGACCATCACCCGCAATCCGCTGGCCAGCCCGGACATCATCGGTCTGGCCAACGGATCGTTCTGCGGAATGCTGATCGCCCTGCTGCTGCTCGGCGGCGGCTGGCACCTGCTGATGCTCGGCTCGCTCGCCGGTGGCCTGGTGGCCGCCCTGGCGATCTACCTGCTCGCGTACCGGGACGGGCTCTCCGGGTTCCGGTTCATCGTCGTGGGCGTCGGGGTTTCCTCGATGCTCGCCGCCACCAACACCTGGCTGCTGCTCCGCGCCGATCTGGAGACGGCACTCTTCGCCGCCGCCTGGGGCGCTGGCTCCCTCAACACCGCCACCGCCGAGGTGGTCTGGCCCGCCACCGGGGTCATCCTGGCGCTGCTGGTGATCACTCCCCTGTGGTCGGCGGCCCTGGCCCAGCTGGAACTGGGCGACGACGTCGCCGCCGCCAGCGGAGTCGCGGTCGATCGGGACCGCGCCGCCCTCGTGCTGGTCGCGGTCGTCCTGGTCAGCGCCGTCACCACCGTGGCCGGTCCGATCTCCTTCGTGGCCCTGGCCGCCCCGCAGATCGCCCGCCGGCTTGTCCGGGCACCGGGCCTGCCGCTCGCCGCCACCGCCGTGGTGGGGGCGTTGCTGCTGCTCGGCTCCGACCTGGTCGCCCAGCACGTGATCCCGCTGACCGTACCGGTGGGGGTGGTGACGGTCACCCTCGGCGGCGCGTACCTGCTCTGGCTGCTCGTCCACGAGTTCAGGAGGACCAGATGGTCGACCAACTGAACGCCCGACTCCGCGCGGAACGCGTCACCCTCCGCTATGATCATCGGACCGTCAGTGAGGATCTGTCGTTCGCGGTGCCGGACGGCTCGTTCACCGTGCTCATCGGGCCGAACGCGTGCGGCAAGTCGACACTCCTGCGGGCCCTTGCCGGGCTGCTCCGCCCCGCCGTGGGGCGAGTCCTGCTCGACGGGTCGGACCTCGTCGCCCTGCCGGCGAAGGAACGCGCCCGCCGGATCGCGCTGCTACCGCAGACCATGGCCGCGCCCGAGGGGATCACCGTCCGGGAACTGGTCGGCCGGGGCCGCTACGCCCACCAGCGGGTGCTACGCCGCTTCTCCCGGGCCGACGAGGAGGCCGTCGAAGCGGCCCTAGCCTCGACCGGCGCGACCGACCTGGCCAACCGCCGGGTCGACGAACTCTCCGGCGGGCAACGACAGCGGGCCTGGATCGCCATGGTGCTGGCTCAGGAGACGCCCCTCGTCCTGCTCGACGAGCCCACCACCTACCTGGACGTGGCTCACCAGATCGACGTGCTCAACGTACTGCACCGGCTGGTCACCCAGGGCCGCACCGTCGTGGCCGTGCTGCACGACCTCAACCACGCGGCCCGGTACGCCACCCATCTCGTGGCGATGCGCGACGGCCGGATCGTTGCCGAGGGCCATCCCGCCTCGACGGTGGGCACCGGACTCGTCGCCGAGGTCTTCGGGATGCCGAACCAGGTCGTCCCCGACCCGGTCACCGGAGCGCCGCTGGTCGTACCAGCCGACACCCGGGAGCCGGCCGCCGGCTGAGCCGGCCCCGGCGCCACGATCGACGGTGAATCCCTACCGCCGACTTTGGTCGATCTCGGTCATGACCAATCCAGCAAGCCGGGCGGAACCGTGTTCACGAGGCGATGTCTCAGTCATGCGAACCACGGAAGCGTAGGTCAACAGCGAGATCACACCTTGCGGTGGGTCGCCGGGGACTCGAACCCCGAACCCTTCGATCCAACCAGGAGAAGGAAGCGCTTCCATAACCGCACAGGCGGAAAGTGGACGCACTACTCGGGGTGCCGGTAACGAACGTGTCATCGGCCGCCAAATAGTTGATTTTTATAGGGGCGGCGGCAGCGTCTGCGCTGGTGTCCGTAAGGGGAACCTTCATCGGACACATTTTAGGCGGTCTGACCGACATGTCCTGGCGGTGATGCGGGGTAGGTCTGGTTCTGGGTTGTCGGTTGGTCGCTGCTGCGGTGGGTGGTCGGGTTGTGGCATCGAGCGGTCGGGTCGCGAGTATTGTTCCCGCGTCGCGCACCTCACGTCCGGTGACGGCCTGGGGCACGGACGCCACCTCGCCCGGCTGCCTCCCGCCGAGCCGGGTCCGCGGGCGGCTCGGGCATCCGCGCCGCGCGATCGCGGCCGCTCAGGCGGCCGATGCGTCCGGGCCGGGGCCGAGCCGGGCGTCGTGGACGAGGATGGCGGCCTGCACCCGATTGGCCAGGCCCAGCTTGGCCAGCGCCCGGCTCACGTGGGCCTTGACCGTGGCCTCGGCCATGTCCAGCTCACGCGCGATCTCCGCGTTGGACAGGCCGCGGGCCACAGCCCGGACCACGTCGCGCTCGCGGTCGGTCAGCACCCCCAGGCGGGCGCGGGCCTGATCCGCCACGGACGGGCCGCGCTGCGCGAACGAGCTGATCAGCCGCCGGGTCACCGTCGGCGCGAGCATCGCGTTGCCGGCCGCCACGGTACGCACCGCCTCGGCGAGGTCGCGCGGCGGCGTGTCCTTGAGCAGGAAGCCGACCGCTCCGGCGCGCAGCGCCGCGTGCACGTACTCGTCCAGATCGAACGTGGTCAGCATGATCACACGCGGCGGCTCGGGCAGCTGCGCGACGGCGGCGGCCCCGGCCAGCCCGTCGGTCCCCGGCATACGCACGTCCATCAGCACCACGTCGGGGCGGTGCCGCCGGGCCGCCTCCACCGCCTGCGCGCCGTCGCGGGCCTCGGCGACCACGGCGATGTCGCCGGCCGCCTCCAGGATCATCCGCAGGCCGGAACGCACCAGCGCCTCGTCGTCGACCACCACCACCCGGATCACTCCGGCACCTTCCGATCCGCGCCCGCCTGCGGCGGGTCGGCCGGGATGCGGGCGTGCAGTGTGAACCCGCCGTCCAGGCGCTGCTGGGCCTGCACCGTACCGCCCGCCAGGGCGACCCGCTCGGCGAGGCCGACCAGGCCCAGCCCGCTGCCCGGCAGCGGCGGCGCCGGGTGCGGCGGGGCGGCGTTGTCCACAAGCACCACCAGCTCGCGCGGCTCGTGGCGCAGCGTGACGGTGGTCGGCACGGCCCCGGCATGCTTGGCCACGTTCGTCAGCGCCTCCTGCACCACGCGGTATGCGGTGCGCTGCGCCGACAGCGACACCTGCCGCGGCTCGCCCTCGTCCGCCCGGCGCACCGGCAGGCCGGCCGCGCGGCTGGACTCCAGCAGCCGGTCCAGGTCCGCCAGCGTCGGCAGCGGCGCGAGGTCCGCGGCCGGGCCGGACGCGTCGGGCGCCCGCAGCATGCCGAGCACCTCGCGCAGCTCCTGCATCGCCTCCCGGCCGGTGGTGCGGATCAGCGCGGCCTCCGCGGCGGTACGCGGGTCCGTGGTGCTCACCTCCAGCGCTCCGGAGTGCAGCACCATCAGCGCCACCCGGTGCGCGACCACGTCGTGCATCTCCCGGGCGATACGGCGGCGCTCCTCGGCGCGGGCCCGCTCGGCCCGCTCGTGCTGCTCGCGTTCCAGCCGCTCGGCGCGTTCCCGCAGCTGCGCGAGGACCTGGCGGCGCGTCCGCACCCACAGCCCGAAGACGAACGGCAGCCCGACCGTCATGCCCGCCCAGGCCAGTCCCGTGAAGACGCTGTCGGCGACGAGCCAGCCGGGGTCCTCGTAGTACGGGCGGTGCGTGGCGCTCCAGCCGACCGGCACCCCGACCAGCGTCGCCGCGACGATGAAGAACGGCAGGGCGCGGCCGGGGTCGTGCGGCCGTCCCGGGCGGCCGGCGCCGGCGTAGTAGGACGCGGCGATCACCGGGGCCAGCAGGCTCAGCGCCAGCCACGACGCCAGCGAGATCACGAACAGCGGCCAGCGTGCCCGGCGCACCAGCGCAACGCTCGCCCCCGCCGACAGCGCCGCGAACGCGACCAGCGCCCACGGCGGGTCGTGGACATCTTCGGCGACCGGGTCGACGAAGATCAACATCGGCGGCACCAGCGGAGAGAGGACCGAGGACACCGCCACCGCGCCGCCCAGCACGAACGGGAACAGCCGGTGTGTGACGTGCCCCAGCCGGCTCGACGGCTGCAGCCACGACGGCACGCCCGGCACCGTCACCGTGCCGCCCTGCTGACCCATGCCGTGCCCTCCTGCCGTCGCCGCCCCCGTGACCAGCCTAGGCGGGCCGGCCGCCGCGGCGGACACTACTTCCGTCGCCGCGGCCTGCTACTTATGTAGCAGGCCGTGATCTACTCCTGCCCGACGGCAGGCACCGCCACCGCGCGGGAGCGTGTCCCCCATGACGAACTTCGACGCCGCGGTGAGCGCGGCAGACCTGACCAAACAGTACGGCTCGGGCGACGCGCAGGTGACCGCGCTGAACGCGGTGAACGTGGCCTTCGGCCGCGGCGAGCTGACCGCGATCATGGGCCCGTCCGGGTCCGGCAAGTCGACCCTGATGCACTGCCTGGCCGGGCTGGACACGCCCACCTCGGGCCAGGTGTGGCTGGAGGGCGCCCGCCACGGAGACGCCGGACGCGTCGAGCTGAGCGGGCTGCGCGACGACGCGCTGACCACGCTGCGCCGCGACCGGATGGGCTTCGTGTTCCAGGCATTCAACCTGCTGCCGACGCTGACCGCGTGGGAGAACATCACCCTCCCGCTGGACCTCGCCGGGCGCAGGCCCGACCAGGCGTTCGCCGACACGGTGATCGAAGCGGTCGGGCTGCGCGACCGGCTGCACCACCGTCCCGCCGAGCTGTCCGGCGGCCAGCAGCAGCGGGTCGCCTGCGCCCGCGCGCTGGTCAGCCGCCCCGACGTGGTCTTCGCCGACGAGCCGACCGGGGCACTGGACTCCCGCTCCGGCGCGGAGGTGCTCGGCTTCCTGCGCCGCAGCGTCGACCAGCTGGCGCAGACCGTCGTCATGGTCACGCACGACCCCGTCGCGGCCGGGTACGCCGACCGGGTGCTGTTCCTGGCCGACGGCGTCATCGTCGACGAGCTGCGAGAACCCTCCGCCGACCGGGTGCTCGACCGGATCCGCTCGCTGGAGTCCGTCGCGCGCGGCGGCCGTACGAGCGTCGGGGCGGGTGCCTGATGCTGCGGGCGATGCTGCGCGACCTGCGCGCGCACCTGGGCAGGGTCGTGATGACCCTGGCCGCGATCGTGCTCGGGGTGG
The DNA here is from genome assembly GCF_004348675.1 of Micromonospora sp. KC606. Lineage (GTDB taxonomy): Bacteria > Actinomycetota > Actinomycetes > Mycobacteriales > Micromonosporaceae > Micromonospora. The sequence continues at coordinate 92,779 of NZ_SMKN01000003.1, read as the reverse complement.
CCTTCGTGGTCGCGACCTGGGTGGTGTCCGACTCGGCCGCGGCGACGGTGGGCGGCGCCCAGCGCACCGACCTGGCCGCGCTGGTGCACCGCGAGTCGGAGGATCCCACCGCGACGGACATCCCCGCGGACGTCCGCGACCGGCTCGCGCGGCTGCCGGGTGTGACCCGGGCCGAGGGCGTACGGGAGGGCTACGCGGCGCTGGTGCGCGCCGACGGCAAGCTCGGCGCCACATCCTGGCCGGACGCGGGCGGCACCGACTGGGACGGCTCACAGCGGTTCACGCTGAGCGCGGGCCGTGGCCCGCAGCGGGCCGGCGAGGTGGCGCTGGAACAGGGGGCCGCCGCCGAGGCCGGGCTGACGGTCGGGGACTCGGCGCGGGTGCTGCTCGGCGGCGACCGGTCGGACACCGCGACGGTCGTCGGCGTCTTCACCTACCGTCCGGCGGGACACGAGCTCGACCCGGCCGTGGCGTACGACGCGGATACCGCGGCCCGGCTGCTGCGCCCCCGCGACGCCGCTGCGGACGTCGTGCCCGGCTTCGCGCGGATCGAGCTGTCCGGGCCGGACGAGCGGGCCGTCATCGCGGCGGCGCAGGCCGAACTCGGCCCCGGCTTCGAGGTGGAGTCCGGCAGTTCGCTGCGGGCCGTGCGGGAGCAGGCGTCGCACGACGCCGCCGACACCATCCGCAAGGCGCTGCTGGCCTTCGCCGCGGTGGCGCTGATGGCCGGGGTGTTCGTCATCGCCAACACGTTCACCATGCTGGTCACCCAGCGCACCCGGCAGTTCGCGCTGCTGCGGGCGGTGGGCGCGCGGCGGCGCCAGGTGCGCCGGGCCGTGCTCGCCGAGGCGGTGGTGCTCGGCCTCGTCGGCTCGACGGTCGGCGTGGTGCTGGGCGTCGGCTTGGGCCTGCTGGCGATGCGCCTGCTGCCGGTGGCCGGGACGGTGGCCTACGCGGTGTCGCCGTGGGCCGTGCTGGTCGGCTACCTGGTCGGCGTGGTGGTGACGGTCGTGTCGGCGTACGGGTCGGCGCGGCGGGCGGCACGGGTGTCGCCGATGGCGGCGCTGCGCACCGACGCCGTCCTGCCGCGGCGCTCGCTGGTGCTGCGCACCGTGCTCGGCATGCTGGCCGTGGCCGGCGGCGTGGCAATGGTCGCGGCGACCTCCTCGGACAGGCTCACCGAGTCGACGCGGGCGCTGGCCATGTCCGGGGCGGTGCTGGCCTGGGTCGGCGTGCTGCTCATCGCGCCCGTCCTGGTCGTCGGGGTGCTGCGCCCGCTGACGGGGGTGCTGCGTTCGCCGCGCCCGGTCACCCGCATCGCCCTGCGCAACGCGGTACGCGATCCGCGGCGCACCGCCGCGACCGCGTCCGCGCTCATGATCGGCCTGTCGCTGGTGTGCGCGTTCGCGACGGTGGGGCAGACGCTCACCGACACCACGACCGCCGACGTGCGGGCGTCGGTGCCCGCAGACGCGGTGGTGCTGCGCGCCGCGACGTTCGGGACGTTCGACGACACGGTACGCACCGCCGCGGCGGCCGTCCCCGGGGTGACCGGCCTGGCGGCGCCGCGCTCGGGCGCGATGCTCGTGATCGGCCCGGGGGGCACGGCGAGGGACACCCTGTTCACCAGCCTCGACGCGGCCGCGCTGGGCAGTGCGCTGCGCGTCAGGGTGACCGCGGGCGACGCCGACCTGCGCCGCGGGGTGGTACTGGACCGGGGGTTCGCCGCCGAGGCGGGACTGCACGTCGGTGACCGGGTCCGGCTGCGCTTCGACGCCGCCGACGCCGCGGGCCGGGTCACGCCGGTCGAGGTGCCGGTGACCGTGGCGGGCCTGCGCGAGCCCAGCGAGCTGCTGCATGGGCAACTGCTCGACGACGCGCTGCTGCCGGACGGCGTCGCCCGCCAGGGCGGCAGCGTCTACGCGGTCGGCGCGGACGCGGCGGCGCTGCGTACCGCGATGGAGCGGTCGTTCGCGCAGCGGCCTGACGTGCTGGTGCAGGACCGCGAGCAGGTGCTCGACGAGGTGCTGGAGCCGTTCCAGCTGGTGCTCGGCCTGGTGTACGTGCTGCTCGGCGCGGCCGTGGTGATCGCCGTCTTCGGCGTGGTTAACACGCTGGCGCTGTCGGTCCTGGAACGCACCCGCGAGCTGGGCGTGTTCCGGGCGCTGGGGGCGTCGCGGGCGCTGGTGCGCCGCACGGTGCGCCGCGAGAGCGTGGTGATCTCGCTGTACGGCGGCGTGCTCGGCATCGGCGTGGGCGTGCTGCTCGGCGGGGTGATGCAGTACGTCATCCTCGCCAACCCGGTGTTCGCCATGTCGGTGCCCTGGCTGGCCGCCGCGGTGGCGCTGGCGGGCATGGCCCTGGTCGGGGTGCTGGCCGCGCTGTGGCCCGCCCGCCGGGCCGCCCGCGCGGACATCCTCGCCGCCATCGCCACGCAGTGACCGTCGGGCCGAGCCGGGTGCCCGCAGGCCCGGTTCGCCCGCCAGGAATGGAGCTGAGGCTGCCTACCCGTCGAGAAGCGGGTAGGCAGCCTGTGGCGTGACCGGAGCCACGCTTGCCTTGACACCGGCGGCAACGTTTAGCGTTGGCGGCGACAGGGAGGAGGCCGCGGATGCGTATCGGCGAGCTGGCGCAGCGCACCGGCACCAGCACCCGCACGCTGCGGTACTACGAGGAGCACGGGCTCATCCGGTCGCGCCGGGCGGCCAACGGCTACCGCGCCTTCGACGAGTCCGAGCTGCGCGTCGTACACGAGATCCGGTCGCTGCTCGCGGTCGGGTTCGACCTGGACGACATCCGCCCGTTCGTGGCGTGCCTGCGCGCGGGCCACGCCACCGGCGACGCATGCCCCGACTCGGTCGCCGTGCTGCGGCGCAAGCTCGCCGAGGTCGACACCTGCCTCGACCGACGCCGTACTGGCCGCCTACGCCGGGCCGTGGCCACCGGCGTGCTGGTGCTCGCCCTGGGCGCTTATACCCTCAACGGCGGACTCGAACTGACCGGCTCACCGCTGGCAGCCAGCTAACTCGCCCACACCCTCGGCCTGACCGGCGACGAAGCCGACGCCGCGACCCCGCCCGGCGAGCGGGTCACGGTCGCCGACGGCCGCCAGCGCGTCGTCATCACCGCCGTGGAGGGCGCCTACCAGCCCCGCAACCTCGACATCCAAGCCGGCCTGCCCACGACCTTGATCGTGCGGTCGGACCGGGCGCAGGGCTGCGTGCGGTCGTTCGTCATTCCCAGCCTGGGCGTGGAGAAGATACTGCCCGTCAATGGCGACACCGTCATCGACCTCGGCGTGCTCAACCCCGGCAGGCTCGCCTACTCCTGCGGCATGGGCATGTACACCGGCCGGCTCAACATCACCGACAAGGCCATCTCATGACCACCTACACCTTCGCCGTCACCGGCATGCACTGCACCAGCTGCGGGATGCTCATCGACGAGACCCTCGAAGACGACGTCCCCGGCGTGCGCCGCTCGCAGACGAGCCTGCGTAAGGGCCGCACCGTCGTGGAGACGACGGCGGAGTCGACGCCGCCGCCATCGCCGCAGCTGTCGAAGGCACTTATCAGGCGGTCTTGGAGGCGGTGTCATGAACCCGGCGCACACGGCCGTGAGGCCGCCGCTGTGGCGCCTGGGACGTGCGGCGATCTGGCTGCTGCTCGGCGCCGCCGCTGCATACGTGCTGGCGTTCAACCCCACCGATCGGGTCGCCGACCCGACCGGGCCGTGCCTGTGGCACGCGCTGACTGCTCGCGCTTGTCGGCCTCTACGCCCTGACCGCCTGGACGGTCCATGCCTACACCGGCCACAGGCTGCCGCTGTGGCGGCCCGGCCCCAAGGTGATCGCCGCCTACATCGGGCTGTTCCTGCTGTACGCAGTGGTGCTGCGCAACCTGCCCTGGCCGCCGTTGTCCTGGTTCAACATCCCCAACCTCACCTGAACGCGGGAGGTGACAGTGATGATGTACTGCAACGGAATGCTCATGATGGCCTTCATGACCATCCCGGCGATCCTCCTGATTGTCACAGTGCTCCTCGGCCTCGTGTGGCTCGTCCGCAGCACCGGCGTGCTGACCGCCCGCGGGCGGCCGGACACCGTTTCGCAGACACCAGAGGCGGAGCTGTTACTGCGCAGGCGCTACGCCGCCGGTGAGATCGACGACGAGGAGTACCAGCGGAGGCTAGCCGCCCTGCGCGGCCAGCCGTCCGCCCCAACATGAGATGTGCCTGGGCGGGTGCCTGCCCGGCCACGTCAGTCACGCCGCCGCCGATTGCGTCACCGGGCCGGCGTCGGCTCGCAACTCCAGCCGCTTGGCCATGTTGAGTTTCACCTCCCCGTACGGGGCGACGTGGGTCCAGAACAGCGGGGTCAGACCACGCCGGTCCTCGGCGGTGAGCGTGTCGGCCCACGCCGGTTCTGCCAGGACGTCTTGCACGAGCAGCGTGTTGACGTACGCGACAGCGGCCTGCAGCACGTGCAGGCAGGCCACGGACAGCTCCTGCTCGTCGCGGCGGTTGGAGGCGATGTCGCCGCCCTTGCCGTAGAACAGGACCTGGTTGCCGCCGTTCCAGCCCTCGGCGACGTTGAGGCCGTCGTGGATCTCGCGCTGCAGGTCCCGGTCGCGCAGGTACCGGGCCACGAAGATGGTCTTGGTGGCCCGGCCGACCTCGAGCATCGCCTGGTAGGTGGGGTGGGAGGCGGCACGGGTGAACCGGCGCAGGATCGCTTCCGTGGAAGCGGTGCCGGTCCGGATCGCCGTCGCATACTTGATCATCTGGTCGTACTGTTCGGCGATCAGATCCCAGCGGATCGACCGGCCCATCATCGCCGGGGCCAGTCCCGGCCAGGCGCCGGCCTCGCCAGGGGCGGGCCGGTAGAGCTTGACGTGGTTGATGCGCTTGATCCGCGGCAGCAGGTCGAAGCCCAGCAGCCGGGTGACGCCGAAGCCGATCTCGGACTGGCCGTGGCTGTCGGTGTAGTTCGCCTCGACCTCCATCGTGGTGCCGTGCCGCATCGTGCCCTCGATCATCGCGGCGACCTCGGACGCGGTACAGGAGATCAGCTGCGAGTGGATGGCCATCGACTTGCGTTCGACATGCCAGTAGATGAGCACCCCACGGCCACCGTAGCGGGAGTGCCACTGGGTGAAGATGTTCTGGTCGTAGGCGCCGAAGTGCGTCGAGTCACTGGCCACGGCGGTGGACCCGGTGCCCCAGACCTGCTCGGAGCGCACAGCGAAGGTCGCGTTGGCGATCTGCACGGCCATCGCCCGAGCGGTGTCGGCCGACAGGAACCGCCGGCGAACATACCGCAGGTCGTCCTCGGTGTGGCCGTGGTCGCCGGCCGCCGCCGCCTTGATGCCGGTGTTGGTGCCGTACCCGTACACACACAACAGCAGCCGCTCGGCCAGCACCGCCGGGTCCAGCCCGGCCCGCGTGCCGACGTTGGCCGCCGCGGTCAGGCACCCGGTACGCAGCGCCGCCTCCTTCAGCATGTCAATCAGCGGCACCGTGCCCCACTGCCGCTCGATCTCCCGCTTGAGCCTGCGCAGGTTGCGCGGCTCCGGCAGCGCGTCCAACGGCTCCAGCTTGATCGCCGCGCCGCCCGGGCGGGCCTTGACCGACAGCCACGGCGTACGTGCCAGGCCCGCGTGCAGGGCGTCGAGCTCGGCGCGCATCTGCTCGGTGATGAACGCGGTCGGATCCAGCGGCTTGCGCAGCGCGCCGTAGTGCTCGTGGCGGCGGGCCTCGAAGTCGGCGGGCAGGTCCTCGTCGGGGTTGCGGAAGTGGTCGGCGCCGACGACCCATATCTCCTTGCACCGCAGCGCCTCCCGCAGCGCCTGAAAGGTGCACACCTCGTACACCATCCGCACGACCCGCCTCCGGCCGCGCTTGTCCGGCTTGAACGCCAACTCCTCCCAGTCCCCCGTGATGCCGCGGTGCGCCGGGGGCAGCTCACCGTCGGGGTAGTAGTAGACGTTGCCCTTGGCATAGCGGGCCACCAGGTCCAGGGCGTCGATGACCGGCCGGTGGGTGGAGTTGGAACTGCCGAACTGCAGCACCTCCAGCAGCCGGATCAGGCCCTTGCGGTAATGGCTGGTGTACGAGGCCCGCATGGTCGTCTTGACCGTGCGCGGTACGTCGGGCCCTTGCTCTTGAACTCCGCGACCAGGTCCCGCAGCGTCTGCTCCCCACCCGAAGCCGGGAACACCACCTCCCGCACTACGGCGTCCGGCGCGGTCAGCGCCGCCTCCGCGATGCGAAACAGCAGGTTCTCCTTGCCGGTCACCTTCTTGAACTCGTTGATCAGCTCCTGGGTCACCTTCTTGTTCGCCCGCGCGTCGATACGGTGCACCGTGGAGATCAGCAACTCCACGAGCGTGTCGGTGAGTTCCCGCAGCCGCAGCCGCAGCAGCGCCGCCAGCAGCGTCACCCGCAGCTGCGGGGTATGCCGGGCAAGGTGCGACGGCGCCTCCACCATCGCGCGGGCCCGCCAACCGGCCACGACCTTCGGCGCAACGTCGGCGAACGCCGCCGCCGGGACGCCGACCGCCCGGACAGCCTTCAGCTTGTCGATCTCCGTCAGCATCGTGTCCAGACTCAGGTTCCCCGGCACCGACTTGATCAACGCCAGCAGCGACGGCCCGTCATCCTCACCGCCCGCCAGCTCCTCGACCCGCACCACCACATCAGCGGGCAACCGCGACACCACCCGCAGACACAGCGCCTCCTCCGCCTGGTGCAACGCCGAACGCACGATCCGCTCAACCCGCCCGTCCGCCGGCGGCTCGATGCGCTCACGCCGGCACTGCGCCAGCAACTCCTCACGCACCGGCTCGAACCGGCGCTCCTTGCACGCCACCTCTCCGGCCAGCCACCCGGTCAGCTTCTCCGCATCCGCGACCGAACACTCCCGAAACCCCAGGTGCGACCGGATCGCCGCCCGGTGCCGCTCCGCAGTCCGGCCTTCCCACTCCGCCAGCGACGCATCGCCCGCCGACACGCCCAACTGCTTGGTCACGAACGCCACCGCATCGTCGGGCAGCTCACCGCGGCCGCGGGGGAACCGGCCGGTGCGCGTGTAGAACTTCAACCACAGGGCGAAGACCAGCCTTGTCGCCTCATGGCGTCGTACGACGAGATCCATCTCGTCCGGGAGCAACGTCCAGTGCTCCACCAGCGCATCGATATCAAGGGGTGCTCTGCTCACGATCGCTCATCGTGCCGTCGCAACAGCGCCAGCGCAGCACCCTCAGCAGAGATCAACTAATTGGCGGCCGATGACACGTTCGTTACCGGCACCCCTACTCAGTCGAATGCTCTATCCAGTTGAGCTAGCGACTTAGGTGCCGATCATCGCACCGGCCGAGCCGGCATGGCTATCCGGTTTCGAAGTCACTGCCAGACACGGCAGACATGCGAGTGCCGCTCCCCGCCGGTAACGGCAGTGTCCGCAAGCCCACCGGCCTGGAGGACGTCTACAGATCAGGGCCCGTTGCGAGGCGAACCATCTGCCGCGATGCGAGGGTCGATTTGATGACGACGGATGCCCGGGCTCGGGCTTTCGAGGCGGCGGCTTTTGTCCGCTCTGTTCACCAATCCGCCGCGGCAGGAAGGCGGCGGTCGTCCCGCGAGACTGCCGAAGGACAGAGCGAAGGCCAACAGGAGGAACAAGTCCCACGGGAAGCGGCCGGAAGACGGCAGCAAGCGGTCGCAGGGCGATGGCGCGCGGTCGAGCTCGCCGACCCCGCCCCTCACAGCTCGGCACCAGGACAAAAACGGGATCGTCTCGCCAGCCCGCCCCGTCCTACCCTGTAACTGGATTTTCTTCTCCGCCCCACTCACGAGAGGACCTCACCCCGCGTGACGCCGCCTGCTCTTTAGACCTGACACGTTCCCCGCGCATCGGTTGCCGACGTCCCCGTCGGCTCTTGTCCCATGCCTTCCGTCAGATCTTCAGAGAGATCATGTCTACGCGTCCTCATATCGTTTTGTCCTGGACCGTTCGGCGCACGCGCCCTGCCCTGCTAGCGTTCGGCCACGTCCACTGCCATTGCGGCCTCGCCAGCACCGGCGACGGGAAGTCCCGCGTCAATGCCAACGGCGAACTCCTCGCCAACTGGCTCCTGGCCGCCTGCGTTTCCTGCAACCAGACCAGCAAAATCACCGTTCACGATCGCGTCCCGGTCCGGCACCTGGATCCGATCCTTCTCGAGGGTTATTCCGGCAACTCCTCCCGCCGCGGGCCTGAGCCGGGGCGAGAGGCAAGGTGGCCTTGCACCGGACTGCATCATGCGGCGGTCCGCGCGTGGTCGCTCATGACCGGGCGCGAACGAAGGTCAGGGCCGGCCCGATACCGGCGACGAAGGTGAACGCCCGGCATCCGGACGTAGCCGAGAACAGTGCGTACCGCGGACCACCGGAGTCAGTCGTCTGTCTGTCCGCGCTTCCTCGCCGACGGGTCAGGCGGAGTCTGCGCGGCTTGCTCCATGTTCAGGATGTTCTGGGTGATCGCGGCGATGCCTTCGCGCGCTTTGGGCGAGAGTTGTTCGATGGACCGGAGCGCGGCAGTGGTCTAGCGCGAGAGCAATGTTCAAGACCTGTGGATCCACCGAGAAGGGCGTACCTTCCCGGTGATCGATTTGTGTGGGTCTCGAGCAAGGCCGACGTTGAGACCGACCGTGGCACGTGGGTGCAGGCGCTGGTCGCGGTGGGGTATCAGGTGTATGCGATCGACCCGATGTCGGTGGCGCGGTACCGAGAGCGGCATTCCACCTCTGGTGCGAAGTCCGACGCCGGGGATGCGTACGTGCTGGCGGAGATTGTGCGTCTGGATCATGCCCATCACCGGCAGCTGGCTGGTGCGCGGCGATCGTGTCCAGCCAGGTCCAGCTGATCAACGTTCTCAACATCGAGATCGCCGAACTCGGTCAGGTCGTGGCCTGACATTTTGTGGGGCGGGTGCCGCGGACGCCCTGGCGTCCGCGGCACCGCGACACCTCAGGCCCGGCGGAGCCAGAAGGTCAGCCCGAGCGACGGGTCGGTGAACGGCTCGGCGTCCGGCCAGGACGGCTCGCCCGCGGCGCAGTCCGTGGCGAGCACCTCCTCCGCGACGAGATCACGGTGCTCGGTCAGCGCGAGCGCCGTTTCCTCCCGCGTCGCCCGGTACCGCAGCACGATCCGGTCGGTCACCTCCAGCCCGCTGGACTTGCGGGCCTCCTGGATCTGCCGGATCGCGTCCCGCGCCGTACCGGCCCGGCGCAGTTCCGGGGTGAGGTGCAGGTCAAGCGCCACGGTCGCCCCGGCGTCCGAGGCCACCGCCCAACCCTCACGCGGCGTCTCGATGATCACGACCTCGTCCGGGCCGAGGCTCACGAGGTCGTCCCCGACCGGGACGGTCGCCGAGCCCGTCTCCCGCAGCGAGGCGCTGAGCGAGACCGCGTCCGCCGCGGCGATGGCCGCGGCGACCTGCTGCACGGTCTTGCCGAACCGCCTGCCCAGGGTGCGGAAGTTCGCCTTGGCGGTCGTGTCCAGCAGCGACGTGCCCGCCGTGCCGACGGCGGTGACCGAGCCGACGTTCAGCTCCGCCGCGATCTCGGCCCGCAGGTCCGGGGTGAGCTCGTCGAAGTTCGCCACCGAAGCCAGCGCGCGGGCCAGCGGCTGACGCACCTTGATGCCGGACTCGGCGCGTGCGACACGGCCCAGCTCGACGAGCCGCCGGGCCAGTGCCATCTGGCGCGACAGCGCGGGGTCGATCAGTGACGGGTTGGCGACCGGGTACTCCGCGAGGTGCACCGACGAGGTGGCGTCCCGAGTCACCGCCACGACCAGGTCCTGCCAGATCCGCTCGGCGACGAACGGGGTGAGCGGCGCCAGCAGCAGGGTCAGCGTGGTGAGCGCCTCGTGAAGGGTCGCGAGCGCCGCCGGGTCCCCCCGCCAGAAGCGTCGCCTGCTGCGCCGGACGTACCAGTTGGAGAGGTCGTCGATGAAGGTCGACAACAGCCGACCCGCCTGGTGCGTGTCGAAGTTCGCCATGGCGGCGTCGACCTCGCGTACGAGGATGTTCAGCTCGGAGAGCAGCCACCGGTCGAGCACCGGGCGGTCCGCGGGCGCCGGATCGGCCGCCGACGGGGACCATCCGGCGGTACGGCCGTACAGCGCCTGGAAGGCGGCCGTGTTCCAGTACGTCAGGAGGACCTTCCGGACGACTTCCTGCAGGGCCGTGTGCCCCACCCGGCGGGCCGACCACGGCGAGCCCACCGCCGCCATGAACCAGCGGACGGCGTCCGCGCCGTGCCGTTCCATGAGCGGGATCGGCTCCAGGATGTTGCCCAGGTGCTTGGACATCTTCCGGCCGTCCTCGGCGAGGATGTGGCCGAGGCAGACCACCGTCTCGTACGGCGACCGGTCGAAGACCAGCGTGCCGACCGCCATCAGCGTGTAGAACCACCCGCGGGTCTGGTCGATGGCCTCGGAGATGAACTGCGCCGGATAGCGCTGGGCGAACAGGTCGGCGTTCCGGTAGGGGTAGCCGAACTGCGCGAAGGGCATCGAGCCGGAGTCGTACCAGGCGTCGATCACCTCCGGCACCCGCCGCGCCGTCCCGCCGCAGTCCGGGCAGGCGAAGGTGACCTCGTCGATGTACGGCCGGTGCGGATCCAGGCCGGACTGGTCCGTCCCGGTCAGCTCACCGAGTTCGGCGAGCGAGCCGACGCACGTAAGGTGCTCCTCGGGGCACTGCCAGATCGGCAGCGGGGTGCCCCAGTATCGCCGCCGGGACAGCGCCCAGTCGACGTTGTTGTTCAACCAGTCGCCGTACCGGCCGTGCTTCACGGTGGCCGGGTGCCACGTGGTGCGCTCGTTCTCGGCCAGCAGCCTGTCCCGGATCTCGGTCGTCCGGATGTACCAGGAGGGCTGGGCGTAGTAGATCAGCGCGGTGTGGCACCGCCAGCAGTGCGGGTAGCTGTGCTCGTACGGCTCGTCCTTGAACAGCAGTCCGCGGGCCTTGAGGTCCTCGACCAGCGGCCGGTCCGCCGCCTTGAAGAACAACCCGCCGATCAGCGGCAGTTCGGGCTCGAAGCGGCCGTCCGGTTGCACCGGGTTGACCATGGGCAGTCCGTACACCCGGCTGCTGGCGAGGTCCTCCGCGCCGAAGGCCGGTGCCTGGTGGACCAGACCGGTGCCGCTGTCCGTGGTCACGTACGACGCGAGGATCACCATGTGCGCGTCGGGGATCTCCAGGAGGGAGAACGGAGGCCGGTAGTTCCAGCGCTCCAGCTCCTTGCCCCGGAACGACTCCCCGGTGAGATCCCACCCGTCCCCGAGCGCGGCGGCGAAGAGCGGCTCCGCGACCACTAGCCGCTCGTTGCCGTCGGTCGCGACGACGTACCGGACGTCCGGGTGTACGGCGACCGCGACGTTCGACGGCAGCGTCCATGGCGTCGTCGTCCAGACCAGCAGCGACGTGTTGCCGGCCAGCGGACCCGAGGTCAGGGGGAACCGGACGTAGACCGAGGGGTCCACGACGGTCTCGTAACCCTGGGCGAGTTCGTGGTCGGACAGGCCCGTCTCGTCCCGCGGGCACCATGGCGCGACGCGGAAATCCTGGACGAGCAGGCCCTTGTCGTAGATCTGTTTCAGCGACCACCAGACGGACTCGATGTACTCGGAATCCATGGTCCGGTAGGCGTCGTGCATGTCGACCCAGTAGCCCATCCGTTCGGTGAGCTCGGCGAAGGCGTCGGTGTGCCGGGTGACCGACTCGCGGCAGCGGGCGTTGAACTCGGCGATGCCGAACTTCTCGATGTCCTGCTTGCCAGAGAAACCCAGCTCCCGCTCGACGGCCAGCTCGACCGGCAGCCCGTGGCAGTCCCAGCCCGCCTTTCGGGCGACGTGGAACCCCTTCATGGTCTTGTAGCGAGGGAAGATGTCCTTGAAGACCCGGGCCTCGATGTGGTGGGCGCCCGGCATGCCGTTGGCGGTGGGCGGCCCCTCGTAGAACACCCACTCGGGCTGGCCCTGCGACTGCTCGAGGCTGCGGGCGAAGACGTCGTTCGCGCGCCAGAAGTTGAGGATCTCGTGGTCGATAGCGGGAAGGTCGACCTGGGTCGGGACGCTGCGGTACATGACTCCTCCGTCGGATGCGTGCTCGTGCTCCGGCGGAGGGACGAGGCCGGCCGGCCCCGCGGTACCACCCTCCTTGGCCGCATGCGGCCCTCTCGTTGGTCGTACGGTCGGTTCTACTCGGCCGAGGCCTTTCCTCCGACGGCTCCGGGGTGATCTTCCCGCCGTGCACGCCCCCGGGCTTCCACCGTCCCCGGGTCGCTCCTGGCTGCGTTCGGCGGTACTCGTCCCCTTCAACGCCGCACACAACGATAGCGGATCAACGGGGCGCACCGGCGACGCGGAGGCGGCCGGGCGAGCCGGGCCGGCCGACCGGTGCCGCCGGTCTCGGGTCGGGTCGTGCTTCGACAACGCCGTCGCCGAGGCCACCCTTTTTCACCATCAAGGTCGAGGACGTCCACCGCCGTCAGTTCCGCACCCGCGCCGAGGCCCGAGTCAAGATCGCCCCCTGGATGACCGACTTCTGCAACCACCGCCGCCGGCACTCCGTCTGCGACGAGCGCTCGCCTATCGACTACAAACGATCAACGGCGCAGGCCATGGAGGCCGAAGCCGCAGAACGGAACCCTCCACGCTTCCAGGGAATTGACATCGGTCAGCGGCCCGGTTAGTGACCTCGCCGGCGAGCCCATTCTGGTTAATGGCCTCCAGTGACTGTGCGAGAGATTGCGAGCCCGGTCAGGGCACCGGGCTGGTGAAGGTGAAGATCTGCTCGGGGTTGTCGGTGCGGCACGGCTGCTGGACGGCGTAGCGGGGCGGCGTCCCGGCGGCACCCGGGCTGGGGATGGTCATGCAGAGCCCGCTGTGCACAAGTTCCAGCCGGTAACCGGCGACGGGTTCGGTGACGGGATGCAGGCGGAACTGTTCGGCTACCCCGCGCTGGCCGCAGTAGCTGTCGGCCAGCAGCGCGCCGGGCGACGGGTTGGCCTCCTCGACGCCGGTGCAACCCGCGCCGAATTTCGGGTGGTCGGTCTCGATCTGGTACGTGCCGTCCGGTAGCCGGCGCAGGGACATGTCGGGATGGCTGGTGGCACAGTTGGCGAGCGTCAGGTGACCGGTATCCGAGCCGGCCACCTCGGACAGGCACAGGTCGGTGACGGTCGACCGGATGCGGTTGCCGCCGTTCAAGGGAGCCGGGTGCGACTCCGCTGCCGAGGGGCGCTCTCCGCTGTTGACCGCCCAGCCAACCAGACCGGCCGGGACGGCGAGCATCGCGAGGGCGAGCACGGGGACGAGGCGCCGGCGGCTGGCCCCGGCCCGCCCAGCGGCCATCGTCCGGGCCGGGAGTGGCGTGGCGGTGCCGCCGCCTTCGCCGGCATCCACCGACCCGACGCGGCCCTCGTTGGTTGCCGGTGGCTCTGGTCCGTCGGCGAGGGCCGACGACTCAGTTCCGGCGGCGAGGGCCCTGCGCACCGCCAGCCACTCCTGCACGGTCGCCTCGTCCTGCCCACAGGCGCGGACGAAACTGGCGACCAGTTCCTCCCGGGGCAGGCTGGTGCGACTCAGCGCGGAGGCGACGGTGCTCGCCGGCAGGAAGTCGCCGGACTCGCGGGCCCGGGCAGCGAGCTGCCGGTAGGTGAGCCCGGACCACCGGCGCAGGCGCCGGAGCCCGGTCACGAACTCCTCGACTGTCATCAGGGCATGCGGTTGTGGCGGCTCCCCAATGGTAAGCACGGGATCACCCTACGCGACGGCCGCCGACTATGGACAGAGCGCCCGGCCACCGCGCCCGAGGACGAGCGCGGTGGCCGGGCCCCGCGCTAGCCGCGCAGGTGGTTGGCGTACACGTGGGCGCCGACGGCGAGCCCGGCGGTGATCCCGGCGTCCGCGTCGAACTGGAAGTGGACCCCGAGGTAGATCCGACTGCGGGCATTCTCCCGCGCCGCCTGGGTGAAGCTGCCGAACGACCGCCGCACCCCGGCCGCGTTGGGATCGTCCGTCGTGCCGGTGAACGGGATCGCGTCGGTCCCGAAGTAGGAGCGCAACACACCCGCCCAGGCGCCGGCGAAGGTGGCGTGCCCGGAGGCGTACGCCGGGAAGGCCGGAGAGAACGACTGTCCGGCGCGGTCCTGAGACAGGGGCCGCCAGGACGGGTCCGGTTGGGTACCGGGCCGACCGTCGGTGTCCGCGTGGTGGATCGCCGACTCCGGTCGCCACAGGTCGATCGGGGTGGCGTACTTGCTTCCCCAGGCGACGATCGCCGCGTCGGCCAGGGCCAGCGAGACCAGACCGAACAGGCGGGCGTTCTGCAGAACGGTCAGGTTCCGCTGCTCGGCGACGATCCTGGTGTGCGCCAGGAGCTGGCCCGGCGGCTTGTACGTGCCGGCGATGTCGTTGGCCCAGAAGAAGGCGATCTGCGTCTGCTCGGCGGTCCGGGTGCTGCCCGTGCGACCGCCGAGCAGCCGGACCTCCGTCACCTGGTCCTCGTATAGCTGGCTGCCGAGCAGCGCGGCGTAGCTGCCGAACCCACCCGGCAGGCCGGGGCGGAACTGGGCCGGCGAGGTCAGCGTGAACGGGGTCACCCGCCCCCAGTTCGGCGTGACGGCCGCTCCGGAGCCGGTCGGCCGCCACGAGCCCGGCACCCCGTCGGGCACGTACGGGCTCCCGTCGGCGGAACCGTCGGCGCGGCGGGCGTCCACGTTGCCGGCGGCCGCCTGGCTGCCGACCGCTCTGCCCCGCTCGACCTCGTCGGCGTTCAGCCCGGACGGCAGCCGGTCGGTGGCCGTGGCCAGTGCGGAGCCGAACGACCGGCCGGTGAACAGGGCACGGAGGCTGTCGTGGGCCGCCTGGTTGATCGCGGCCTCCAGCGAGGGCGCCACCACGTCCTCCAGGGTGCCGGGATAGTGGACCGGCACCCGCATCCGATAGGGCTGCCCGGTGCCGGTGACCGAGACGGCCGCGTCGTGCATCGCGGTGTGCATGATCGCGGCGATCCGGCTCAGCGAGGTGGGCGGCTCGTCGACCGCCCGGAAGGTGTCCAGCAGCACGCCGTTCCAGAACAGCACCGGGTCGGCCGCCGGGTTCGGCGCCAACGGCACCAGCGAGACGTTGTCCACGCGGACCGTCGAGGCCGGGCTCGCGCCCAGGTGGAGCAGCAGCACCGCCTTCGGGTCGCCGAACGGCGCGGTGAACTCGAAGCTGAACCGGCGCGTCGTCCCCGTCAGCTCCACGGTGCGGTCGAAGGCCGAGGTGTACGGCGAGTCGACGCGGGACACCGTGACCCGCATCGGTCGGTTGAGGTTGGCGGAGGCGTCGAACGCCACGCGGTAGGAGCGGCCGGCGGTGATCCCGAAATCGAAGTGGCCGACCACGTCGTCCCAGACCCGGGTGGCCCGCCCTGCGGTCCGGATCTGGAGCTGCCCGTCGACGACCGACGTCTGGGTTTCGGCCAGCCGGGTCCACCATGGTTCGGTGATCCCGTTGCCGAACGTTCCGTTCTTGATCAGTTCAGTGCCCGGGGGCGGCTCCACGGTGGCTGCGGTGGCCGGAGGCGCGACGAGGGCACCCGCCAGGGTGAGGATGAGCGCGAGCAACCCGGTCAGGGCGTGCCGGGTGGCCCGGCGCACGGGTCTTGCGCTGGTGGGATGGGGCATGGCCGTACCTCTCGGTGACGGGATGGGGGAAACGCCCTGCCGGCGGTGTCACCAACCCGGGCGAGGCCGGAGCGAAACCGCCAGCCGTCCATACCGGACGGTGCCTGGCGCAGCGTCAACGTAGGCGTCAGAAGAGGCCGCTGAACTGCTCGGAGGCGTTCGGAACAGTTCGAGACAGCGCAGCCGCCCACCGCCGACGGCCCGAGGTCGAGGATCGTCGGGTGCTCGGTCCAGTGCGCTGGGTCGCCGCCGGTGGCCGGAAGTCGGTACGGCTTTGGGGTCCGGTTACACGACGCCGGCTCGGCGAGCTGACCGGGCACACCGGCATGGTGTGGGCGGTGGCGATCGCTCCGGACGACCGGTGGATCGCGGTCGGTGGCGACGACGGCTCGGTGCGGACGGACGCCTGGAAGGTCGCCAAGTGGGCCGGACGAGCGGCGGGTGTGCCGCTACGACCGACCCGGCGCCGGGGACAGTCCGGAGCCGCAGCGACGGCCGCGTGACGCCGGGCAACTCGACCGGGAACTCGACAGGTGATTTGCCGCGCGGACCCGGATCGGCCGGTGGTGCTCGGAAGGCACTCCTTCGGCAGCTATCCGGTCCTCAGCTACACCGGTCGGCACCGGCAAGAGGGTGGCCGGATCGTGTTGCTCGACGGCGTGGACCCGCGCCTCGGTCTGTTGACCGCGGTGGGAAGGCCATCCTGGTCGAAGGTCGTGATGGCCAAGGAACACCTGGACCTACCGGTCGTGCAGGAGCAGACCTTGTCGGCCTTACAGGGCGCGAGGAACGCCTTCACCGACGTGCCACTGGTGGTGCTCCGGCGTGACAGGGGTGTAACGCCGGCCTGCCTTGACCGCCCAGCAACGACTGGCCGACCTGTCCAGAAAGGGAAGACTGGTGACGGCGACCGACAGCGGCCACGAGGTGCCCAGCGACAACCCCGGTGCCGTCGTGGACGCGATCAACCAGATATCCGGTGCGTGACGTTGCGCCACATCCCGGCCGCGACTGCGCTCACGGTGTTGAAAGGTGCGGCCGAGACCGCTACTGGACCGGCTCGGGTCTGCGGTTCCGGCTGGGCTGCCTCCTCGCGTGCTCGAGCAGTGCAATCAGCACCTCTTTGCTCGACTGCCGTTGACGGGCGTCGCAAAGCATCACCGGAACGTTCGGATCCAGGTCGAGGGCGGCCCTGACCTCGACGATGTCGTAGCGGCGGGCGCCCTCGAAGCTGTTCACCGCCACGATGAACGGTGTGCCGTGCCGCTCGAAGTAGTCGACGGACGGGAAGCAGTCGGCCAGCCGGCGGGTGTCGGCGAGCACGATCGCGCCCAGCGCGCCGAGCGCCAACTCGTCCCAGACGAACCAGAACCGGTCCTGCCCGGGAGTGCCGAACAGGTAGAGCACCAGATCGTCACTGATGGTGATCCTGCCGAAGTCCATCGCCACGGTCGTGGTGGTCTTCTGCTCCACGCCGGCGATGTCGTCGACCGGAACGCCCTTCTCGGAGAGCACTTCCTCCGTACGCAGCGGTTTGGTCTCGCTCACCGCGCCGACCATGGTGGTCTTGCCCACCCCAAACCCGCCGGCGATCAGGATTTTGGTGGCGGTCGGTACGCGAGGCCCGACCACCGGCCCGTCAGAGCGCTCGAAGTCCATTGATCACTGCCTTAAAGATGCTGTCGTCGGGAAGATCAGTCGGCGGTCGGGGCTCGCGGACCTGGACGAGTTGCCGGTCGAGCAGGTCACCGAGAAGCACCCGCACGGTGCCGATGGGAAGGTTGAGGTACGCCGCGACCTCTGCCACGGACAGCGGACGTCGACACAAGCTGACTACTTTGTGCTGCTCAGGTCCTATACCAACGTCGTATTCAGCTGGCGATCGGACGGTAACCACGAGCGAGATCAGGTCGAGCAGACTGCCCTTGGTAGGCCGGGTTCGCCCACGCGTCAGCGCGTACGGCCGAACGATCGGGCCGGCTTCGTCGTCGACCCACAGCTCCTGCGCGGATTCGTCGGGGGGAAGGGTCATCGGCGCGCCAAACTCTCCTCAAACGGCTGATCGCTGTTTCGCGCCGGCGACGCCAGATACTTGCCCGCCCGGGTGACGAGCATGGCCATCTCATAGGCGATGAGACCCACGTCAGCGTCGCCGGAGGCCAGCACCGCGAGACATGCGCCGCGGCCGGCTGCGGTGACGAACAGGAACCGGTCCGCCATCTCGATGATGGTCTGCCGGACGGGGCCACCTTGGAATCGCTCCGCCCCTCCTCTGGCAAGACTCTGAATACCAGCCGCCATGGCCGCCAGATGGTCTCCGTCGTCGCGGCTCAGCCCTCGTGAGGCGGCGAGCACCAAGCCGTCCACGGAGAGGACGACCGCATTCTCCGCCTGCCTGACGCGCCCGACCAGATCGTCCAGCAACCAGGCCAGGTCAGCGCTTGCGGCTTCTCTGTGCACCACGTTGTCCTCTTTCTGTCCGGCCAACGGCCGGGAGTGTGATCTCGCAGCTCGGGTCAGGTACGGGGCTGCTCATCCGCCGCCGGCACGTCGTTCGGGCGACCGCCGGGGTCGCCTGCCTGGCCGGGCTCGTCATCGAGCAGGCGCGCGGCGTCGGTGCGGCCGCGTTGGGTACCGCTCTGGTAGGAGCTCATCATCTTGCGCACTTCCTCCGGCGCTCGGGGCGTGTCCCCGTCGTCTGCGACTTCACCGGCACGGGGGTCTGCGGAATCCCGCAACTGTTGCGCGAGGCTTGCCTGGCGCACCCGCATCGGCAGCCCGCCCGGGGTGAATGAGGCATCCGGTGACGGGGCTGCCGCGGCGGTAGGGGGGCGAGCACCGGTGACGGTCGAGGTTGGCTCAGACTCGACCGACGACGACAGGTCCTTCCACGCTCGGCCACTCCGCTGCCGGGCAGGCGCGGGTGGATCAGCGAGGCTGATCGCGCTGGCAGGCTTCGCGCTGGTGCCGGCTTGTGTATCACCGTCACCGCGGCCGGCCGCGGCCGGCGCTCGCCGGCCCGCCCGAGAAGCGGCTGCAAGCTCGTTGTCGGGGACTTCGCTCACGAGTTCAGCGGGGATAAGCACGACGGCGGTCGTACCGCCGTACGGTGATTCCTTCAGCTGCACGCGGATCCCGTGCCGCTGAGAAAGGCTGCTCACCACGAACAGGCCCAGTTGAGAGACGTTGGCCAGGTTGAACTCTTTCTGGCTGTTGATCTGCGCGTTGGCGGCGGCGAGATCCTCCTGGCTCATGCCGAGACCGCGATCCTCGATCTCGATCACATAGCCGCTACCGACCAGCTGCCCCTTCACAGTGACCCGCGTGTGCGGTGGCGAGAACGACAGGGCGTTCTCGATCAGTTCCGCCAGCAGGTGGATCACATCGCTGACGGATCGGCCGGCCAGCCTGACGGAGCCGATGTGCAGCACGTCGACCCGCCGGTAATCCTCAACTTCCTGAACGGCGCCACGCACGGCGTCGATCATGGGCACGTTCTTTCGCCACGCGCGGCCGGGCGTCGATCCTGACAACACGATCAGGTTCTCCGCGTTGCGCCGCATCCGGGTCGCGAGGTGGTCGACCCCGTACAGACCCTCGAGCGTGTCCGGGTCTTCCTCCTGCCGCTGCATGTCGTCGAGCAGCGTCACCTGCCGGTGCACGAGTGCCTGGGTGCGTCGGGCGAGGTTGAGGAAGACCTCCCGCACGTTGCGCCGTAGTTCGGCCTGCTCCACTGCGGTCCGGATGGCGGTCTCCTGGACGCGGTTGAACGCTTGGCCCACCTGGCCGATCTCATCGTCGCCGAAGTCCAGTGGTGGGGCTTCTGCAGAGACGTCCACCTGCTCGCCTGCGCGAAGCCGGGCGACCACGCCGGGCAGTCGCTCGTCGGCGAGCTGGTGGGCGGCATCGCGAAGCCGCTGCAGCTGGGCCACCAGGGCGCGGGCGGTCGTGATCGACAGCAGGATCGAGGCGATGACGGCGATCGCGCCAAGGCCTGCCGCGAGGGTCAGTCGGACAATGACCCAGATGGCCACACCCGTGGCGTCACTCACGATTCCGCTGCCGCCGGCCGTCACCACGCCTTGCAGATCGGCCTGAGCCTCGTCCACCGCCGTGCGCCACTGGGCGGCCTCGACTGGCACGACCGACCGGGTGCCGCCGGCCCGGGCGATCCTGTCTTCGAGCGACCGGAGCCGGCTGAAGGCCTCGCTGGCGAGCATCTGCTCGTATCGGGCGCGATCGTCGGGAGACAGCTTGATCGCAGTCTCGGAACCCGAGTATCGCTGGTAACCCACGAGCTGCGCGAACTGGACCTGCTCGACGGCGGTGATCCGGCCGCTGGCGAGAACGCCGCTCATGAGCGCGTCCTCCTGCGAAATCACCTCCGACATCCTGTTCAGGCCGATGAGCGCTTCGGCGTATCCCGCGATCTCCTTGTCATCGAGGCTCGCGGTGGCGTGGTAGACACCGAAGATCGAGTCGATCGAGCCAGCGAATGCAGCCGCCGCGCTCGTGCGGTCGATGGTGCGCTCGTCGACGGACTTTCTGAGAGTGGCGAGGGCGTCCAGGCTGGCGTAGGTGGCGTCGAGTTGGCTGGCCAGCCTGGCGCTGCCAGCGAGATCCGCCTGCCAGCTCTGTGCGGACTCCTTGAAGGTCGTCGCGAGATGCTCGGTCTCTTGCCGCTGCGTGCCCAGGGCCGTGCGCGCCCGGCTGTCGCCTGGGCTACCCAGGTAGGCCAGGGTAAGTCGCCGCTCGACCTGCAATGCCGTCAGCAGGGGTGCGCTCGGCTCGTACACCTTGCTGTTCAGCGTATTGACCCAGAGCAGGTTAACGCCCTCCCGGAGGGTCACCCAAGCCGCGAACGCCCACAGGGCAGTGAGCGACGCCAACACCGCGACCACTTTGGTGCGTAGATTGGTACTGCGAGAACGCATTACACCGTCCAGTCGGCCCTGGCATAAAGCCTTGGTGAATTGTGGTACCTGGGCGCGTCCAAGGTTTTCGGCGCGCGACAACGGGGCACGCTAGCAGTGTCCGAAGCGTCCCTTCAAGCGTCGCTGATCACTGAGCCTTTTCCAAGCCGATCTTGCAGCCCGGCGCGGGTGCGGCGAGCCCGGGGATCGATGAGGGCGAGGCTGCAGGTAAGACAGCAGTCGACCGAGCTCCGATGCCCCGACCGCGCCGGCAGAAGACGGTCAACCGAGCACACGCGAAAATCCGTGTGCGTGGCGCACGAGCCATCGCCACCCTCAAGACCCGGAAGCTCCTGGACAAGTTGCGCTGCTGCCCACGCCGCGCCACCCCGATCGTGCAGGCCGTCCTCGTCCTGCAACACGTCGAAGCGAACCGCTAGGCAGGATGGAAAGAGCTCAGTGCCCTGGCAACTGCCTGTCGTGGCTTGGGTGCGGTCGTGGCGACTGTCGATGCGGGCAAGTCCGGCCGCTGCCAGGCGAGGTGGAGCGCGGCGAGCACCGCGGCGCGGACGATCGCCGCGGGGTGGTAGAGCTCTTTGCCATACCACAGGGGAGGACCGGGTCTCTGGCCCGCCGCGCTGCACAGGTACGTGTAGCCGCGGCTCGCGGCCGCGCCAACTCCAGCGGCCTCAGGACGTGCGGTCAGGAGCACGTGCAGCGCGTACGCGGTCTCCTCGGCGGTGCCGTCCCACAGCCCCCACGAGCCGTCGGACCTCTGGGTGGACAGGACCCAGTTGACGGCCCGCGCCACCGCCTCGACCGCCAGGGGCCTGCGGCCGAAGTCGTTGAGCGCCATGGTGCAGCACATGGTGGCGTAGTACGGCGAGGCGTGCCATCGGTCGCGCCACTGTCCGTCGGGCATCTGGTGCTCTCGTAGCGTCACCGTCAGCCGATCTATGGTCGCCACGTACCGTGGTGCAGGCTCGGGGTTGCTGTGCACGTACTGACCGAAGGCGTCCAGGACGTGCGCGTTGGTGGTGACCGAAAAGCCATCCTCCCCCGGCCATGTGCAGAACCCGTTCGCGGTCTCGTACGCCCACAAACCTCTGGGCTCCATGGGCTGGCCGAGCTGCCCGAGCGCATACAGCGCCACCGAAGTGGTGTCCGCGTCGGCGGGAAGCCCTGCCCCGCTGGGAGTGCCCCTCGGGTTCATCGCAGCGCTCAGCCTCGCCACAACGCCTGCGGGCACCGCTACCCGCATGCCGGCCCGCGCCAGTCCGCTTATGACCCATGCCGCCTCGAAAACGGTGATGGGAAGCGGACACGGCACCGACCCACCCCGGGCGACGCGCGCTAGGTAAGCCACGGCCGGGTCGGTGGGGGTGAGCGCATCATGGCTGGCGATCCAGGCGGCGGTTGCCGCCGGCGAGGCGCCGACCGTCCCGGGCCCCACCGGGCGGATGCCGGCGGCACGTCGGGCCGCAGGGCCGAGGACCTCCAGGAAATGCAGCAGCTTTTCCGGTAGCTTGGCTCCGGCCGCCAACGCGTGTCGGACCTTGAGGAGGCGGGTTTCGTTTATCCCCGCCGGCAGACCCAGCCGCGCACCCTGCCAAGGTCCGAGGCAGGGTGCTGCCGCATGGGCGAGGTGCTGATTGATCGCTGCCACCAGTGACGGCACGATGAGGTCCGCTCCCGGGGTGTCCGGCACCAGCAGATCTGCGCGTAGCCAGGTGGTGAGCGTCTGCAGGCCGCGGGTGGCCGCATCGGCCAGCCGGGCTACCTCGTGATCCCGTTGCGCCGCTGTTCCCGATTGAAGGGTCGCCAGCAGCGCCTCGGTGGCGCTCAAGGTCGGAACCAGCGCGTAACCCTGCGGCGGGCCCCACCCTCCGTCCGCCCGCTGGGCCCCTAACAAGTAGGTGATGCGCTCGGCATGCCCGTCGAGCCACGGTGCCAGTGCCACGAGCCGGGCAGTCTCGTACACCGATGGGGCAACGTGACCCTCCGGCTCTGCTTCCAGGCTGGCGATCAGGTCAGCTACGCCGGCGGCGATGTCGCCGTTCGCGGCGTTAGCGGGCATGGCGTTTGGGCTGCTCACAGGCTGCCCCAGAAATCTGACAGCTGGTAGAAGCCACTGGTGAACGCGATCTGGCGTCGAAGGAAAGCAGCCTGCCTGGGGCAGGTGGTTTCCAGCGGTCGGATCAGGTCGTGGCAGCGTTCGATGACCGTTGTGAGCCTGGCGGTCACCTCGGCGGAGTCGCTCACGAGCATGAGCGCGCTCAGGTCTCCCCACTCGACGTCGCGTCGATAGGTGGCTAGGTCGTTGACCAGCCGGATGGCGCGCTGCACCTCGCGGCTCGCGACTCTCAGCTCATCAAGATGGTCGAGGCTGCCCCGATCGCCGAGTTGGGCCCAGTGCGTCACGCTCACCAGCACGCTGGCGAGGTTGTCGGCGTTGGCGAGGTACTCGTCGAGAGTCGGAGCAGCACCTCGCGGGTCCGACGCCTCGTGCGCGGTCTTCCACCTCCACTCCTGGGCCATCGCCGCGAACACGCGGCCGAGTTCGTCTCGCCACACCGGCTGCATGGCCGCGAACGCCGGCACCACAGCCAATTCGTCGCGAATGCCGGCCAGCAACCGCGCCAGGGGATGCTTGTCGTCGGGTGGACTGCCGTCGCCGACTGCGAGGCAGTCGTCGATGATCATCCGCAGGTCATCTTCCGACTTCGCCAGGTAGTCGATCTGCCAGTCCGCCGCGAACACCCACAGCACGGTCCGGGCCGTCACCCGCAGTTGCTCAGCTGTGTACTCGGGTGCGGTGAAGGCCGCCGACATCGCGACGCTGGTGACGAACGCTGGGTCGAACGGCCGGCCAGCAAACAGGTCCTGGTGGTGGGATACGACCTCGTGCAGGTCTCGTCCGAGGCTGACGGCCAACGCGCAGGTCCGTCCCTGCTCAGTCGCGGTCAGTACGTCGCCGACGGCCACCGGTAAGTGCGGGCTAGGCATCAAGAGACCGAGGCGCCGTCGCGCGCCAGCAGAGTGAGCATATTTGGCCGAGGCCGTAGCGAGCCGCCGAGCCGCGGCTTGAGGTTGGCGGGCTGCTCGAGCCGGAACCGGTACCGGCTCAGCAGAGTGGCGATGATGATCGGCGCTTCAAGCAGGAAGAGGTGCTGCCCGATGCACTGGTGCGGGCCACCCCCGAACGGGAAGTAGCTGTAGCGGTGCTGCCGACGCGGTTGATCGGGGGAGAACCGCTCCGGGTCGAAGGCGTCAGGGCGGTCCCAGAACGTCTTCATTCGCTGGGTCGCGTACGGACTGACCAGGATGGTTGCTCCGGACTCGATTCGGACGCCGCCCAGGACTTGCTCCCCGACGGCTGTGCGCGGGATGTTCCAGCCTGCTGGCCAGAGGCGCAGCATTTCGTCCAGGACCATGCGTGTGTAGCGCATCTGCGGGATGTGCGCTCGCTGCACCGGTCCGCGCCCGACGACCTCGTCGATCTCCGCGTACAGCCGATCGGCGACATGAGAGTGCGTCTCAAGGACCGGCCACAGCCAGGACAGGACGCCGACGGTGGTCTCAGTTGCCGTGGCGAACATGGCGACTACGTCGCTGCGGATCTGGGCTTCGCTCGCCTGCGATCCATTGGCCCTTGGGCGGCAGAGTGTCGCGATGATGTCGTCGCCGTCGCCCGGGTTCGCGCGTTCCCTCTGGATGATCGGTAGGACCAGGGCGTCGATGCTCTCTACGGCCTTGCGGAAGGCGCGGTCGCCTGGCAGGGGAATCCAGTCGGGCACGCCTGGGGCGAGCAGGCGAGACACCATCGTGCGTGTGATCGTGCCGAGGTGCCCGAAGATGTGCAGCGCGTCGGACACAGGGATCTTCTCGCCGAAGAGCACCCGGGTGGTCGCCTGGCACACGATGCGCGACATCAACGTCATAGTGTCGACGGCCTGGCCCGTTCGGGCCGGCTCATCCAGCGCGTCGACCGCCTCGACGATGGCGACCGCCATCCGGTCGACCAGCACCTCGACGCGCTGTTTGGTGAACAACGGTTGTAGGGTGTCCCGGCTGGACTCCCACAACTCTCCCTCGGTTACGAGGATCGCGTCACCGACTGCTCGGCGAACGGTCCGCCAGAGCATGCTGTCGCCGTCGCGGATGTAGTAGGTCCTGTCCCGCAGGATCTGCTGCAGGTGCTCGGGATGGGTGACCAGGTATGGGCGGAAGGTTCCGAGGTTGAGCCGGACGACCTCGCCGCCGGATTCGTCTCCGAAGTGGACGAGCGCCGACAGCGGGTCACGGACCAGACGCGGTAGAGCGTCGCGAAGGGGGATGGTCTTGGCGGGGCCAGCAGCGACGCGCGCCTCAGGCATGAACACCTCCACGAACTGTTGTCCCCGAGACGTCTGGCCAGGAGCTCTGCGAGGCAGGGCCGGGATCATCATCGCACGCGCCCTAGCGCAACTCTAGGTCTGTCCCTGATAGACGCTAAGTGGACAGCTGACCGTGTGGTTGCGGGTGCAGACAGGGGTTGCAAGCGCGCCCGGGGCCCTCGACCTCGGTGCGGTGGCCTTCCTACCCCCTGCTTCAGGTTGGGCTATCCGTCTGCGGGTAGGAACTGGACCGTTGCCCAGCAGCCGTGACCCTCAGTGGGGAATTCGCGCGCTCTCTGTCGCGCTGCTCGCCCGGCGGCCGGCCAGGCTTGCGTGGATGGGTCCAGTCGCGGCGCAGTAGCCGCCGGTGCCACCTTCCAAGCCCTGGAAAGTCGTCCCACCAAGCACCCACAACCATTTACGCGGTCGTTAGCGAGGGTCGTTTGGCATGTGTCTCTATCGCTGCGCTTCGAAGTGCTTCTTCATCGCCGGGTAGTAGTCGTCGAAGTCCGGCGCCGGCTGGCCGTCGCGTGAGGCTACCAGCGCGTCCAGGTAGTACTCCCAGCCCGGTCCGACCTCGCCGACGCCCTCCGTGCCGGTCAGGTGCTGCGTGAACCGCAGCTCGGTCACGCCCGCACACTCGATCAGCACCATGTCCAGGTGCCAGCTGCCGTGCTCGTCCACGGCGGAAACCGCCAGCCGGCGCGGCGGCTCGCACGCGTTGATCGTCATGTCCATCCAGGGCTTGCCCTCCTCGTGCGCCATCTGGACCTTGATCGTGCGTCCCGGCGCCGCGTCGCCCTGCCACGGGCCGAACCAGCGTGCCGTGCGCGCCGGATCGGTGAGGCTCGCCCAGACGTCAGTCATGGGAGCGCGGAACGTGCGGGTCAGCACGAGGTCGTCGCCGAACAGTCGGCCGGTGGGTGTCGGGCTCATGCGGTCTCCTTCTGGGATGGGTGCCGCCCGGCGGCCGTGTGCCGCTCGCGGCGGGTGCGGTAGACCTCGGTCTCCAGCGCGTCGAGGCGGTGCTGCCAGCCGGACGGGCGCATCAACCGTTCCAGCCATCCGGCCAGCTCGTCGAGCGGGGCGGTGACCAGTGTGTAGACGCGCCGGCGTCCGTCGGCGGTGTCGCGCACCAGGCCGGCCTCGCGCAAGACGCGTAGGTGGCGGCTGACGGCTGGCCGGCTGATCACGAACCGGTCGGCGATCTGCCCGGCCGTGAGTGGTTGGTCACGCAGCATCAGCAGGATTTCCCGCCGCACCGGATCGGCGATCGCGCCCACCACCTCGTCCACGCCAAAAGCGTAACCAACGAGTTACGCTTTTGGCAACGCCGCATCCTGATGCGCAGCTCCCAGATCCATGATCAGATGCGCTGACCTGGCCGCTGGGAGGCGCTGTTGTCGGGGTCTTGGCGCTTTCGGTGGGATGGTGTCTCAGCCGATTGTCGGCGTGGCGTCGGTTGTGTGGAGGATGGCGCCTGCAGCTGCCGGACATGGCCGTGGGTGAACGTCCGCAGGAACGACCCCAGCGTCGAGGGTGTGTACACGCTGTCGAACAGGATCGGCAGACCGCCGTGGCGCAGCACGTCCAGGTCGTCGATCGAGTCGGCGCCGGTCACCATGCCCGCGACGATCGTGGCGACCTTTCCCGACGCGTTGGACCCTTTGTCCGTCGGCACACGCACCCGGTCGGCGACGACCCCGTACAGGTCGCACCGCTGAGCGAGGGCCATGACCGGCGCCAGCCCGGCACAAGACACCAGATCCGGATCATCAAACGATGCGCGCAGTGCTCCGGAGGTTGCGGTCAGCGCCGCCGGTCCCCTCGCCGCGTTACGTACCGCGTGAACGCGAAACGCCACGGGATGACGGCGAGGATGAGCACGGCCAGGGAGCAGGAGACCGCGACCTCCCGCGTCGCGGCGTCCATCGCACCGCCCTGCGGCACCGCGACCAGGGCGAGCCAGATCGGCTTCCACGCCGACTCGAACAGCAGGACCGGCACCATAGCCACGGGATACCGCAGCCCCAGCAGCGATACCGGCGACAGCGCACGCGGTGGTGGCCTTGGCGAGCCCAAGAGCGAACTCACCCTCGTGCCACCGGAGGATCTCGGTCCCCGAATGGTTGTCGAGGTCGTCGCGCCAACGCGAGCACGTCTCCTACCTCGCCGAACGCGGACCAGTTCGGTGCCGAGGAACGTCATCGCCTCGTCCGGGATGGCGAAATGCCGTCGGATGATCTCGGGACCTCAGTCCCGAAGTTCCGCCGGCTGGACCCGCCGGTCGCCCTTTCCGCCGTGGACCTCCACCGAAGGTTCGAAGACGTTCAGGAGCCGTTCGGCCTTCCACGTCGCCTCGGCGTACTCTTCGCGGACCTCCGACTGCACCGTGATCCCGCCACCGGTGCCAAGTTGCCAGATGCCGTTCCCGGCTGAGGTGAGGCTGCGGATGACCACGGCGAGGTCGGCGCGGCCGTCGCCAGAGATCCAGCCGAAGGCGCCGGAGTAGGCGCCGCGTGGTGTG
This sequence comes from Micromonospora sp. KC606, assembly GCF_004348675.1. Classification (GTDB taxonomy): domain Bacteria; phylum Actinomycetota; class Actinomycetes; order Mycobacteriales; family Micromonosporaceae; genus Micromonospora. The sequence continues at coordinate 65,241 of NZ_SMKN01000003.1, read as the reverse complement.
GACTCGACGTCCCGGATCACCTCCATGGTGCGCAGCTTCGGGGCGCCTGTCATGGAACCGGCCGGGAACAGTGCGCGAATCGCGCCCACGGTCGTGACGTTGTCCCGGAGTCGGCCGCGCACCGTGGACACGAGCTGGTGCACCGACGAGTACGACTCGACGCCCATCAGCACGGGGACCTCGACGCTGCCAGGCTCGCTGACCATGCCGACGTCGTTGCGCAGGAGGTCCACGATCATCAGGTTCTCGGCCCGGAACTTGGCGTCCATGACCAGGTGGCGTCTCGAGGCCTCGTCCTCGTCCGGCGTGGCGCCCCGCGGCGTCGTTCCCTTGATGGGGCGCGTCTCGATGATTCGATCGCGGTCCACGGTGGCGTAACGCTCCGGAGAGGAGCTGAGCAACCAACGCCCGCTGTGCTGAAGGAATCCCGCATAGGGTGCTGGGTTGAGCCTTCGCAGCCGGAGGTAGGCGGTGACAGGGTCGAGGTCAGACGTCACCGTCAGTCGATGGGTGAGATTCACCTCGTAGCTGTTGCCGGCATGCAGATGCATCTGCACCGCCTTGAATGCCGCGGCGTAGTCTTCGGGGACGACGGGCGGCAGGACCGTCGTGGGCGGGGTGATCCTCGCCGCGATGTCACCACGCGCAGAGTCGTGGGCAATGACCTGGACATTTCGGGTGCGCATCCACACGGCATCCGGCATGCCCCCGTCCGTGTCCACGCTGGCGGGAAGGTCCGCCCGGCTGGCATAGCCGAAATAGCCGACCCAGAACACGTCCGCGGTGTCGTCGATCATCTCGGACTCGAGGACCTCGAAGATGTCGCTGCCCACCACCGTCGACCGTCCGCAGAAGTGGCGGGTGACTTCGCGACGCGATGCGGAGTAAGTCAGCGACACGTCGTCGTCGGCGAGCCACCCGAGGATCGAGCGGTTTCCGGACCACGGGCGCGAGGCGCCACCGTCCAGCCAGAAGCACCGGTCATGGGCCGCTGCGACGGCCGGGAACTGGGTCACGAGGCCGACGTCGCGGGCGCAGGCTGGTGCGGCCGGGGCGATCATGCCCGACCCCTTGGCTCGGCCGCGAGAAAGTTGCTGATCAGTTGCGCGCCGAATTCACTGAGCACGGAGTCGGGGTGGAACTGCACGCCGTGCAGCGGCAGGTTCCGGTGCTGGACCCCCATCACCACCTCCCCGGCGACGGCGTCGTGGCAGGTGGCGGTGACGACGAGGTCCTCGGGGACAAGGGTCGGTGCCAGCGAGTGATAGCGGACCCCGGCAAAGCAGGAGGGGAGTCCGGCGAAGAGACCCGTGTTGCCGTGTCGGATCCGGCAGACCTGACCATGAGCCGGGGCGATCCGCTCGACTACTCCGCCGTACGTCGTGACCAGTCCCTGCATACCCAGGCAGATACCGAGGACCGGCACTTTTCGAGACCGTAACACTGCGCCGCCCAGGCCGAAGTCCGCCGGGTTGCCCGGGTGGCCAGGACCGGGCGACAGGACGACGTGATCGAACGACAGTACCTCCGCGAGGTTCGTCCGGTCGTGTTGCACCACCTCGGGCAGGACTCCCGTCACTGACGCGACCAGGTGCGCGACGTTCCACGTGTAGGAGTCGTAGTGGTCAACCACCACGACGCGTGGCGCACACGTGCGGGAAGAAGTGCGTCGGCTCATCGCACCTCCTTCCCGTCGCAGCCCTGAAGCTCCGGCGAACTTCAGATCCAAGGCCGCGACGGCGTACCGGTCCCGTCGGAGTTTCGTCCGGGACAACCTCTTGACGCCGAACTTGACACACAGGCATTGTTGCTTAGGCCGCAATAGAATGCAAGATACGCAACAGGAGGGCTGCCGCATGGTCGGACGTCGGACCGTCATCATCGGTGCCGGAGTCGTGGGAGCTGCTCTCGCGGACGAACTGTCGGCGCTGGGCTGGACGGACATCCTCGTTCTCGACAAGGGCGACCTGCCGGCCACAGGGGGCTCGACGTCGCACGCCCCGGGCCTCGTCTTCCAGGCCAGTGGCTCGAAAGCCCTCGCCCAGATGGCTCGCTACACCGTGGAGAAGTTCGTCGCCCTGGAACACGAAGGCCAGTCGTGCTTCCTCCAGGTCGGTGGCCTCGAGGTGGCCACCACTCCCGAGCGGCTCGCCGAGCTGCACCGGCGTCAGGGCTGGCTCACGTCGTGGGGGGTCGAGGCGCGGCTGGTCGACCCGGACGAATGCGTTGAGCTGCATTCCCTGCTCGACCGCGAGCGCGTCCTCGGCGGCCTGCACGTCCCGACCGACGGCCTCGCCAAGGCCCTGGCGGCGGTCGAGGCGCAGATCGAGCGAGCCAAGGCACGCGGCGTGGAGTTCCTGCCGCGCCACGAGGTCGAGCACATCGTGGCGGAGAACGGCAGGGTCGTCGGCGTTGTCACCGACCACGGCGAGATCGCCGCAGACGTCGTCGTCTGCTGCGCGGGTATCTGGGGCCCGAAGGTCGCGGCGATGGCAGGAATGAAGCTGCCGCTGACGCCCCTCGCCCATCAGCTCGCCTGGACTGGTCCGATCCCCGCTCTCGCGGATCAGCGGGAGGAGGCCGTGCGCCCGATCCTCCGCCACCAGGACGAGGACCTCTACTACAGGGACCGCTACGACACGCTCGGTATCGGCTACTACGGACACCGCCCGATGCCAGTCGATGCCGAGGACCTGGTTCCGGTCGACGAGGCCGACGTCATGCCGTCCGTGCTCAGCTTCACGCCGGAGGACTTCGCCCCGGCCTGGGACGAGACGCGTTCGCTCCTACCGGCCACGGTCGAGGCCAAGATCGAGGAGGGGATCAACGGCGTCTTCTCCTTCACCCCGGACGGGATGCCCCTGCTCGGTGAGTCCCCGAATCTCGCCGGCTTCTGGGTCGCCGAGGCCGTCTGGGTCACGCACTCCGCGGGCGTCGGCCGGGCCATGGCCGAGTGGCTGGTCGACGGCTACTGCTCCAGCTTCGACCTGCACGAGTGCGACGTGAATCGCTTCGAGGACTTCCAGCTGGCGCCTGACTACGTCCTCGAGCGCGACTGCCAGAACTTCGTCGAGGTGTACGACATCCTGCATCCGCTGCAGCCGATGGTCTCACCACGGGGCCTGCGCACGTCTCCGTTCCACGCCCGGCAGCGGGAGCTCGATGCCTTCTTCCTGGAGGCGACCGGTTGGGAGCGCCCGCAGTGGTACGGCGCCAACCAGAGCCTGCTCGAGCGGTACGAGATCCCCCAGCCGAACGCGTGGGCGGCGAAGTTCTGGTCGCCGATCGTCGGCGCGGAGGCCCTGGCCACCCGCGAAGACGTGGCCATGTACGACATGACAGCCCTCAAGCGGCTCACCGTCACGGGCCCGGGCGCCACCGCGTTCTTGCAGCGCGTCACGACAGGCGACATGGACAAGTCGGTCGGCTCCGTCACCTACACGCTCCTCCTGAACGTCGACGGGGGTATCCGCAGCGACATCACGGTCGCTCGCCTGGGCGACAACCACTTCCAGGTGGGCGCCAACGGCGCGCTCGACACGGACTGGTTCAACCGCTTCCTTCCCGGGGACGACTCCGTCCAGATCACCGACATCACCCCCGGCACCTGCTGCATCGGGCTCTGGGGGCCGAAGGCCCGCGAAGTCCTCGGCTCGCTGACCGACGCGGACCTGACCAACAACGGGCTCAAGTACTTCCGCGCCGCCCAGTTCCACGTCGGCAACGTCCCCGTCACTGCCATGCGCCTCTCGTACGTCGGCGAGCTGGGCTGGGAGCTCTACACGACGGCGGATGTCGGTCAGCGGCTCTGGGACACGATCTGGCAGGCGGGGCAGGAACACGGAATCATCGCGGCCGGCCGTGGCGCGTTCACCAGCCTGCGCCTCGAGAAGGGCTACCGCTCCTTCGGGTCGGACATGACCTTCGAGCACGATCCCTACGAGGCCGGGCTCGGTTTCGCGGTCAAGCTCGACAAGGGTGACTTCATCGGACGCGACGCGCTGCTGCGACGCAAGGAGTCGCAGACGCGCACCCTGGCCTGCCTCACGATCGATGACCCGACCGACGTCGTGCTCGGCAAGGAGCCGGTCTTCGTCGAGGGCCGGTCGGCCGGCTACGTCACCAGTGCCGCGTACGGCTACACGATCGGCAACGGCATCGCGTACGCCTGGCTGCCGGTCGAGGCCGCCGCGCCCGGACAGCACGTAGAGATCGGCTACTTCGACCGTCGCGTCCCAGCCGTGGTCACCGCCGAGCCGCTGTTCGACCCGAAGATGACCCGCCTGCGCGGCTGACCCCCCATCCGGTTCGTGTCCATCTGGCGCCGACTCGCCCTGCCACCGACTCTTCCGTCCCTGCAAGGAGCAGCAGCATGACCGTCATCGCGAACCAGATCTCGGAGAGCCTCGTCAAGACGCTTCCCGGCTCCGCCTACTCGGACCCCGACCTCTTCGCCCGCGAGCAGGAGCTCATCTTCGGGCAGATGTGGTTCTGCGCGGTCAGTTCTGCCGAGATCGGCAAGGCGGGCTCGTTCCGAACCGTTCAGATCGGCGGCGAGAGCATCCTGCTCACGCGCTCGCGTACGGGTGACGCGCGCGGCTTCTTCAACATCTGCCGGCACCGCGGCGCCAAGCTGTGCACCGAAGAGGCCGGCGAGGTCGCCCGCTCGTTCCAGTGCCCGTACCACGCCTGGACCTACGACCTCGACGGCAAGCTCGTCGCCGCCCCGAACCTCACCAAGATGCCCGACATCGACCGCGTCGAGTACGGCCTGCGCAAGGTGCACGTCCGTGAGTGGCTGGGCTATGTCTGGGTGAGCCTGGCCGAGAGGCCCCCGTCGTTCGAGGACACCGTCATCGGCGATGTCCGCACCCGCCTCGGTGACGTCGAGTCCCTGGAGCGCTACGGCGTCGAGAACCTCCAGTTGGGCAAGCGCATCACCTACGACGTGAAGGCGAACTGGAAGCTCATCATCGAGAACTTCATGGAGTGCTACCACTGCGCCACGATCCACCCGGAGCTCACCGAGGTCCTGCCGGAGTTCGCCGACGGCCTCGCAGCGCAGTACTTCGTCGGCCACGGTGCGCTGTTCGGTGAGGACATCAAAGGCTTCACCGTCGACGGCTCGGAGGGCCTCGACAAGATCCCGGGCGTCACCGAGGGCCAGGACCGTCGCTACTACGCGGTGACCGTCCGCCCCCAGGTCTTCCTGAACATGGTGCCGGACCACGTCATCGTCCACCGGATGTACCCGCTCGCCCCCGACCGCACCATCGTCGAGTGCGACTGGCTGTTCCTGCCGGAGGTCGTCGAGAGCGGCGTGGACCTGTCCAAGTCCGTCGAGCTCTTCCACCGGGTCAACCAGCAGGACTTCGAGGCGTGCGAGCGCTGCCAGGCCGCCACGGATTCGCGGGTGTACGCCGACGGCGGCGTGCTGGTGCCGAGCGAGCACCACATCGCCGAGTTCCACAACTGGGTCCTCGACCAGCTCAACCGCGACGCCTGACGGCATCCCCGCCACCCGAAGGAAGAACATCGTGAGGACTACGAACAGTACCCGCAGGGTCGGCAACGTGCTGGACCGCAGCCTGGCCGACCTCGACCCCGAGATTGCTGCCCGGATCGATCGCGAGCTCGTGCGCCAGCAGACGACGCTGGAGATGATCGCCTCGGAGAACTTCGCGCCGCGTGCCGTGATGCAGGCCCAGGGCTCGGTGCTCACCAACAAGTACGCCGAGGGCTACCCCGGCCGCCGCTACTACGGCGGGTGCGAGCACGTGGACGCCATCGAGCAGCTGGCCATCGACCGCGTCAGAGCACTTTTCGGTGCCGAGGCGGCCAACGTCCAGCCTCACTCCGGCGCCCAGGCGAACGCCGCGGCGATGTTCGCCCTGCTCGAACCTGGCGACACCATCCTGGGCCTCGACCTGGCGCACGGTGGCCACCTGACCCACGGCATGCGGATCAACTTCTCCGGAAGGCTCTACAACGTCGTCCCCTACCGGGTCTCGGAAGTGGACTTCCGCGTCGACATGGCGGAGGTCGAGCGGCTGGCGCTGGAGCACCGGCCCAAGCTGATCGTGGCCGGCTGGTCGGCCTACCCGCGCCAGCTCGACTTCGCCGCGTTCCGGCGGATTGCGGACCTGGTCGGCGCCTACCTGATGGTGGACATGGCACACTTCGCCGGTCTGGTCGCCGTCGGTCTGCACCCGAGCCCGGTGCCGTACGCCGACATCGTCACGACCACCACGCACAAGACCCTGGGCGGTCCGCGTGGCGGAGTGATCCTGAGCAAGGGCGGCCTGGCGAAGAAGATCAACTCGGCGGTCTTCCCAGGCCAGCAGGGCGGGCCGCTCGAGCACGTCATCGCCGCGAAGGCCGTGGCCTTCAAGATGGCCGGGTCCGACGAGTTCCGTGACCGGCAGGCGAGGACCCTCGAGGGTGCCCAGATCATCGCCCGCCGTCTGTCGCGGCCTGACGTCGCCGTGGCCGGCGTCTCCGTCCTGACCGGCGGCACCGACGTGCATCTCGTCCTCGTGGACCTGCGCAACTCGGAGCTTGACGGGCAGCAGGGCGAGGACCGTCTGCACGCGATCGGGATCACCGTGAACCGCAACGCCGTTCCGTTCGACCCGCGTCCACCGATGGTCTCGTCCGGCCTGCGCATCGGCACCCCGGCGCTGGCGACACGCGGCTTCGACGCCGCGGCGTTCGAGGAGGTCGCGGACGTCATCGCGGCCGCACTCTCGGGATCCGGCGGCGAGGACCAGATCGCCGCGCTTCGCGGCCGCGTCGAGGCCCTGGCCCAGAAGTTCCCGCTCTACCAGCCTGAGGAGGACTGATGGCCAAGTTGCTTCCGGAGCACCCCGCCTGGCTGTGGCGGGACCCCGATCCGAGGTCGTCGTACGACGCCATCGTCGTGGGTGGTGGTGGCCACGGCCTCGCCACCGCCTACTACCTGGCCCGCAACCACGGCATGACCAACCTCGCCGTGCTCGAGAAGGGCTGGTTGGCGGGCGGCAACATGGCGCGCAACACGACGATCATCCGTTCCAACTACCTGTGGGACGAGAGCGCGGCGATCTACGAGTTCGCGCTCAAGCAGTGGGAGCTGCTGCCGGCGGAGCTGGACTACGACTTCCTGTTCAGCCAGCGTGGCGTCCTGAACCTGGCCCATACCCTGCAGGACGTTCGCGACTCGACGCGGCGGATCCAGGCCAACCGGCTCAATCGCGTCGATGCCGAGTGGCTGGAGCCCGACGAGGTCGCCAAGGTGTGCCCGATCCTGAACGTCTCCCCCGACGTGCGCTACCCGGTGCTGGGGGCGACATTCCAGCCGCGGGCCGGCATCGCCAAGCACGACCACGTCGCCTGGGCCCTAGCCCGTGCCTGCGACGCGCTGGGAGTCGACCTCATCCAGAACTGCGAAGTCACGGGCTTCGTCAAGGACGCAAACCGGGTCGTCGGGGTGGAGACCACCCGCGGACGGATCAACGCTGGCACGGTCGGCCTTGTCGCGGCTGGCCACAGCAGCGTTCTGGCGGAGAAGGCCGGCTTCCGCCTGCCGGTGCAGTCGCACCCGCTGCAGGCGCTGGTCTCCGAGCTCTACGAGCCGGTTCACCCGACGGTCGTGATGTCGAACCACGTGCACGTCTATGTGTCGCAGGCGCACAAGGGCGAGCTGGTAATGGGGGCCGGCGTGGACGCGTACAACGGGTACGGCCAGCGGGGCTCGTTCCATGTGATCGAGCGCCAGATGGCGGCGGCCCTCGAGCTGTTCCCGATCTTCGGGCGCGCCCACCTGCTGCGTACCTGGGGCGGCATCGTCGACGTCTCGCCCGACGCGTCGCCCATCATCGGCGCGACCCCGGTGGAGAACCTCTACGTCAACTGCGGCTGGGGCACGGGTGGTTTCAAGGCGACCCCGTCCGCCGGTTGGGCCATGGCGCACACCATGGCGACCGGTGAGCCGCACGAGCTCAACCGGCCGTTCGGGCTGGAACGGTTCACCACCGGTGCCCTCATCGACGAGCACGGCGCGGCCGCCGTCGCGCACTGACCCGATCACGAGAAGAGGCGACCGACATGCTGCTGCTGAACTGCCCCTGGTGCGGTCCGCGCGACGAGACCGAGTACCACTACGGCGGCCAGGCCCATGTGCCCTACCCGCAGGATCCCAGCGCGCTCAGCGACGAGGAGTGGGCCCAGTACCTGTTCTTCCGGGACAACCCCAAGGGCCCGTTCGCCGAGCGGTGGTGCCACAGCGTCGGCTGCCGCCGGTGGTTCAACGTCATCCGTGACACCCGGACCTACGAGGTCCTCGCCGTCTATACCAACTCAGAGCCGCGCCCCCAGGTCGGCGCTGGCGTCGAAGCAGGAGGCTCGCGATGAGCAGCCAGTCCCATCGGCTTCCCACGGGAGGCCGGATCCATCGTGAGACGATCCTGACCTTCACCGTCGACGGGGTCGATTACACAGGGCACCCCGGCGACACCGTCGCCTCGGCGCTCCTGGCCAACGGCCGTGTGCGCGTCGGTGACTCGATCTACCGCGGCCGCGCGCGCGGGATCGTCGCCGCGGGGCCGGAGGAGCCCAATGCCCTCCTGCAGATCGGCGGCGACTTCCCCGAGCCGATGGTCCCCGCCACGACGCGTCCCCTCGTCGACGGGCTCGTCGCACGGACCCTCTCCGGTCTGGGTGTGCTGGACCCCGGCGGGGAGGAGGCGATCTACGACAAGCTGTTCCGGCACACCGACGTCCTCGTCGTCGGCGCCGGACCCGCCGGCCTTGCTGCGGCGGTGTCCGCGTCCCGGTCGGGTGCGCGCGTGATCCTGCTCGACGAGCAGCCGGAGCTCGGGGGCTCGCTGCTCTCGAGCCGCCAGGAGAAGATCGACGGTCGGCCGGCCGTGGACTGGGTGGCCGAGGCCGCCGCGACCCTGGCCGCTGCGCCCGACGTCACCGTCCTCACCCGGACCGTCGCGTTCGGTTCGTACGACGACAACTACGTACTGGCCGTGCAGGACCGGACGGACCCGGCCGGCAAGCCGTCGGCTCCCGGCGTCTCGCGGCAGCGGGTCTGGCACATCAGGGCAGGCCAGGTCGTGCTGGCCACGGGGGCTCATGAGCGCCCACTGATCTTCGCCAACAACGACTGCCCGGGCATCCTCCTCGCCGGTGCCGCGCGGACCTATGTCAACCGCTACGCCGTCAGGCCGGGGGAGCGGGCAGTCGTGGCCACCACCAACGACAGCGCTTACGACACCGTGGAGGACCTCCTCGCCGTCGGCGTGGAGATCGCAGCGGTCCTCGACGCCCGGGAGACCCTGTCGTCGCGGGGGACTGAGCTGGCGGCGCGTGGTGTGCGGGTGGTGACCTCCAGCACTGTGCAGCGGGCCGAGGGTGACCCCGCCGCCGGCCGACTGGCCCGGGTCCACGTCGGCAGGCTCGACGCGGACGACACGGTCAGCTTCGTGGAGACGCTCGAGGCAGACGTGCTGGCCGTATCCGGCGGCTGGAGCCCGGTGGTCCACCTGCACAGCCAGCGGCAAGGCACCCTGCGTTGGGATGACGAGCTGGCCGCCTTCCTGCCCTCGGGCACCGTGAAGGGACAGCAGGTCGTCGGCTCCGCCGCCGGGACCGTGACCCTGGACGAGTGCCTCCGCGAGGGATCGCTCGCCGGCGCCGAGGCAGCCTCCCGCGCCGGGTTTCCGGTTACTCCGCTGTCGGTCGGCGGCTCCGCGCCCCTGTCGGCGCGTGGTGAGGTCCGCCAGCTGTGGCTGGTGGCCGGCCCCGAGGGCGACGCGGGCACGTGGGACGAGCACTTCGTCGACCTGCAGCGTGACCAGACCGTCGCCGACGTGTGGCGGGCGACGGGGGCTGGCATGCGCAGCGTCGAGCACGTCAAGCGCTACACCTCGATCGGGACCGGCCAGGACCAGGGCAAGACCTCCGGGGTGAACTCCATCGGCGTCATCGCTGCCGCCCTCGGTGGGGTTGGCATGGGGGAGATCGGGACCACGACCTACCGGCCGCCGTACTCGCCGGTCTCCTTCGCGGCGCTGGCGGGACGCGAGCGCGGGTCCCTCTTCGACCCGGAGCGCACCACCGCGATCCACGGCTGGCACGTCGACGCCGGCGCCGAGTTCGAAATCGTCGGCCAGTGGCTGCGTCCGTGGTACTACCCGCAGCCCGGCGAGGACATGGAGGCCGCCGTCGAGCGCGAGTGCCGTGCTGCTCGCACCGGTGTCGCGATGATGGACGCGTCGACCCTCGGCAAGGTCGAGGTCCAGGGTGCCGACGCCGGTGAGTTCCTGAACCGGATCTACACCAACGCCTTCAAGAAGCTCCCGGTCGGCTCCGCCCGGTACGGCGTCATGTGCAAGCCCGACGGCATGATGTTCGACGACGGTGTGACGATCCGCCTGGCCGACGACCGCTATTTCATGACGACCACCACGGGTGGGGCCGCCAACGTCCTCGACTGGCTCGAGGAATGGCTCCAGACCGAGTGGCCGGAGCTGGATGTCTACTGCACGTCGGCCACCGAGCAGTGGTCGACCATCGCCGTCGTCGGACCGCGCTCGCGGGAGGTCGTTGCCAGGGTCGCCCCTGAACTCGACGTCTCCAACGAGGCCTTCCCGTTCATGACGTTCCGTGAGACCACCCTCGCTTCCGGGGTGCCGGCGCGCGTCTGCCGCATCTCCTTCTCCGGTGAGCTGGCCTTCGAGATCAACGTGGCCGCCTGGTACGGCCGCGCGGTCTGGGAGGAGGTGTACGACGCGGGGAACGATCTGGGGATCACGCCCTACGGCACCGAGACCATGCACGTCCTGCGCGCCGAGAAGGGCTACCCGATCGTCGGACAGGACACCGACGGGACGGTGACTCCGCAGGATGCCGGGATGGACTGGATCGTTTCCAAGCAGAAGGACTTCGTCGGACGCCGGTCCTACACCCGTCTCGACACCCAGCGTGCCGACCGCAAGCACCTCGTCGGCCTCCTGCCGGTGGACCGGACGACGGTCCTTCCGGAGGGCAGCCAACTGGTCGCGGCTGGTGTCGCTGTCGACGGAGGCCCCGACCCTGTCCCCATGCTCGGTCACGTCACCTCCAGCTACCGAAGCGTTGCCTTGGAGCGGCCCATCGCGCTGGCGCTCGTCGCGAGCGGAAGGGACCGGATCGGGGAGGTGCTCGTGGCGCCCGTCGGCGACCGACTCGTCGAGGTCGAAGTGACCTCTCCCGTGCTCTACGACCCCGAAGGGACGAAGCGTGATGGCTGATCTGACAGGGCTGCGGCGCAGCCCGCTCGACGGGCTCAGCGCGGACATTCGCAACGGCGCGGCCGGTGAGCAATCCGTGCGGCTCCTGGAGCGGCCCTGGCTCACCATGGTGAGCCTGCGGGTGGATCCGCGCTCGGAAGCCGCCCGCCGGATCGAACAGGTCCTCGGGACCAGGCTCCCCCGAGCCTGCGGTGAGGTCACGAGCCAGGACGCGCACGACGTGCTCTGGCTGGGCCCGGACGAGTGGCTCGTCGTCTCCCAGATGGGCGCGGACGTCCTCGTCAAGGGGGTCTCCGACGCCCTGGCGGAGCTACGGGACACCGGAGCCGCCGCCCACGCGGCTGTCGTTGATGTCTCCGCGAACCGCACTGTCCTCGAAATCTCGGGGCCGAGCGCCCGTGGGGTCCTGGAGAAGGGCTGCCCGGCCGATCTCCACCCACGCGCCTTCGACGACGGAACGGCGATCGCCACTACTCTCGCCCGGATCCCGCTGCTGCTGTGGAAGGTCGACCCGAACCTGTTCCGGCTGCTGCCCCGGGGGTCCTTCGCGCCGTACGTCGCGCGTTGGCTGCTCGACGCGATGCAGGAGTTCACGCCGGACCGTCCGGCTCTCAGGGGCGCTTGATGGCACTGTCTGCGTTCGACCTCTACTCCGTCGGCATCGGCCCGTCGTCGTCGCACACGGTCGGTCCGATGCGCGCCGCGAAGCGGTTCATCGACGGGCTGGCGAAGACCGGGCGGCTCGCGGACGTGCGTCGGGTGCGTGCCGAGTTGTTCGGGTCGCTGGGTGCCACCGGCCATGGGCACGGCTCGCCCAAGGCGGTCGTGCTCGGCCTCGAGGGCGAAGACCCGGCGACGACCGACCCCGACCGGGTCGATGGCCGGATCGACGTGATCCGGGAAACCGGCATCCTCGTCCTCAACGGCGAGGCACCGGTCCGGTTCGATGTCGACTCCGACCTGGTCATGCACCGGCGCAGGAGCCTCGCTGCCCATCCCAACGGCATGACGTTCGCCGCGTACGACGACGACGAGGTCGAAATCAGCTTTCGGACCTACTACTCGGTCGGCGGCGGATTCGTCGTGGATGAAGAGGCCACCGGGGCAGACCGGGTCGTCGTCGACAACACCCCCGTCAAGTTCCCATTCAGCACGGGCGCGGAGCTGCTGGAGATCTGCGCTCGTGAGCAGCTCTCGATCAGCGACGTCATGCTGGCCAACGAGCTGTCCTGGCGCTCTGAGCCGGAGATCCGCGAGGGGATGCTCCACCTCTGGTCGGTCATGGCCGACTGCGTCGAGCGTGGGTTCCATCGGGAGGGTGTTCTTCCGGGTGGACTGCGGGTGCCTCGCCGCGCGCCCAGCCTCTACCGGGACCTCTCTGCCAAGGGGTTCGACGACCCGCTCCATGTCGTCGACTGGGTGAACCTCTACGCGCTGGCCGTGAATGAGGAGAACGCCTCTGGTGGCCGGATCGTGACTGCACCGACCAACGGGGCCGCCGGCATCATCCCTGCGGTGCTGCACTACTACGTCCGGTTCGTTCCAGGGGCCGCCGACGACGGTGTCGTCCGCTTCCTGCTGACCGCTGCTGCGATCGGGATCCTCTTCAAGATGAACGCGTCGATCTCCGGAGCGGAAGTCGGTTGCCAGGGTGAGGTGGGGTCGGCCTGCTCGATGGCCGCGGGTGGCCTGGCCGAGGTCCTCGGCGGTACGCCGTCCCAGGTCGAGAACGCAGCCGAGGTCGGGATCGAGCACAACCTGGGCCTCACTTGTGATCCGGTGGGCGGCCTGGTGCAGATCCCGTGCATCGAGCGGAATGCGATCGCTTCGATGAAGGCCATCAACGCGGCGCGCCTGGGGATCTACGGGAACGGCAGCCACAAGGTCAGCCTCGACAAGGCGATCAAGACCATGCGAGACACCGGCCGCGACATGAAGGACAAGTACAAGGAGACCGCCCGAGGCGGTCTGGCGGTCAACGTCATCGAGTGCTGAGTCCGGGTCTCACAGGTCACCCGTGCCGGACGCCTGCTCACCGATCCAGACGGCCAGCTGCCTCCGGCTGGTGAACCCGAGCTTGCTGAGGACGTTCTGCACGTGGGTCTCGACGGTACGCGGGGAGATGACCAACGCCTCGGCGGTCTCCCTGTTGCCCGGTCCCCGGTGCACCAACGCCTGGTTGAAGGCCTCGTCCCCCAGCACGCCGCGTGCCGCGCTCAGGGCCGCTTCGTGTAGCACATCGAGGCCGGGCAGGGTCTGGATCGACGTCTCGATCAGGTCCCACTCGTTCTGCGCAGCGCCCATCAACACCGCAGTTCGCTAGCGACGGAGATCTTCCCGACGCCGTGACCAGTAGATGCCCTTGACCGCCAGGTTGTCCGACTCGGTAGCACCGGAAGTGAACCCGATCTCGCTTGGCCTGGCGTTGAGCGAGGCGACGATCGCTTCGCCAGTTCCTCGACCAGCCGCCGCGCGCTCCGGCCCGAGGGATGCAGCGAGGACGGGCTGCCGACCTGGGCGAGCTGGCGGGTTCATGGCCGCGACTGCCTCGGGATACATCGGCGTGCTTGCCGCGTGGTCGAGGCAGACAGGCTGCGACCGCATCAGTACCCTCGCGCGATCCAGTCCTCCAGGCCAGCGGCCTCGGTCCCCACCGTGGTGTCGCCACCGTGACCTGTGTGAACCACTGTGTCCCCCGGCAGGGAGAGCAACGTGTCGCGGATCGAGCCGATGATCGTCGGGAAGTCGCTGAACGAACGTCCCGTCGCGCCCGGGCCGCCGCTGAAGAGAGTGTCGCCGGTGAACACGGCCCGGAGCTCCGGGCTGTAGAAGGAGCAGGCGCCTGGCGCGTGGCCGGGCGTGTGCAGTACCACGAGAGAGGCACCACCCACCTGAAAGACATCGCCATCCGCGAGGTCGCGGTCTGGCGCGAACGGGTGGACCATGTCCCACAAGACCCTGTCCTCGGGGTGCAGGAACGAGGGCGCGCCCGTTGCCGTGGTCAGCTCCTGGACCGCGTTGATGTGGTCGTTGTGGGCGTGGGTGAGCAGAATCGCTCGTACCCGGCGGCCGGCGACTGCCTTGAGGATCGGCTCTGCCTGGTGAGCCGCGTCGATGATGACGCACTCGCTCTCGTCGCCGAGCACCCAGACGTTGTTCTCGACGTCCCACGTGCCGCCGTCGAGGCTGAACGTGCCGGCGGTGACGACGCGGGTGACCTGCGCCGCGCTCACAGTTCGACCACCGAGCGGAGCACCTCGCCGTGGTGCATCTTCGCGAAGGCGTTCTCGACGCCGTCCAAGGGGATGGTCTCGGTGATGAAGTCGGACAGGGGGAAGCGGCCCTGCTGGGCAAGGTCGACCAGCATCGGAAAGTCCCGGGAGGGCAGGCAGTCGCCGTACCACGACGACTTCAGGGCGCCGCCGCGACCGAAGACCTCCAGAAGCGGCAGCGTGATCTGCAGGTCGGGAGTGGGGACGCCGACGAGGACCACGGTTCCGGCCAGGTCGCGCGCGTAGAACGCCTGCTGGTACGTCTCAGGGCGACCGACGGCGTCCACGACGACGTCGGCACCGAACCCGCCCGTCAGGCCACGGATCGCCTGGACGGCGTCCTCGACGCGAGAGTTCACGGTGTGCGTCGCGCCGAAGCCCCTGGCCCAGTCCAGCTTCTTGTCGTCGACGTCCACGGCGATGATCGTGGTGGCGCCCGCGAGCCTTGCTCCAGCGATGGCGGCGTTGCCCACGCCACCGCAACCGATGACGGCGATCGAATCGCCGCGTCCGACGCCACCGGTGTTCACGGCGGCACCAAAGCCCGCCATGACGCCGCATCCGAGGAGCCCGGCAGCGCTTGCCCCGATCTCGGGATCAACCTTGGTGCACTGACCGGCCGCGACGAGCGTCTTCTCGACGAACGCACCGATTCCCAGGGCGGGGGACAGGGGAGTTCCGTCGGTGAGGGTCATGCGCTGCTGGGCGTTGTGCGTGTTGAAGCAGTAGACGGGCTTGCCCTTCGCGCACGCCCGGCACTGTCCGCACACGGCTCGCCAGTTGAGGACGACGAAGTCGCCCGGAGCGACCTCGGTGACGCCCGGGCCGACGGCCTCGACGACGCCGGCGGCCTCGTGGCCGAGGAGGAACGGGAACTCGTCGCTGATTCCGCCCTCCCGATAGTGCAGATCCGTGTGGCAGACGCCGCAGGCCTGAACCTGAACCACGGCCTCACCCGGACCTGGATCCGGCACGACGATGTCGACCACCTCGACCGGAGCTCCCTTGCTGCGGGCGATGACTCCCTGGACGGTGACGGGCATGACTCTCCTTGTTGCGGGCGGGATGTTGGTCGGCCGATCAGGCCGGATTGAGCCGTTCAGCGGAAAACGACGGTGCGGTTGCGGTCGAGGAGCACGCGGTGCTCACTGTGCCAGCGGATTGCGCGCGCGAGCACCTGCGCCTCGACGTCACGGCCTGCGGCGGCCATCTCAGCCGGGTCCAGCGAGTGGTCGACACGGACCACGTCCTGCTCGATGATCGGTCCCTCGTCCAGGTCCGGCGTGACGTAGTGGGCCGTGGCTCCGACCAGCTTGACGCCGCGAGCGTGGGCCTGGTGGTAGGGCTTGGCACCCTTGAAGCTCGGCAGGAAGGAGTGGTGGATGTTGATCGCGCGTCCCTCGAGCTTGCCACACAGTCCGTTGGAGAGGACCTGCATGTAGCGGGCGAGGACGACGAGGTCGACGTCGAGCTCGTCCACCAGCTCGAGCAGGCGCGCCTCAGCCGCGGGCTTCGTCTCGGGGGTGACCGGCACGTGGAAGAACGGAATGTCATTCGCCTCCGCGACCGCCTCGTAGTCGCGGTGGTTGGACACGATTGCCGGGATCTCGATGTTGAGCGCACCGGTTCGTGTGCGGAACACCAGGTCGTTCAGGCAGTGCCCGAAGCGGGAAACCATCAGGAGCGTACGTGTCGGCGTGTGGACGTCGTGGAGCTGCCAGGCCATGGCGAACTGGCTCGCCACCGAGGCGAAGTCCCGCCGCAGCGCGTCGGCGGACGCGCCCTCCAAGCGGAACTGCACCCGCATGAAGAACGTATCGGTGAGCCGGTCGTCGAACTGATGGCTGGCGTTGATGTTTCCGCCGTGCTCCATCACGAAGCGACTCACCGCAAAGACGATGCCCGCTCCCTCCGGGCACGTCAGCGTGAGCACGTACTCATGACCGGCGGAGGGGCGGGATGCCATGGCAACTCCTTTGCGTATTACACAACTCAGTGAGTTATACGCAACAGACTGCCTTGAAGCGCAGGCGCAGGTCAAGAGCTGAGTCTGTCGCTTCTTCGATGCTGGACGCTCACTTCGTCCGGTGGTGCAGGTCCTCGCGTCCGGAACGCCAGCCGGCCGGGAGCCTGGACCCGTGAAGGTCCGGCTCCCGGCCGGGCGGGAAGGTGCCGATTCAGACGAGTGGCTGCTGGGCCGCCGGGGAGTTCCCATTCGTCGCCGGGACGGGGCTCGTCTCGTCGAAGGCGCCGAGGGAGATCTCGAGCTTCTGGCGTCCCGGAGGGGGCCCAGGGTCAGGCTCCTTGCGAAGCTCCTTCACCAGTGAGACCCCGGCCCCGATCATGATGAACATGAAGGGGAACGCGGCCAGGATGCACAGCGTCTGCAAAGCGGCGAGGCCTCCGGCGTACAGCAGGATCGCCGCGACGGCACCCGTCATCACCCCCCAGAAGACGGTGACGAGGGCGCGCGGCTCGCTGCGGCCGCGACACGACAGCATGCCCATGACCAGCGCGGCGGCGTCCGCACCCGAGATGAAGAAGAGCGCCACGAGAATCACCACGATCAGGGCCGTCAGCGTGAACCACGGGTACTGGCGCAGCAGCTCGAACAGCGCGGTCTCTTGGCCGACCGCGAGTGCGCTGGAGAGGTCGGTGCCGCCGAGCTGCAGGTTGATCGAGATGCCACCCAGGATCGAGAACCAGACGAAGGTCACGAGGCTGGGCGCCAGCACGACGCCGAAGACGAACTGACGGATGGTTCGACCGCGGGAGATGCGTGCGATGAACGCGCCGACGAAGGGCGTCCACGACATCCACCAGGCCCAGTAGAAGATGGTCCATCCGCCGAGCCACTCCTGGCCGCCGAAGGCGCCAGAGCGGAAGCTCATCGGCGCGAGCTGGTACAGGTAGTCGCCCACCGACTCGGTGAAGGTGCTGAGGATGAACACCGTCGGGCCCACGACGAACAGGAAGAAGAGCAGGGCAACCGCGAGAACCATGTTCGTGTTCGAGAGGTACTGGATGCCGCGGTGAACTCCGCTCACCGCCGAAACGACGAAGGCGAAGGTGAGCACCGCGATGATGCCGATCGCGACCGGCGTCGACTTCGGGAGCTGGTAGAGCTGGTTCAGGCCGGAGTTGATCTGGAGCGCCCCGAGGCCGAGGGACGTGGCGGAGCCGAACAGGGTCGCAAAGATCGCGAACGTGTCGATGGCTCGTCCGGCCCCACCTTCGGTGCGCTTCCCCAGCAGTGGGAAGAACGTCGAGCTGATCAGGTTCGCCCGACCGTGGCGGAACGAGAAGTAGGCGAGCGCCAGTCCGACCACGGCGTACATCGCCCATGGGTGGAACGCCCAGTGGAAGAACGAGTATTGCATCGCGAGCTGGGCGCTCTCCTCGGTGTTCGGCTCGGCCAGGCCCATGGGAGGCGCGCTCAGGTGGGAGAGCGGCTCGGCGACTCCGTAGAACATCAGGCCGATTCCCATGCCAGCGCTGAACATCATGGTGACCCAGCTGATCGTCCTGAACTCCGGCCTCTCGTCGTCGGCTCCGAGCCGGATCCGGCCGAAGCGGCTGCAGGCGAGTGTGACTGCGAGCAGGACGAAGGCTGTGCTGGCGAGGACGAAGAGCCACCCGAAGCTCTTGATCACCCAGGCCAGGGCGTCCCCGGAGACAGTGGCCAGGCTGTCGTTGTCGAGGATGCCCCAGAGGACGAAGCCGACGGCCAGGGTGGCGGAGCTGGCCATGACGATCTTGTCGACCGGCAGCTGGGTCATGCGTTCGCGCCGTGGCGACACAGGTGGATTCTCGGTAGTTGTCATGCGGCGAGGTCCCTTCAGTGGGTTCCGCGTGCCCGGGCGTTGTGCGACTGTAGATCCGAGGTTGTGTGATCCGCAACACCTTGCGGCAAATGAAACAGAGGGTGAGCCCGGAATTCGCCCGGCGCAAGCACGCGTCGCGTGACGGCTTCGATGCCGAGGAGATGTCAGCCGACTGCTGGCGAGGGTCGGCGGCGTGGTGGCATCGACCCCGGCGCCCCTCGCCGATCACCTCCCGGCCAGCAGGCCACGGCACTGTCCGTCGGACGCCAGCGACGCCGAATCGGCGAACCCCGCCCCGCACGTGCCGGCCGGTAACGGTCGGGGACGCCCGATCATCTATCCCCGTCGCGACGCGTCGTGGACGCGATCCGCTACCTCGACCGCACCGGCTGCCAGTGGGACACCCTGCCGGCCGACTTCCCGCACCCGAAACTCGTCTACCACTACTTCGAGACCTGGACCGCCGACGGCACCCTCACCCGCATCCGCAACCACCTGCTCGAACAGGTCCGCCAGCAGGTCGAGCACCGGCACGCGTAGCCGACCGCCGCGCTGGTCGACTCCCAGTCGCTGCGCGGCGCGGCGACCGTCGCCAGGTCCAGCCGCGGCTACGACGCTGGCACACGCGTGAACGGCCGCAAACGGATCTCGCGGTCGACACGTGCGGGCTTCTGCTCGCGGTCCTGGCCACCGGCGCAGGCCTGCAAGACCGCGACGGCGCCCGGCCGCTGCTCTGGGCCGTCCGCGTGTGTTCCCCGGGCATCCGGCTGGTCTGGGCCGACTCCGGCCATGCCGGCCACCTCGTCGGCTGGGACGCCGAGCAGCTGCGACTCACCCTGCGGATCCTGGCCAAGCTGGCCGGGCGGACGACCTTCGTCGTGCTGCACCGCCGCTGGGCGGTTCATCATGACCCCGCCGGCTGACCGGCCACCAGTACACCTGAAACCCCTATTTACCAGGGTCTCAGGCCAGCCAGCCCATCCGGTGGCTGACGCGACCGCCGGCGTCCTTGATCTCGCCCTTGATGCTCTCGATGCGTGCCTTGTCGAACCGGAAGGCCGGGCCGGAGACACTCATCGCCGCGACGATGGTTCCGGTGTGGTCTCGCACGGGCGCCGCCGCCGCGTTCAGCCCGGCCTCCAGCTCTTCGAATGCGGTCGCGAATCCCTCTTCGCGGATCTTCGTCAACTCCTCGATGAGGGCCTTCCGGGAGGTGATCGTGTGCTCGGTGTAGGCGGGCAGTTCTGCTGTGTCGAGCACCGCGTTCAGTCGCTCCTCGCTCAGGTGGGCGAGGAGGACCTTGCCGCTCGAGGTCGCGTGCAACGGCGTCAGCTGGCCCACCCAGTTCTGGCTGGCAACCGCTGCCGAGCTGCGCGCCTGTTGAACATTCACCGCGAAGTGCTCGCGCATCACCGCGAGGTTGATCGTCTCGCCCAGTCGTTGGGCGAGGTCGTCGAGGACCGGTTGGGCCTGGCGCACCAGGTCGGTCCGGGTGGGGATGGCGCTGGCCAGGCGGAGGATGCCGAATCCGAGCTGGTACTTGCCGCGTTCGGAGTTCTGCTCCACCAGGTCACGGTCCTCGAGCGCGGCGAGCAGCCGGAAGGCGGTCGACTTGTGTACGCCGATCTCCGCGGCGACCTCGCTGACTCCGGCGCTGCCTTGGCGGGCAAGGATCTCCAGGACGCTGACTGCGCGGTCGACTGACTGCACGCCGCCCTGGCCGTCTGCGGTGCCGTTGCGTGCGGTCCGCCGACCCACGATCTGCTCCGTGTTGCTCATTACGCAACCGTACCCCACGCCAGATGCTGGCGGAATCCGGCATGAATGTGATGAGTGCCGCCGACCTCCGGCGGTCGCACGTGGGCGTGGAAACGTGTGGCGAAACGGCGGACGTGAACCTCGCGGTGCTCGGCAGAACTCTTGACACGCGCCGTCGCATCGGCCCAGACTGTTGCGCATTGCGAGTCAGGTTGTGTCATTCGCACCCAGGTGGAGAGAGAATGATTCGAGTCTGCCCCGTCTCCGCGTTGTCGCCGGGTGAGTCGCTGCGTGTCGACGCCGAGCCCCCGATCGCGGTTTTCCACACGGAGGACGGCGAAATCCTCGCCATCGATGACACATGTACTCACCAGGACGCCTCGTTGGCCGACGGATGGCTCGAGGGGTGTGAGGTCGAGTGCCCGCTCCATGGGTCCAGGTTCAACTTGCGGACCGGACGGGTGGATGCGCCACCGGCGAAGAAGCCCGTACGCACTCACGACGTTGTCATCGAGGATGACCACATCTACGTCGAGTTGTCGGATGAGGAGCCCAACCTTCCGCCGGGCGTGACGCTGGGGTCCAGGTCGTGAAGACAGTCACCGTTGTCGGCGCATCCCTGGCCGGCCTCTACGCAGCCAGGGCTCTCCGTGAGCAGGGATTCGACGGCCGCCTCGTGGTGATCGGCGACGAACCGCACCGGCCCTACGACAGGCCGCCACTCTCGAAGGACTTCCTGGCGGGAAAGATCGAGGCCGACGTCCTCGCCCTCGAAGGGCCCGACGACTCGCTCGAGGCCGACTGGAGGCTCGGGTCCGTCGCAACCGCACTGGACAGGACCGCGCGCGAGGTCGTCCTTGCCGGGGGCGAGCGGATCGCGAGTGATGGCGTCGTGGTTGCCACTGGAGCCCGCGCCCGATCCCTGGCCGAGAGCGGAGATCTGGCTGGCGTCCACGTCCTGCGGACGCTCGACGACGCTCACGCGCTGAAGGTGGAGCTGGTGCCCGGCGCTCGCCTGGTCGTCATCGGTGCCGGCTTCATCGGCGGGGAGGTGGCTTCGACCGCCAAGGCGCTCGGACTGGATGTCACGGTGGTCGAGGCCATGCCGACGCCCCTCGCCGGTCCGCTCGGCGTCGAGATGGGCGCAGTCGTTTCCGGCCTGCACGAGGACCACGGTGTACGGCTGCGGTGTGGGGTCGGCGTGCGCAGCCTCGTCGGCCGCGGCAACGTCGAAGGTGTCGAACTCGCCGATGGAACACTGCTTCCGGCGGACGTGGTGGTCGTCGGAATCGGTGCCACTCCGAACACGGAATGGCTTGCCCAGTCGGGCGTGCAGCTCGGCAACGGCGTCGAGTGTGATCGCCAGGGACGCACCAGCCTCCCGGGGGTCGTCGCCGTGGGTGACTGCGCCTCCTGGCACGAGCCGCGGCTCGGCCGTCCGCATCGTGTGGAGCACTGGACCGGCGCCATGGAGCGACCCGCTGTCGCGGTGGCCAGTCTCCTACGAGGCCCTGACTCAGGGAGCTCGCCGACGGATGGGGGAGATTCCAAGATCCCTTACTTCTGGTCCGACCAGTACGACGTCCGGATCCAGTTCGCCGGCCACGCTGCCCAGGCCGACTCCGTGACGATCGAGGAAGGCTCTGCCGAGAGCCGCAGCCTGCTGGCGGTCTACCGGAGAGGTGACGTCCCGGTGGCGGCGCTGGCCATGAACCAGGCGCGGCTCTTCGGGCGGTGGCGCCGCCAACTCAATGCTGCCGCGTCAGCCTGACCCCCCTGCCCGATACCCCACGAATCCCGGAAAGGCGAGCCGGTGGCTACCGCGAAAAGGATTGACGGACGGAAGGTCGCTGCGGACTTGAAGCAGCAGCTTGCGTCCCGGGTGCGTGTGCTGAGCGCGCAGGGCATTCGTCCGGGGCTCGGGACCATCCTGGTAGGCGACGACCCCGGCAGCCATTCCTACGTTGCCGGGAAGCACCGGGACTGCGCAGAGGTCGGCATCGACTCCATCCGTATCGAGCTGCGCGCCACGGTCACCCAGGCCGAGATCGAGGCGGCCGTGCAACGCCTGAATGACGAACCGGCCTGCACGGGCTTCATCGTGCAGCTTCCCCTGCCACCGCACATCGACACGCACCGGGTCCTCCAGCGGATCGACCCCGAGAAGGACGCGGACGGTCTGCACCCCACCAACCTCGGCAAGCTGGTTCTCGGCATACCCGGACCGCTGCCCTGCACTCCCAGAGGGATCATCGAGCTGCTGCGCCAGCACGACGTCGAGATCACGGGACAGCGTTTCTGTGTCATCGGTTGTGGCTTGACCGTGGGACGGCCTCTCGGGCTGATGCTGACCCGACCGACCGAGCACGCCACGGTGACGCTGTGCCACGAGGCGACCGTCGACGTGGCCGCCCACACACGGGCCTCCGACGTCGTCGTCGCCGCTGCCGGCGTCGCGCACCTGGTGAGGCCCGACTGGGTCAGCCCTGGAGCCACGGTGCTCTCCGTCGGTGTGACCCGCACGATCGAGGGCATCCTCGGCGACGTCCACCCCGAGGTCGACACCGTCGCCGGCAGGGTCAGCGGCGCCACTGGCGGGGTCGGCCCGATGACGAGGGCCATGCTGTTGACGAACATCGTCGAGATCGCCGAACGGACCCGTGGCCGGTCGACCGGCGCTGCCGCCCCACAGCTCGTGGGCGTGTCCCCCGAGCCGGTCTGATGAGCGCGCTCATGCTGCCCGAACTAGCGCCCACGATGCCGGCCGCCGACGTTGCCGATCGGTGTCGGGTGCTCGGGATCCTGAACGTCACGCCCGACTCGTTCTCGGACGGTGGTCGGTTCAACAGCATCGACGCTGCTGTCGCACGCGGGCTGGAGCTGGTGCGGCACGGTGCGGACTTCGTCGACGTCGGCGGCGAGTCGACCCGGCCGGGCGCACGGCGAGTGAGCGAGCCTGAGGAACGGCGCAGGGTGCTTCCCGTCGTCGCTGCCCTCAGCGAGGCCGGCGTCCGCGTGTCGGTGGACACGATGCGCGCCAGCATCGCTGCGGCGGCGGTCGCTGCGGGCGCCGTCCTGGTCAACGACGTGTCGGGCGGTCTGGCCGACCCGGCGATGTTGCCGTTCCTCGCAGAGTCCGACGTCCAGTGCGTTCTCATGCACTGGCGTGGCCACGCCGAGATCATGCAGGACCTCGCGATCTACCGGTCCGTCGTCGAGGACGTGTGCATCGAGCTCGCGCAGCGTTCGGACGCGGCGCTTGCGGCCGGCGTTCGACCCGAGAACATCGTGCTCGACCCGGGGCTGGGATTCGCGAAGAACTCTGGGCAGAGCTGGTCACTCCTGGCCGCGCTGCCACGGCTCCACATGCTCGGGTTCCCGGTCCTGGTGGGCGCGTCCCGCAAGCGTTTCCTGGCCGAATGCGTCGACTACGGTGGCCTCGACCCCTCCATCTCAACAGACCGCGACGACGTCTCCAACGCCGTCTCCGCACTCGCGGCGTCGGCCGGTGCCTGGGGAGTTCGCGTGCACTCGGTCGGGCCGGCCGCCGCCGCCGTCCGCACCGCCAGCCGCCTGCGGGCCGCCGCCCTGGGGGAGGACTGATGCGGCACCGGAACCGCGCCGACGTCCTCCATCGGCTCCTCAGTCGGGCCCGCTACGAGGTCCTCCCGACGGCAAGCGTCGTGGACGAGGTGTCTGCCACCTTGCCCACCGGGGCAACCGTCACTGTGACGGCATCGCCGTCGAAGGGACTGGAGGCGACGCTCGACCTCTCCGAGCGCCTCGCTGCCCTCGGCTTCGACGTGGTGCCGCACCTCGCGGCCCGGATGATCCATGGGCCCGGGGAACTCGGGGAGATCACCAACCGGCTCGCGCGCGCAGGCATCACCAAGGTCTTCATACCCGCCGGTGATGCCGATCCGCCGGCCGGTGCCTATCACAGCGCCCTGCAGGTGCTCGAGGACCTGGCCTGCGCCGGGAACCCGTTCTCCGAGGTAGGCATCACCGGCTACCCGGAGTCGCATCCACGCATCCACGACGACCTCACGATCCAGGCGATGTGGGACAAGCGACGGCTCGCCACGCACATCGTCAGCAACCTGACGTTCGACCCTGGTGTGCTGTCTGCGTGGGTGAGGCGGGTCCGCGCGCGGGGCGTGACGACTCCGATCCTCGTGGGACTTCCCGGGCCCGTCGAGCGCACGAAGCTCCTGCGAGTGGCAACGAAGATCGGTGTTGGGGAGTCGGCGAAGTTCCTGGCCACGAATCGCAGCATGTTCGCCCGGATCGCTGCGCCTGGTGGCTACGACCCCCTGCGCTTTCTGGGCCGCGCCGCCGCTGTTCTCGGGCGCGACGACATGTTTGTCGGCGGCCTTCACCTGTTCACGTTCAACCAGGTCGCAGAGACGGAAGCATGGCGTGCCTCGCAGCTCGCGCGCCTGCGGGAGCACCGACTGACACCGGTTATCGCCGAGGGCCGGGATGCGATGTGGGTCGGGGGTGGCGAGTGAGCACCCTGCTGGGAGCCCGGCCCGGGCGAGTCACCCTTGCCCAGGTGGAGCAGCACCTGCTGGCCCGGTGGCCGGATACCAAGATCAACCCCACCCTCGACCGCATCGAGAGGCTGCTGGACCTACTGGACCGGCCGCACTGCGAATACCGGGCGGTCCACCTCACGGGTACGAATGGGAAGACGAGCACGGCGTGCATGGTCGAGGCGCTGCTCGCCGCCTCCGGTCTTGAGACTGGACGGCTGACCAGTCCGCACCTGACGAGCATCAGGGAGCGCATCGGCTTCCGGGAGCTCGATCCCGTCATCGACGCGGTGGTCTGCACCCGCAACTCGAGTCCGCGCAGTCTCCCATCCGAGGAACTCGCCGCATGTGCCCGGCAGGTGATGGGAGAGGACCGGGTGTTCGTCGCGCCTGACGTGAAGTCGGCTCTCGATGCGGCGGACACGCTCTGCGCGTCCAGTCCCGGCCATCCTTCCGAGGCGCGGGTTGTCGTCGCCGGGTCCATGGTCACCGTCGGCGATGCGGCACGTGCGCTGCCGGGCTCCTCCATGCAGCGGGGGAGTCGATGACCGGCACCGGCCACCCTCATCCCGTTCACCGCCGCGTAGGTCAAGGTCATGGAGCTGAACCGCATCGACCTGGCCTGACCCCCTGACGACCGACGGGCGAGCCCCTGCCCGGGCGACGTGCCCGTCGGTTCCGGGGTTGGGTGCTGGAAGCGCGCCTGGCACCCAACCCCACTTACTCATCCCGACCGAACGGACCATCATGGACATCGGAGTTGTCGCTCACGTCGGCGCCTTCGAAGTCAAGCGCGGCATGGCCGCGATGCTCAAGGGCGGCGTGATCATGGATGTCGTCACTCCCCGAGCAGGCCAAGATCGGGCGACCTCCTGCTCGTCATCAAGTGACGCACGTGGCACGAAGGAGAGAAACAGTGAACCAAGACGCCGGCCGAATGGGAGCCACTGAGGATCCCGCGGACGACCTGAAGGTCACCGCCCCGAAGACGTGGGCGGCTGGCCTGCCCGCGGTCGCCCACGCGCTCCAGTACTCCCTCGAGCAGACGACCGTGCGCCGTACGGCTCTGACGCTGCTCAACGTGAACCAGGCTGAGGGCATCGATTGCCCCGGCTGTGCGTGGCCGGAGCCTGACCGTCGCCACAGGAACGAGTACTGCGAGAACGGCGCCAAGCACATAAACGACGAGGCCACCAGCCGTCGCGTGACCCGCGACTTCTTCGCCGAGCACTCGATCGAGGAGCTCGACGGCAAGTCGGACTTCTGGCTCAACCAGCAGGGCCGCCTCACCGAGCCGATGGTGAAACGTCCTGGTGCCGCCCATTACGAGCCCATCGCGTGGGACGACGCCTTCACGCTGATCGCCGACCAGCTCAACAGGCTCGCGTCCCCGGACGAGGCGATGTTCTATGTGTCGGGCCGGCTCAACAACGAGGCGGCGTTCCTGCTCCAGCTGTTCGCGCGGGCGTTCGGCACGAACAACCTCCCGGACTGCTCCAACATGTGCCACGAGTCGAGTGGCTCCGCTCTCGGCGAGACGCTCGGGATCGGCAAGGGCAGCGTCTCGCTCGAGGACATCTACCACGCCGATCTGGTCTTCGTGGTCGGGCAGAACCCGGGAACCAACCACCCACGCATGCTCTCTGCGCTGGAGCACACCAAGCGCAACGGCGGTCAGGTCGTCGCCGTGAACACCCTCCCCGAGGCGGGCCTGATGCGGTTCAAGAACCCGCAGAAGGCCAGCGGTCTCGTCGGCCGCGGCACCGTCATCGCCGACCAGTTCGTGCAGATCCGGCCGGGCGGCGACCTCGCGCTGTTCCAGATGCTCAACCGCCTGCTCCTGGAGGCGGACGATGCGGCGGGCGGCGGTGTGCTCGACCGTGGCTACATCGAGCGGTACACCACTGGCTTCGAGGCGTTCGCGCAACACATCCGGACCGTCACCTGGGCCCAGGTGCTCTCCGCGACGGGCCTGCCCCGTTCCGAGATCGAGGAGGTTCACCGGCGGGTGCTGGCGAGCAAGTCGGTCATCGTCTGCTGGGCGATGGGCCTGACCCAGCAGAAGCACGGCGTCCCGACGATCCGTGAGGTGGTCAACTTCCTGCTGCTCCGCGGCAACATCGGCAAGCCCGGCGCGGGCGTGTGTCCGGTGCGCGGCCACTCGAACGTGCAGGGAGACCGCACCATGGGGATCTGGGAGAGGATGCCCGACTGGTTCCTCGACGCCCTCGGTGCCGAGTTCGGCTTCGAGCCGCCGCGGGCGCACGGCGTCGACACGGTCGGCGGCGTCCGGGCGATGCGCGACGGCAAGGCCCGGGTCTTCGTCGGCGTGGCCGGCAACTTCGTCCGGGCCACTCCCGACAGCGCGGTGACCGAGGCCGCGCTGCGCAGCTGCAGCCTGACGGTGCAGGTCTCCACCAAGCTCAACCGGTCGCACACCGTGACGGGTGAGACCGCGGTGATCCTGCCGACCCTCGGGCGCAGCGACCGCGACGTCCAGGCCACCGGTGAGCAGTTCGTCACCGTCGAGGACTCGATGAGCATCGTGCACGCCTCGCGAGGTAAGCTCGAGCCCGCTTCGTCGCACCTGCTCAGCGAGGTGGCGATCATCTCCCGCCTGGCGCGACGCACCCTCGGCGGCACGCCTCCGATCCCGTGGGCGGACTTCGAGGCCGACTACGGACTGATCCGCGACCGCATCTCACGTGTCGTCCCCGGCTTCGAGGACTTCAATGCGCGCGTGATGAAGCCCGGCGGATTCACCCTGAACAACCCGGTCAACTCCGGCGTATACCCGACGCCGAGCGGCAAGGCCGTCTTCACGGCCAACGAGCTCACGTGGCTGCAGACCCCACCGGGCCATCTCGTGCTGCAGTCGCTACGCTCTCACGACCAGTGGAACACGGTCCCGTACGCGATGAACGACCGCTACCGAGGAATCCACGACGCTCGTCGCATCGTCATGGTCAACCCGAAGGACATTGCAGAGCTCGGATTCACCGATGGTGACCTCGTCGACATCGTCAGCGTCTGGCACGACGGGAGCGAGCGCCGGGCCCCCGGGTTCCGCCTGGTGGGCTACCCTGCGAGCCGCGGCTCTGCCGCGGCGTACTACCCGGAGACGAACGTACTGGTACCACTCGACAGCGTGGCCGACATCAGCAACACCCCCACATCCAAGGGTGTGATCGTCCGCTTTGAGACCGCGTCCGGTTCGGCGGGCTGAGGGGATCATGCGGGAGCGCGGCCGCGCCGGCAGCTAGGGCCGCGGCGGCCAGGGAGGTGAGTGTGCGCACGGGACCTCCCGTGGCCGGCTTCGCGGTCATGCGACGCGGCGGATGCGGCGGACGGCGAGCCCGACAAGCGGACCAGCGGCGGGCGAGGAGAGCCAACAGCAGGCCGGTCTCCGCGCGGATTTCCGCCACGGGGTGACCGGCCAGCGCACGTGATGATCAGCACTCGGTCGCCTCTTGCACGCAGATGCAGCACGCTTCGATGAAGACACGGACGGCTTCGCGGTTGTCTCCGGTACGCCAGACAACGGCAAGCTCGCTGGGCGACAGTCCGGCGACCGCCCGGCAGACGATGTCCTCGCGCTGATAGATGCGGGCGTTGCCCGCAGCGAGCAGGACGACACCAAGTCCTGATGCGACCATCTCGAAGGCCTCATCGGCGGTTTCGGCGGTAGCGACCACCCGCGCCGGTGCAGGGCGCTGGTCGTTGCCAAGCCAGAATTCGCGAAGCACTCCGGCCTCTGGTGGCAGTGCGATGAACGGCTCGTCGGCGAGGTCGGCGAAGCTGACCCCATCTACGTAATCCACGTCGTCACGCGCTCCACGGGAGGTTGGGATGACCCCGGGGTTGCGTCTCCTCGGCTCTCGGCTCTCGGCCCCGGCGTCGAGACGGTGACCGCGGAGGCTGCTTTCCGAGCGCCTGCCTGCACCCGGTCACCCGCGATCAGGTCGTCGACCCGGTCGACGGCACGCCGGGGCTGCGGGTGCGTTTCCTCGCCGCCGACGGCACCGTGCTCGCGCAGGAGCACCGAGAGAGCGGGCACCTGGTCGACCTGGACGGCTTCGGCGGCGCCCGTCCGGAAAAGGTGGCCGCGATCGAGCTGACCGCCCGGTACGTCTGACGTGGACGGGCACCCACCTGCTCGGTGCGGCCGGCGTCGGCCGGTTTCGGCTCACGGTGGTCGGCGCGCCGGTGTTCGACCGGTGGATCGCGCCGCCCGGTGCCGACCTGGTGGAGCGCGGATGCGCCCCGATCAGACGTACGCACCCGTGGAGCTGACGGCCGGGCAGCCGGCGGACGACGCACCACGCTACTCCGTGCTCTCGTACCTGAACTCCGGTCGGCTCCAGCCGCAAGCGCCGTTCAACGTCGAAGAGCCGGGATGACCCGGCCGCGTCGGTCATTCGTGCGCGATGGCCCGTAGGACGTCCGTGCGGGCGGCCCGGACGGCCGGTAGTGTCGCGGCCAGCACGCCAATCAACACGCCAGACGCGAGGTAGGCGGTGAGGAAGGTCCACGGCAGCGCTAGCTCGGTGATGCCTTCGGCGCGCAGCGCCCGCGCCACCGCAGCGCCGAGTCCCGTGCCGACGGCGACCCCGAGCAGCGCGCCGAAGATGGAGATCGCCACTGCTTCCGCGGTGACCATCTGCACCGTCTGTCCGCGGCTGAGCCCCACCGCGCGCAGCAGGCCGAGTTCCCGGGTGCGTTCGAGCACCGACAGGGCCAGCGTGTTGATCACGCCGAGCGTTGCGATCAACATGGCTACGCCGAGTAGCACCTGCAGCAGCGCCAGGACGGTACGGAAGACGCCGGTGGCGATGTCAACGAAACCGGCCGGGTCGGTGACCACGGTTTCGGGACTCTCCGCCAGCAGCGAGCTCACCTGAGCGCGTACGTCGGCCTCGGAGGCGCCAGGAGCCAGCCGCACCAGCCCGGTGGCAGGCTGCTGCCGTGACAGGTCCGGCACCACCGAGGCGGGCAGGATCCAGCCGCCCGCCCAGTCGCTGCGGTAGGTGCCGGCCAGGGTGAAGGTGCGGCTGCGGCCACTGGCGAAGGAGATTGTCACTGGGGAGCCGATCCGCAGGTCGAGGTCAGCGGCGGTGTCGGCGTCTGCGACGACCTCGTCGGGTGCGAGTGGGCCGAGGGAGCCGGCCACGTGTTCGACCTCGACCGTCGACCACCAGGCGGCGATGTCATCGACCGCGAGGATGCCGGTCCGACCGCGGTTGGTCAGTGCCAGGTCGTCGTAGACGCCGACGACGGCGGCGACGCCGGGCAGTGCCCGAATCCGGTCGAGGATGGCCGGGTCGAAGGTCTGGGGGCGATCGGTGCTCGTGGGTTCGGTGAGGATGAGGTCGGCCCGGTAGTAGTCGGCTGCTGTGCTGTGGAAGCTCGCGGTGGCCGAGGTGAGCACGACGTTCACCGCGGTGACCAGCGCGATGCCGACCATCAGCGCCGCCGCGGTGCTCGCGGTACGACGCGGGTTGCGGCCGGCGTTGAGCCGTCCCAGCCGTCCGGGAGGCGACCAGGCGAACAGCCGGCCGATCAGGTTCACCTCGGGCCGCGCGATGACCGGGGTGAGCAGCGCCGCGCCGACGAAGCTCGCCAGGACGCCGCCGAGAACGGTGCCCAGCGGGATGTCGTCGGTGCCGCCGGAGAACGCGATGACGAGCAGGGCGACGCCGACGGCACCGATCACCGCGCCGGCCACGGTCAGCCTCGTGAGCGGACGGTTGGGGGAGGAGATGGCACGCAGCGCGGCCACCGGTGGTACGCGGGACGCGCGCAACGCCGGTCCGAATGCTGCAACCACGGTGACCGCCAGGCCGAGCGTGACGGAGGTGAGTACCGCCGCCGGCGGGACGCTCGCCGCGCTCAGGCCCACGTCGCCAACCGCGGTGTTGCCGGCCAGCCGGGGCAGCAGCACGGCGATGCCCACCCCGAGCGCGGCACCGGCCGCCGAGGCGGCGGATCCGACCAGTACCGCCTCCACGAACACCGAGTCGATCACCTGTCGGCGGCGGGCGCCCAGGGCGCGTAGCAGCGCGAGTTCCCGGGTGCGCTGCGCGATGACGATCGAGAAGGTGTTGAGGATGAGGAAGACGCCGACGAACAGGGCGATCCCGCCGACGGCCAGCAGGATCAGGGTGATGGTGGCGAGGTCCTCCCGCGCCGACTCGGACTGGGTCGCGCGCAGCTCGTCGCCGGTGCGGACGACGATGTCGTCTCCCAAAGCGCTGCGGAGCCGATCCCGTAGGACGGCGGGGGTGACGCCGGGGGCGGCGCGGACGTCCACCGCGGAGTACACGCCGGGCCGGCCCAGCATGAGCTCGGCTGCTACCGACTCGTGGAAGGCGATCTCGTGGGCGCCGCCCACACTGTCCCGGTCTCCGCGGTAACCGACTATGCCGATTACGGTGAACATCTGCTTCGGTCGTTGGGTGAGCACGGCCACCCGGTCGCCGACCTGTGTACCGGCGGCCCGGGACAGTGCCGCGTTGATTGCGATCTCGTTCGGCGCCGCTGGTGCGCGGCCGGCCCGCAACCGGATCGATCCGCGCTCGCCGGTCCAGTTCGTGCCCAGTCGAGGCCGGTTGAAGCTGGTCCCGATCACCTTGCCGTCGGCCCCGACGAGCCGGGCGCCGTCCTCGCTGACTACGCCGGTCGCTGTGGCCACGCCCGTCACGGCGGCGACCCGCCGAACCAGGGCGGCCGGTACCGGTGTGGTGGCCGAGTCCTCGCCGATCCCGGGGAGCACCTGCTTCGCCGTCACTTGGACCTGGGTGTCCTCATGCAGGCCGGCGTACAGGTCGCGTAGCGACCGGCCGAGGGTGTCGGTGACCACGAGCGCCGCCGACATGAAGGCCACGCCGAGCACGATGGCCAGCGCGGACAACAGCATCCGGAGCCGGCGCGAGCACAGGCCGGCGAGGGTCGCCCGGATCATCGGGCCGCACCCTGAATGTCAAGACGCTTCATCGTGTCGATTACGGCGTCAGCGGTCGGGGCTGCGAGATCCTCGACGACAGTGCCGTCGGCGAGGAAGATCACCCGGTCGGCGTATGCGGCGGCGGTGGGGTCGTGGGTGACCATCACGATCGTTCTGCCGAACTCGCGGACCGACCGGCTGAGGAAGCCGAGCACCTCGGCGCTGGATCGGGAGTCGAGGTTTCCGGGGGGCTCGTCTGCGAACACCACCTAGGGCCGGGTGATCAGGGCACGGGCGCAGGCCACACGCTGTTGCTGGCCGCCGGAGAGCTGGTCGGGCCGGTGACCGAGACGGTCGCGGAGGCCGACCGTCTCGACCACCGTGTCGAACCACCCCGGCTCGGGTCTGCGGCCGGCGATCGCGAGCGGGAGCAGGATGTTCTCCCGGGCGGTGAGCGTGGGCAGCAGGTTGAACTGCTGGAAGAGGCCGCACGGCCGGTTCGTTGGTTGTGGTCACGCCCATAGCCAAGCGGCCGTCCGCGCCGCCCACACTGTCCCCAGCGGGGGGCCAGAAGGTGTATCCAGCTGTACCGTGCCGCCGGCCGCGCTGCGGTAGCGTGGGCGGACATGCCGATCCGCACCGCGTTGGATGCGCTGTCGCTGCCGCCGACGCGGCTGGTGCGCAGCTCGTGGCCCTGGAGATCGGCGCTCTACCTGGCGGGTGGCGCGCTGCCCGGGGCGCCGGCGATTGTCCTGCTGATGCGGTACGGCATCGAGGATCCGGTTCCTGTGCTGCTCGCGGCGGTGTCGACGCTCGCGGCGGGCGCGGTCGTCTTCGGTAGGCTGGAGCGGTGGCGGCTGCGTCTCGTTGACAGCGTGCCGGTACCAGACGCCCATCGGCCGCTACCGCCGCGGGGCTGGCGGCACGCGTTGCGGGCACGGCTTCGCGAGCAGGTCACCTGGCGCGAGATCGGTTTCATCGGCATCTCGATCGGCGTCCTGTGCTGGCTGGACGCGGTCGTGCTGGCATGCATGGTGGGCTATCCGGTAGCCGCCGTACTGAGCCCATTCCACGAGCAGGACAACAGCCCGTTGGCGACTCTGGTGCCGGTGGGGATGGGCGTGGGGCTACTGGCCGCGGCCCCATACGTGGTGACGGCCTGGGCCGGTGCCCGGGCCGCGATGGCGCGGGCGTTGCTCGGGCCTCGCGAGTCGGACCGGCTCGGTGACCGGCTGGTCGAGGTGACCCGGTCGAGGGCGCGGCTGGTGGATGCGTTCGAGGTGGAACGCCGCCGCATCGAGCGCGACCTGCACGACGGCGCCCAGCAGCGGCTCGTGGCCCTGAACGTGTACCTCGGGCTCGCCCGCCTGGAGGTGCCGGCCGGGTCACCCGCGCATGAGCCGCTGGTCAGGGCGCACGAGCTGGCCCGGCGGGCGCTGAGCGAACTGCGCGAGCTGATCCGCGGTGTGCACCCCCAGGTACTCACCGACCGCGGGCTTGCCGCAGCACTGCATGACCTCGCCGGGCGCTCGCCGGTGCCGGTCGACGTCGACGTCCGACTGCCCGGCCGACTTCCGCCGGCCATCGAGGTCACCGCGTACTTCGTGGTCGGCGAAGCGTTGACCAACGTCGCCCGGCACAGCCGGGCGGGTCGGGCCGGTGTCACGGCGGGCCTGAACGATGACCGGCTGATACTGCGAATCAGCGATGACGGGGTAGGCGGTGCAGACCCGCAGGCCGGAACCGGGCTCGCCGGACTGGCCGACCGGGTGGCGGCCGTAGGTGGGAAGGTGTCGCTGTCGAGTCCGCCAGGCGGGCCGACCGTGGTGCAGGCGGAGTTTGCCGGGGCGGTGTCCGATGCCGCGTGAGCGGCGGGTGATCGTCGCGGAGGACGACGTGCTCACCCGGGAGGGGATCATGAGTCTGATCGCCCGGTTCGGGCATCGGGTTGCGGCCGCCGTCGGTGACGCCGACGCCCTCGTCGCGGCGGTGCGCGAGCAGCGGCCGGACGTGGTGGTCACCGACGTACGGATGCCGCCCACCTTCACCGACGAGGGGTTGCAGGCCGCGTTGCGGCTGCGTCAGGACGACCCCGCGCTGCCGATTCTCGTGGTCAGTCAGTACGTCGAGCAGACGTACGCGGCCGAATTGCTGGAATCCGCCCGTCCCGGCACCGCGGGCATCGGCTACCTGCTCAAGGATCGTATCGGTGAGGCAGTCGAGTTCATCGAGGCGCTCGACCGTGTCGCCGAGGGCCACACAGTGGTTGACACCGAGGTCGTACGCCAGATGCTCAGCCGACGCCGGGACCCGCTGACCCGGCTTACCCCCCGGGAGCGCGAGGTCCTCAGCCTGGTGGCAGAGGGCCGGTCGAACGCAGCAATCGCGCGGGCCCTGTTCATCACCGAGACGGCGGTGGCCAAACACATCGGCAGTGTGCTCATCAAGCTGGACCTGCACCCCGACGAGGACGACCATCGCCGAGTCCGGGCGGTGCTGGCCTACCTGCGCGGCTGATGGTCCACCGGCGTCGACGGCGTCGTCGTCCCCGCCGCCGGCCTGCCAGCACACACCGGCGCCTGACGCCCGCCAACGTTGCCCGCCCCGACGAGGTGCGGCCTGCCCTTTCCGCTCTGCCAAGCCAGGCCACATGCAGCACGGTTCGTCGCAGGTGCGGATGCCGACGGGAGATCCCGATGAACGCGGTTGGCTGAAACACGACGAGCCCACCGGATCGACACCCGAAGACCTTCACCCAGGCCACGGTGCCATCGACCACCCTGGTGGGTATGACGTCGCAATTGTTCGACTCAATGCAGAAGCTGACTGCTGGGCATGGCGGGTGGAGTGGCCAGGCTACCGTGATTGTGTGGATGCGGACGTCGTCGTCGTCGGGGCTGGTGCCGCCGGGCTCGCCGCGGCGCGGCAGGTGAGTGAGGCTGGCAAGCGAGCCATCGTGTTGGAAGCGCGCTCTCGTATTGGCGGGCGGGTGCATACCGATCGCGGCTTCGCCGGATTTCCGGTCGAGCGAGGCGCGGAGCTGCTACACGGTTCATCCAGCCTGTCGCGCACGTTGGCGGAGACCGCCGGCCTTACCGTGCTACCGGCGATGTCGATCTGGCGCGGTCGGGTCGTGGACGGGGGCCGGGTGCGTCGGCTGCTGCCTTGGCTGCTACCGGCGACGGGACGGTACGTCCGCATCGTGCGTGCCGTGCGTTCGCACGGCCTCGATCCGGACGCATCGCTCGGTGACCTGCTGCGCGGTCGCCGGGCTGGCGGCCGACTCGGCCGTCTGGCGGTCGTTCTGGCCAATGACGCAGGTACAGATCTGGACGGCTTGAGCGTACGGTACCTGGCCCGGGTGATGGCCAATGGCGAGGAGACCAGCCGCCAGGCGCGGGTCGCCGAAGGCTACGACCGTCTGATCGAGTACATCGCCGAAGGTTGCAGCATTGTTCGAGACGCCCCGGTCACCGCGGTGCGTTGGATGTCAGACGGCGTACAGGTCGAGGCGGATCGCTGCTACAGCGCACGGCGAGCGATCATTACCGTGCCGCTCGGCGTGCTCAAGGCCGGCACCGTGCGGTTCGAGCCACCGCTGCCACCGCCCAAGGACCGGGCAGTCACCGAGCTGGCCATGCATCCGGGCATGAAGGTGCTGCTGCGCTTCACCAGCCGACCGTGGCCGGCCGGCGCCAGCTACCTCCTGCTCGATGATGACGTTCCCGTGATCTGGCCACCCCACCCCGACGCGCCGGTGCTGACGGCGTTCGTGATGGGACCGCGGGCAGCGGCCCTACGTAGACCACCGGGCCCGGTCCAGCGGGTGGTGTCCGCTCTAGTCAGGGTCTGGGGCGAACGGGTACGCCGTGACCTGGTCGACGCCCAGGTTGTCGACTGGGGCGCCGACCCGTGGACACTGGGCGGCTACTCCTCCGAACCGCCTGGCAGCGGTCACCAACGGGCCGCGCTCGCCGCTCCCTGCGGCCCGCTCCACTTCGCCGGTGAGGCCACCGACGACATCGCCCCCGGCACCGTCAGCGCGGCACTCCGCTCCGGCAGGCGCGCCGCCGTCGAGGCCATCCGGTCGATTGACGCTGCCGCGACGCGATAACTCGGTACACGCACATCGGCTACCTGTAGCGGGGCCGCCGGTCCGTGCGTGCCGCCGACGCCTGATCGAGCACCGAGGCGGGCAGTTGCGGCCCGGCCGGCAAGGCCAGTGGTTCCTTGGCCCGGGTCACCAGCTCGACCACGATCTGCGACAGCCGGTTGGCCGACTGCGTCATGGACTGGTTGGCGGTGACGATCGCGGTCACCACCTCGGTGCGCCTCTGCTGGCCGTAGCGGACCGCCTCCTCGATGCCCCGTGCCTGCGCGTCGATCGACTCCGCGACCTCTAGGAGGGTTTCTGGGCGGATGGTCGGGGTCTGGATGGTCCGGGCGATTTGCGGCACGGCGGACTGCGATGCCCTGGCGTACGCGGAGAGCACGTCGTTGGCGCCGTCGGCGACCACCTGCTGCATGTCGGCGGCCTGGTTGGCCTGCAACAGCAGCGCCCACTGGGCGATGGTGAGCTTCATCGTCGGGATGGTCAGGTTCATCAGCAGCGCAAGACGCTGGCCGAGGCCGTAGTTGAGCGCCCGGATGTTGCGGACCTGCGGTGAGGTCGACCAGGCCACGAAGAGTCGCTGTTGGAACTCGTTGATGCGTACCTCGAGTGCCTGGATGAACTCGGTGACCCGGGAGAGCCGCTCCTGCTGGTCGCATTCGCCGACCGCGCCCGGCGGGACGGAGATCGACCGGGCCTCGGCGAGCGCTTCGTCGCGCACCAGCTCCATCACCGCGATCGCACCGATGAGCTGTCCGATCGCCGCCTCGTTGGCCTTGTACAGCTCGTCGCAGAGCACCACGTTGCGACGCAGTTCGTGTTGCTTCGCGCTGAGCTGTCCGGCCACCTTGTCGAGCTGCTGCTCGACCGTCCTGGCCTCCTCGAAGAGCATCTCCAACAGATCACGTCCCCTGCGGAACAGTCCCTTGATCGCATCGGAGAACCTGTTGAACGTCTCCCGGACCTTGGGGTCGCTCGGGTCGTACTTGCGCCGGAACGTACGCATCCGGTCGTTGAGCTGCCGCATGATGCCGGTCAGTTCCGGGATGTCGACCCGCCCGACCTCTCGGAAGATGCGGCTGACCTGGGCGTTGACCTGGTCGATGGCGCTGTTGCCGAAGGACGCCAGCTGTTCGGTGTTGGCCAGCATCGCCGGGTAGAGCTGCTTGGCCGTGGCCTCCGCCTGGGCTCGCTGGGCGGGGCTGAGCAGGTCCTTGCAGACCATCACGCGTGGTTGGGCAGTGCTAAGAGCGTCGGTGATGGCGGTGTCGGCCGCACCGGCCGGCGGGTCGGCCGCACCCCCCACGATGCTGTCGAAGTCGATCTGCAATCCGTCGGTCATACCCCTTCGGTCTCCCTCACTGGCAGGTTTTGGCGTCCTTGATGCAGTTCAACAGCGCGAGCGTCACGTCCGCGGCGGGCGCCGGGGTGGTGCGGATCTGCTCGGCGAG
This sequence comes from Micromonospora sp. KC606, assembly GCF_004348675.1. Taxonomy (GTDB): domain Bacteria; phylum Actinomycetota; class Actinomycetes; order Mycobacteriales; family Micromonosporaceae; genus Micromonospora. The sequence continues at coordinate 28,068 of NZ_SMKN01000003.1, read as the reverse complement.
CGCGAGGTCGGGAAAGTCGGCGACCTCGTTGGCGCCGACCTGCAGCGCCGAGCGGAATCCGTAGGTCTTCCAGGCGATCGTCTGGATCTCCGGGTCCTTCATCGCCTCGATCAGGCGGGCGGCGGTGGTATTGAGTGCCAGCAGTGGGTGATCGCTGTAGATGGTCGGGTCGGGATAGAGCAGTCGGACGTTCCTGAGCACGCTGGCGGTGTTCACGTCGCCCCGCGCGACCAGCTGGATGAGTTGGTTCTCGTAGCCGGCGTAGAGCGGTGATTTGAACTCGCCGCCCTGGGTGAGCCACTCTCGGAACCCGGAGTCGGAGCTACGTGCCTGCAATCCCTGCGCGTCGTACACCGCCCGCATGGTGGGCAGGGCGTTGCGCGCCTGGGTGAGGTTCGGTGCCTGGTACACGTCGTCGGTGGCGATGATGCTCAGCTGGAGCTGGGCCAGCACGAAGCCGCTGTTCGACTTGGCCGCGTCGGTGCTCGCCACGGTGATCGGCCCGCGAAGTTCGGCCGCGCCAATGCCGTCCCAGGTCTGCTTCTTCAGCACGTGCTCCAGCAGCAGGGACTTCATGTCGACCAGGTAGTACCGGTTGCCGCGCTGCTCGACGAGACCGCGCTTCATCAGGGACTCGGTGCCGCGCGGCCCCGCGTAGATCACCTCGGGAGACTGGAGCAGGTTCTCGGCCCGGTAGTCCGGGAACGCGCGCTGATGTTGTGCCTCGAACACGCTCTGCGCGCTGGCGCTCGCCGGCCAGAGGCAGTCGAGGTGGCGAGCCTTGAGGTCGTCACTGCTCAACTGCACCTGGTCGTACGAGCCGAGCGGCTGGAAGTCGACCTCGAGACGGTACTTGTTGCGCAGGATTCGGGTGATAGCGGCGTCGGCCATCAGCTCGGATTTCTCGGATCCGCCGAGGCATCTGACCACGGTCGGCGCAGCGGACGAGGTCGCGGGTCGGTCGGCGCGGACCCACAGCACGGCGGCGACGACGCAGACGACGAGCACCGTGGCCAGTCCGATCAGAAATCGAACGCTTGGCAGTCTCACGATGGTTCCTTCACTCCAGCTCCGGCAGCTTCGGTGGTGCGACGGTGTCGAGGTTGGCCCGGTACTGCGCGATGTCGCCCTGGTTGACCAGCCGCACGCTGTCCAACGCGAAATCGGCGAAGCGTTCGAACGCCAGCTCTCCGCTGCGCTTGAGGGCCTCCGGGTCGGTATAGAGCACCGGCTTTTCCTGGATGTCGAGGTACTGCCGCACGACCCCGTCGAGGCTGGTCAGGTGCCCGCCGATCTGGCTGGCGGTGGAATAGAGGCTGTTCGGCGCGGCCGTCCGTACCCGGTCGAACAACTCGGGTACGTAGCGGCAGGCCGATTGCAGGGCGGCGCGGGCGGCCGGAGCCTGCACCTCGCGGCTGAGCCGCTCGATGCCGCGCAGCACCTTGAGTGCCTCGTCGGCCGTGGCCCGCGCCTCGTCGAGGTACTCGTCGCCGCGTGCCTGCGCCGGGCTGCGGTCGTCGAGCATGAGGTACGTGCCGAGGGCCGCGGCGACCGCCAACAGCGGTGCCCACAGGAAGTTGCCGGTGGTGGCGAAGACCCCGGCGAACACCGCGGCCGCGGCGGTGAGCGCGACCGGAGCGGCCAGTTTCCTCCTCATCGGCACCGCCGGTGTACGCCGGTGTGGCGGCGGCCGATCACTTGTAACCCGCCGCCTGGCGCAGCGCCGCCACCAGGTCGTCCTGTGCGACATAGGTGCCGCCGGTGGCAGCGGCGACGCCCTTGAGCTGCGCGGCGTCGACGTCGCGGCCGAAGGCGATGGCGATCACGGGTACGCCGAGCGATCGCAACGCGCGCACCGCACCACCCCGGTCGTCGTTTTCGGACTTGCCGTCGGTCATCAGCACCACCAACCGTCGGCGGTCACCGGGCTGTGGCCGGCTCAGGTCGGCGGCGGCCCGTTGCAGGCAGGCGTACATGTTGGTGCCGCCCGTGGGACGGTAGGCGGTGATTCGCTCGGTGAGCCCGTGCAGCCCGGCCGCGTCGTCGCCGTCCACCACCCACGGTGTGCCCTCGACGAGGTCCCGGTTGAAGATCCCGACGGCGGTCGAGTCCTGCGGGTGCGTACGCAGGAAGTTGAGCGCAGCCTGGTCCTGGTCGAAGATCTGGCGCGCGGCCGCCTTGACCCCGTCCCAACCCTCGTTCGAGGCCATCGACCCGCTGCCGTCGAGGCAGTAGAACGTGTTGACGGGGCGCCGGTACCGGGTCTGGTAGCGGTCGAGCGCCGCCTCGATGACCGGCGCCGCCGGATACTGGATGCCCTGCTCGTTGATGGCTGCGTGGATGCCCCATTCCGGGTTGAACACGGACAGGTCGGGGTTGTCCAGCGTCAGACCGACGCCGGTGACCGGTCGCCGCCCCAGCTTGAGCAGTTGGTCCTGCGCGCCTGGGTCGGTGAGCAGGTGCGTCTGCAATTCGCGGACGATGCCGCGTTTGGCGACGTCATCCTCCCCGCCGTGCGGCAGGAAGCCCAGTGGTGCGTCGCTGATCGCCAGCGAGCCGCGGGGGTACGCCACCACCAGGGGCTCTTTGCCGGCCCTGACCAACTCCTGGTTCTTCTCGATGACCAGGTCCTCGTAGGTGAACACGGTGCGGCATTCGGCGGGGCGGGCAAGGCACTCGGTCATCAGGGTGCCCGTCGAGGGCGGCGTCTCGTCCATCGCCGCGATGAACCGGGTGACGCCCTTTTCGACGGCCGGGGAGTCGAGCTGCTGCTGACTCAGCGGGGTGCCCGGACCGTTGCCGGCGAAGTAGTTCATGAAGCCGAACAACACGGTGGCGCCGGAGTTGGACTGCGTCGGGTTGGTGACCCAGACCGTCGTACGGCCCGATTCGACCGCCTCCAGGATCTGCGCGATCCCGACGTCCGGCTGGCCGGCGAAGCCCAGCCGCTGCATCTCGCTGCGCCAGCCGGCGAACACCACCGGCGTCAGGAACATCGGCTTCACGTCCTGCAGGACGTTGGCCTTGTCCCCGAGTTGGGAGAAGACGCTGGACGCGAACCAGTAGGCGTCGTAGTCGCGGCTGCCTGCCGCCAGCAGCCGGGCCTGGTCGACTGAGCCCTTCAGGGTGATGTCGCACCGGTAGCCCTTGCTGGCGCACCACGGCTTGACGATAGTTTCGACGACGCTCTCCTGTTCGGACCCGGCGACGATCCGCAGCGAGGAGCCGCCGTCGATGCCCGCCGACCCGCGCGGGTCGGGCTCGTCGCTGGTGCAACCGGCAGCCAGCACCATGATCGCCGCGGCGACCGCCGCAAACCCCATGCCCCGCATCTACGCTCCGTTCCGCCGAAATCGTTGACCTCCGGAGACCCCGGCTTGTTGGTAGCAGCGGTCGACCAACGGGACGGGGAACCCGGGGTGAACAATGCGGTTCGGATGCGCGTCCGCTCCGGTGCGATCGCACGGTTTGTCTGCGGTGCCCGGTGCTGGGGATTTGTGATCGAGCGGCCTCTGCGGAGGGGGGCGGCCTGCTGCACGCGTTGACCGCGGTCCCTGATCCCCGTTACCCGCGTGGATTTTGTTGCCGGACCGCGAGCTGCCCAGAGGCGCGAGCGGGACGTATCACCTCGCGGGCCTTTCCTGGCGAAGGGGTGCCAATCAGACATTTCAACTACCCATGGTGTGTGTAGCGTCACTCATTGCTGTCATCGGTGATGATTGATAGCGTGACGTCCAAGCAACTTCCAAAGATTGCCATGTTTGGATCTGTTGGGTCATGGCGGTGACCCGGCTCTGTCTCCTGTCGCATGCTCAGCCGCCGGTCGATGCCGGCCGGGGCGAAGCCGTGGGCCGGACACGCCGCCAACAGCGATGGAGCGGTCATGACCACGTTGATCATCGGCAACAGCCGGACCTCGGAGATGGTCGGTGATCTCGCGGCGCTGACCCCCGCCCAGCTCCGTGGCGGCGGCTGTGTCGCGCAGCGCATGCTCTGGTTCGCCCGGGACGGCGACGTACTGGTGCTGCCGTTCGCCCCGCCACCGGAGTACCTGAGTTACGTCACCGGCCTGACCGGTACCGACGCCACCTCCCTCACCCTGGTGGTCCCCCCGCCCGGCAGCCTCGGCTCGGACCTCCTCACCCCGGACCGGCTCACCGATCCCGGCTTCGTGGCGCAGCTCCGCCGCGCCTTCGGCAACGGGCCACCGGGCGAGATCCTCGCCGTCTACAAGGATCTCTGCGTCACCGGGCTCGCCCGGGCGTTGGCCGCCGAGGCGGCCCTACCCGGGTACCCGTTCAGCGCCCAGGCCGGCGACGCACTGGTGAACAGCAAGGCCGGGTTCCGGGCGCTGGCCGCGGGCGCCGGCGTACCGATCGCCCCGGGCACCGTCGTCAGCCGTCCGGAGCAGGCACTGGAGGCGATCACCGGCCTGTTCGACCAGGGCCACAGCGTGATGGTGAAGTTGGAGTTCAACGGCGGTGGTTTCGGCAACGAGATCCTCAGCCGCACCGATGGTGTGGAGCCGACGGGTGCGCCCCGCGTGGTGGTGCTGCCGGACCGTTCCGCCGTGCTCTCCTATCTGGAGCGGCGCTGGGAGTGGCTCACCGCGGACCGCGCGCACCGGCTGGTGGTGGAGCGCTTCTTTCCCGGCTCCACCACCGTCTACGCGGAGTTTCTCATCGCAGACGAAGGGGCCCAGCTGATCGGCGTGGGTGAGCTGCTGATGGAGCCGGTGGCGATTGGCGCGGTGCTGCCGGCGCAGACAATCGAGCCGGAGACCAGAGCGGAGTTGCTCGACGGCGCCCAGCGGCTGGTCGAGTCCCTGCGGGTACTCGGTTACCGAGGGGTGGTCAGCGCCGACGCCATCCACACCCAGGACGGGCAGGTGCTCTTCACCGAGACGAACTGCCGCCTCACCGGCTCCACCCACGTGCACCTGGTGCTCGACGGCCGCGTGGTGGACGCCGACTACCGGGAGAAACGGGTCTTCCTGGAACGCGATGGCTGGGTCGTGCCGTCGTTCGGGGCGGCCGTCGACCGGCTCGCCGCGGCCGGTCTGGCCTACGACCGGACCAGCCGTACCGGAGTCGTGATCACGTCGAACGAGGTCGACGGGGACGGCACCGTCGCCTGCTGTGCGATCGCGGAGGACCTGGCCGCGGCGGAGGAGATGCACCGCGGGCTGGGCCGGCTCTTCGTGGACGGCACGCCGTGACCGGCGCCGCGCAGCCGGGCCGCACCCGCCGCCACGGCGGCGGACCCGACCGCACGGGATCGGACGGCATCGGCGCCCGGCGGCCAAGGTGAACAGGTATATGCGGGCGGTGGTCCTGCGTCGCCCCGGAGGCCCGGAAGTGCTACGCGTCGAGCGGATACCCGAGCCGCTGCCCGGCCCGGGGGAGAGCCTGATCGATGTGACCCTGACCGGGGTTAACTTCGACGACCTGGAGCAGCGGGCCGGGGCCCACCCCCAGCTGCGGCTGCCCGCGGTGCTCGGCGTGGAGGCGGCCGGCCACCGGCGGACCGACGGCCGGCGGGTGGTCGCGCTGCTGCGCCAGGGGGGCGGGTACGCCGAGGTGGTGGCGGCGCGGGACGCGTACACTGTGGAGATCCCGGCGAGCATCGACGATGCGCAGGCGGTCGGCCTGTTCGAGCAGGGCGGCACCGCGTACGGGGCCCTGCTGCTGGCCGGGCGGCTGCGGGCAGGGGAGAGCGTGGCGGTCTCCGCGGCGGCCGGGGGAGTGGGCCACCTCGCGGTGCAGCTCGCCGTGGCGCTCGGCGCCTCCCCGGTGATCGGGCTCGCCTCCACCGCGGCCAAGCGGCAGTTCGTCAAAGGGCTCGGCGCGGACGTGGCGCTGGACCCGGCGGACCCGGAACTGGCCGGCCAACTACGGGAGGCGGCCGGCGGCGCCGGGGTGGACCTGTTCGTCGACTCGGTCGGCGGCGCGGTGGCCCGGGCCGGGCTGGCCGGCCTGGCGCCGTTCGGGCGGCTGGTCTGCCTAGGCTGGCGCCCCGAAACCGCTGCCGCTGACACCAGTGCCGTCGCTGGTTCCAGTGCCGCCGCCAGCGGCGCTGATGCTGACGCCGGCGTCGTCGCGCTGACCACCGCCCAACTGGCGCGGGACTCCATCGGTTGCGCCGGGTTCTGGATGCGGCACGTGGTCGACCACCGCGAGCTGTTGTGCGGCATCGCTGACCGGCTGTTCGAACTGGCGGCACAGGGCCGGCTCGCGGTGCACGTCGACCGGGCGGTGACGCTGCCCGAGGCCGGCGCGGCGCACGCGGCGGTCGCCGCCCGAGCCACCAGGGGCAAGGTTCTCATCGACGTACGCCGGGAGGTGTGATGTTCACCCGGTACTGCCGTTCCGTGCTCTGCACCCCGGCGACCGCGTCCGACCGGTACGCCAACTGTCACCGCTCCGGGGCCGACATCTGCCTGGTCGACCTGGAGGACTCGGTGCCAGCGCCGGCCAAGGCCGACGCCCGGGTGCGGGCGACAGCCTTCTTCACCGGCGAGAGCGCCGCCGGTCGCCGGTGCGCCGTGCGGGTCAACGCCATCACCGAGCCGGACGGCATGCGGGACCTGCTCGCCCTACGGGAGTATCCGGTCAAGCCGGCCATCGTGCTGGTGCCCAAGGTGGAGTCGCCCCGGGACATCGAGATCGTGGCGCGGCTGCTCCGGCCGGCCGGTCCGAACCTGGAACTGTTCGCGGTGATCGAGACGCCGCGCGGGGTGGAGAACGCCGCCGCGATCGCGGCGGCCTCACCCCGGCCGCGTGCGCTGATCTTCGGGTCTGCGGACTACGCGTCCGCCCTCGGCATCCAGCTGCGCTGGGAGCCGCTGGTGCATGCCCGCACCCGTGTGGTGAACGCCGCCCGGGCGGCCGAGGTCGAGGCGATCGATTCACCGACCTTCCACCTACAGGACCTGACCGCACTGCGGCGGGAGGCCATCCTGGCGCAGGATCTTGGGTTCAGCGGCAAGATCGCCCTGCATCCCCGCCAGGTGGCCGTCATCAACCAGGCATTCTCGCCAGATGCCGAGTCGCTGGAGGCGGCCCGCCGGGTGGTGGCCGCCGGGCAGCACAGCGGCCAGGGCATCACCACCGTGGAGGGGGTGATGGTGGGTCGGCCCTTCTTCGAGGCGTCCCGGCGGCTGCTCGACGAGTTCGACCCGTCTGGCTGACCGTCGGGACACCAGCCGTCCGGCCCATCGACAGGGACAAGGGAGATGACGAGCAAAGACGAGGAACAGAACATCATCGGGCCGCGCCGATACCGCAACGCGGAGAAGATGATCCGGACCGCCGACCCGGTGTGGCAGGCAGCGGCCGACCACGGCCTGACCGGGATCAGGGTCGACACGCCCTCGGGCGACGCGAACAACCGGCTCGTCGACCGGGAGACCGGCCGTGAGTTCGTCAACATGTGCTCCTGCGCGTACCTCGGACTCAATCACCACCCGGCGGTGATCGAGGGCGCCGTGGCGGCGCTGCGCGAGGCCGGCGCAACCTGGCTGGTCACCTCCACCACCCGTATCCGGCACCAGTTGCTGGACCGCCTCGAGGAGGAACTGGGCGAGCTGTTCGGCACCCAGGTGCTTCCCGGCACCTCGTGCAGCGCCCTCACCGCCGGCATCCTCCCCCTGGTCGCCTCCGGGCACCTTGCCCCGGGCGGCCCCCGGGTGATGGTCTTCGACCGGTTCTGCCACTTCTGCATGTCGTACGTGAAGCCCATCTGTGCCGAGGAGAGCCTGGTCCTCACCTGCGACCACAACGACCTGGACTACCTGGAGGACGTCTGCCGGCGGTATCCCAGCGTGGCGTACGTCGCCGACGGCGCGTACTCGATGGGAGGTGCCGCCGCCCTGGACGGCCTGCTGGACCTCCAGGACCGGTACGGGCTGTTCCTGTTCATCGACGACTCGCATTCGCTGTCGATCGTCGGCGAGCGGGGCGAGGGTTTCGTCCGCTCCCGACTGACCATGAACCCGCTCACCGTCATCGTCACCAGCCTCGGCAAGGGCTTCGGCACCGGCGGCGGCGTGGCCATGCTCGGCGACCCGAAGACGTACGGCTTTCTGACCAGGCACGCCGGACCGGTGGGCTGGTCACAGAACATGGCCCTGCCCCTGGTGGGCGCCTCGTTGGCGAGCGCCGCTATCCACCGCTCACCCGAGCTGGGCGAGTTGCAGCGTCGGCTGCACGACAACGTGGCGTACTTCGACGAGCTTCTGCCCACCTCGTTCGCGGGCAACGGCCTGCCGGTACGCCGGATCACCGTGGGCGACGCCGACCGGGCGGTACAGCTCTCCGCGGAGCTGTACCGGCGGGGCTTCTACAGCTCCGCCGTGTTCTTCCCGATCGTGCCACAGGGACAGGCCGGGCTGCGGATCATGATCCGCGCGGACATCGACCAGAAGGTCCTGGCCACCTTCGTCGACCACGTACGGGAGCTCACCGATGCCCTTTGAGCAGGAAGGGAAGCCGATTGTGGACCGGCCCCATCCGACCGGGTACCGCAAGGTGGGTGAGCACCGGTACCGCGAACAGGTCGGCTTCTACTACGACGAGATCGTCGTCGGTACGGTGATCGAGCACCGCCCCGGCCGTACCGTGACCGAGATGGACAACGTGCTGATGAGCATGTTGAGCATGAATGCATCACCGTTGCACATCGACGGCGCGTACGCCGCCCAGGGCCGGTGGGGCAAGCCGCTCGTCTCCAGCCTGGTGACGCTGAGCATCGTCGGCGGGATGACCGCCCGCAGCACCAGCGGCCGGGCGATCGCGAACCTCGGGTGGGACCGGATTCGCCTGTCCCACCCGGTCTTCGTCGGCGACACCCTGTACGCCCAGAGCGAGGTGACCGCCAAGCGGCTCTCCGCAAGCCGTCCGGGCGAGGGCATCGTGAGCTGCCGCACCACCGGAATCAAGGCCACCGGCGAGGTGGTGCTCACCTTCGACCGCAGCTTCCTGGTGCCAACCCAGGAATCCAGCATCGACTCCAGAGTAGGATACTGACAGTGACCGCTGACCAGATGGTCACCAGGCCAGCCCCGTCCACCACCCCCGACCCTTCCGGTCTGCCGGCAGTCAGCTCCTGGGACGAGTTCACCTCCCTCCGCGAGATCGTCGTCGGGCACGCCAAGCACAGCCGCATCCCCGAGCAGGACGACCCGTCCGCGTGGCTGACCTGCTACCCGAAGCTGACCCGGGCGGAGCTGGGCAAGCTCGAGGTGGGTGAGGTGCCGGCACACATCGTCGAGGAGACGGACGAGGACCTGGCCGTGTTCGTCGCCACCCTGCGAGAGCTGGGTGTGACCGTGCACCAGCCCGCGGTCGTCGACCACGGCAGGGAGTTCGCCACCCCCCAATGGCGCAGCGCCGGATTCCAGTCGTACTGCCCCCGCGACCTCACCCTGGTCGTCGGTTCCACCATCATCGAGGCCCCCAGTCCGACGCGGGCCCGCTACTTCGAGCTGTTCGGGCTGCGCCCGCTCTTCCAGGACTACCTGCTGCGCGGCGCCACCTGGCTGGCGGCGCCCAGGCCGCAACTGCCCGACGAGCTGTACCTGGTCGACGCGGACGGCCTGCCCGACCTGGGCGAGGCCGAGCCGGTCTTCGACGCCGCCAACGTGCTCCGCCTCGGGCGGGACCTGTTCTACCAGGTGTCCCGCAGCGGCAACGAGCTCGGACTGCGCTGGCTGGAATCCACCGTCCGGCTGCTCGGGGACATCCGGGTACACCCGCTGCGCGGGATCTACGGCTACACCCACATCGACAGCACCATCTCCTTCCTGCGCCCCGGCCTGGTGCTGCTCAACCCGGGCCGGATCAAACCGGACGCGGTCCCGGAACCGCTGCGCGGCTGGGACGTGCTGTGGTGTCCGCCGCTGCGCCAGCCCGCGATCTGGCAACCCACCCTGAGCGAACACTGGATCAGCATGAACCTGCTGATGGTGGACGAGGAGCACGCGATCGTCGACGCCGACCAGCCGGAGCTGATCAGCGCACTGGAGCAGCGCGGCATCACCGTGCTGCCGCACCGGCTGCGCCACGCCCGGGCGCTTGGCGGCGGCTTCCACTGCGTCACGCTGGACACCGTCCGCACCGGCGGACCGGAGAACTACCTGGACTGAGCGGCCCGCGTCCAGTCCGATCGAGGAGCACGATGACCACCTCCGTCAACATGGTGGTGGCCGGGTCGACCGTGCGGGTCCTGGTGGACCCGGCACAAACCGCGGCACCCGGCGTCCCCACCCTCGGCCCCAGTATCGGCGAGTACCCGTGTTACGACGCGGTGTCGTACGCGCGGATGACCGACGACGAGGAGCGCAACCAGCGGTTCCGCGCCGCGCTGGCCCGGTTGGCCGCCGGCCGGGTGGTGCTCGACATCGGTACCGGCGCGGACCTGCTCTGGGCGCGGGAGAGCGTGCGGTACGGCGCCCGCCAGGTCTTCGCGATGGAGGCGATGGAGGAGTCGTTCCAGCGGGCCGGGGCGTGGCTGGCGGAACCGGGCACCAGAGAGCGAGTTACTCTGCTGCGCGGGGTCTCCACCGAACTCGACATCTCCCCGAAGGCGGAAGTCTGCGTCGCCGAGATCATCGGATCGCTGGCCGGGGCCGAGGGCGTCGCCGCGGTGCTCACCGATGCCCGGCGCCGGCACCTCACTCCGAATGCCGCGGTCGTGCCGGCCCGATGCGTCACACTCGCCGCGCCGGTCGCCTTCCGGCGGCTCTTCGCGGGCGGGCCCGTGGCCTTCGCGGCGGACTCGCTCAACTACCTGAAGACCATCTTCGAGTGGCACGGAGCCCCGTTTGACGTACGCCTGCGCATCGAGCACCCAGCCCGCGACGCGTTGCTCGGCGACGGTCAGGTTGTGGAGTTCCTCGACCTCAACGGCCAGCTGCCGCTGGAGCAGCGGCAGTCGGTCCGCCTCGCCATCGACCGACCGGGCGTGGTGGACGGGGTGCTGACCTGGCTGCGGCTCTGGGGCCTGCCCGACGGGGAGCCACTGGACGCGCTGCGGGTGGCGAGCAACTGGGCGTCCATCTACTTTCCGCTGTTCGACTCGGAGCATCCGGTCGAAGCGGGCGACGTGCTCGACCTGACCGTTACGTCGACCCTGAGCGAGGACGGGGTACACCCGGACTATCACCTCGCCGCGGTGCTGCGCACCGCGGCCGCCGGTACCCGCTCGGCCAGCCACAGTTCCCCGTACCGGGGTGGCGCGTTCCGCAACCACCCCATCCACCGCCACCTCTTCCCGTAGTCGTCGGTGGCCGCAGATCCACGCGTTCCTGACCACCGGAGTCACCAACGCCGGGTCCGAAGGCGCCAACCGCCTCACCAAGACAATCGCCCGCGACGCCGACGGCTTCCGCAATCCCGAAAACCAACGCCTCCGCACCCGTACGGTCACCACCGGACGCCGCGGCAGACACCTCAGCCCCGCCTAACTTTGAAGAGCCCCTATCCGGCGACCGGAACGTGATCTCGGACCAGGCGCAGCATCTCGCTGACCGAGCCGGCCGGATCGGTCACAGGGAACTGGACGGCGCGCACCGTCGCGGCCGCGTCGAGCAGCAGCGTGGCTCGCTTGAGCCGGTCAGTGCCGGCGGCTCGGAAGGTGGGCAGCAGCAGCGCTGCGGCGAGCCGCCCGTCGGCATCGGAAAGCAGCGGGAACGGCAGCTCGGCGTGCGCGGCGAAGGCAGCCAGCTGGTCCGGACGCTGAGTGCTGACCCCGTGGATACGCGCACCTGCGGCGGCGAAATCGACGGCCCGTGCGGCATAGGTGCTGGACTCAAGCGTGCAGCCGGGAGCGCCGGGAATGTCCGCCCAGTACGGCGGGAGGCCCTGTACGCCGGGCACGAACGCGCCGGGGAAGCAGTAGAGCACCGTCCAGGCATCCGGGTCGGCGGGCGGCACCGGTACGCCGTCGTGGCGTACCAGGGTCAGCTCGGGGAGTCGGCGTCCGACGAGGGCGTGCACCCGGCGCGCCTCCGCCGACCCGGCCGCCGCCGTGGCGGTGAGCGACCCGTCGCCGAGCACGTGCCGGTCGCCCCACTCCTGCAGCGCGATCAGCACCGGCAGCAGGCCCTCGCCCTTGGCGGTGAGGAGATAGTCGTATCGCGGCGGGCGATCCGTGTACCGCCGCCGGTGCAGCACGCCGTGCTCAATGAGGGCGGCGAGGCGCTCGGTCAGGGCGCGGCGGCTCATCCCGAGCCCACGTTGCAGGCCGTCGAAGCGGGTCACGCCGCCGGCAATGTCGCGGATCAGCAGGAAGGTCCACCAGTCGGTCAGCACGCCAAGGGATTGCGCGATGCCGCAGTCCGCATCGGCGAGGTCGACTCTTCTCACACCTACCACTATAGTCAGTTCCATTATGAAACTCACTGCCTTCTGGTGTTGGTGGGTCGCCGGCACGACCAGTCACCTCGGCTCGGCGGTCGGCGGGGTGGCTCTGCCGCTGACCGCGCTGACCGTGCTGGACGCGTCGGCCTTCGACATGGGTCTGATCACGGCGGCCGGCTATCTCGCGTACCTTTTGATCAGCCTGCCCGCGGGGGTGATCGTGCAGCGCGTACCGCTGCGCGGCATGCAGGTCGTCCTGGATCTGATTCGGGCCCTCGCCATCGCGTCCGTCCCCCTGGCCTGGTGGTTCGACGCTCTGTCGGTGGCCCAGCTAGTCGCGGTCGCCTTGGTCGTGAGCTTCGCCAACGTGCTGTTCGACGTGGCGAACCAGACCTTCCTGCCGGAGATCGTGCCGGCCGCGCAGTTGCAGGCGCGCAACAGCCTCAACTCCGGCACACATGCCGCCACTCAGCTGGGCGGGCCGTCCCTGGGCGGACTCGCGGTGCAACTGCTGGGTGCGGTGCCGACGCTGTTCATGGACGCCGTCAGCTATCTGATCTCCGCCGTGCTGCTGCGCACCCTTCCGGCCCGGCGTGTGCAGCGACCGGCAGAGCGGCCACCAATGGTCACGATGATCCGCGAGGGCTGGCACTTCGTGCTCCGACACCCGATCATCGGGCCGGCCATGTGGGACGCCACCGCGACGAACTTCGTCTGCGGCGCGATGCTGGCTCTCTTCCCGTACTACCTAGTGCGCGAGCTGCACGCGTCGCCGCTCATGGTCGGGCTACTGCTCGCCGCCGACGGCCTCGGCACGCTCGTCGGCGCCGCGCTGACCACCCGGTTCACCGGTCGGGTCGGCACCGCGCGCGGCCTGATCGTCGCGGCCTTCGTCGGTGTGGCCGGCGCGCTCATCATCCCGCTGGGCACAGGCACCGCCGCCTACTTCGCCTTCGCCGCAGGCAACCTCATCTTCGCCGGCTCCACGGTGGTGCTCAGCGTGACCACCCGCACCTACCGGATGCTCGCCAGTCCGCCAGACCTTCTGTCGCGGGTGATCGCCACGGTTAAGTTCGTCTCCTGGGGCGCCATCCCGATCGGCGGCCTACTCGCCGGCATCCTGGCCGGGTCGATCGGGGCCCGCACCACTCTGCTGATCTTCGGGGCGCTCACCGTGCTGTCCCCGATCATCTACCTGTCGACCCCGATCCGCCGGCTGCGCGACCTGCCGCTCGACGCCGCCCCGAAACCCGCCGAAGCGCGGGTGTGAACCGCGCAACAGAACGGGCGGGCCTTCGCAGCGACCCGCTCGTGTTTACGACTCAGGGTCCCCGGAAAAGTCGTCAGGTGATGCCGAGTAGTGCCGGCGGGGCGGGTGCTGTCGCGGGCGTGGTGGCAGTTGGCCCGGCGCTCCGTCCCCTCAGAGATTCAATAGGCGTTCCGCGTTGCGGTGTGCGATGCGCTTGAGGTCGGCGCGGGAGAACGGCGCCGTGCGGAGGAACTCGACCGCCTCGGCGGTTGATTCGTAGGGGTAGTCGACGGCGAACAGCAGCCGGTCGACGCCGATGGCGTGGACGGCTCCGAGCAGGGCCGCGTGGGAGAAGACGCCGCTGGTGGTCGCGTAGAGGTTGTGCCGCAGGTAGTGGGAGGGCAGCTGTCGTGGCCTGCTCTCGCGGTCGGCCTGGTGATAGCGGCTGTCGAGCCGGGCCAGCTGGAAAGGCAGCAGTTCCCCCATGTGCCCCAGCGTCACCGACGCTCCAGGGAACTCGTCGAACACTCCACCGTAGATCAGGCGAAGTGCGTGGGCCCCGACCGCCGCTGTCCACCCCCAGGACGGCCCGCTCAGCACGGGGTATCCCTCGAACACCCGCCAGTGATCGGCGGGGAAGAGCGCGGGATGGAGGTAAAGCGTCACGCCGAGCCGTTCAAGCCCGGCCCACACCGGCCGGAACTGCGGCTCGTCGAGGTAGTGGCCCTGAACGTGGTCGTTGTGCAGGACCCCTTTGAGGCCGAGTTGTTCCACCGCCCGGCGCAGCTCGACCACGGCGGCCTTCGGGTCCTGCAACGGCAGGGTGGCGAAGCCGGCGAACCGTGTCGGGTGGGCAGCGACCACTTCGGCCAGATAGTCGTTGACTCGGCGGGCCGTGGCCACGGCCTCGGAGGGGTCCTCGATGGCCTCCACGCCGGGTGAGGTGAGCGACAGGACCTGTACGTCCACCCCATGCTCGTCCATGTCCGCCAGACGCAACTCCGCGATGTCGGCGAGTCGGCGGCCCCACTCCTGCACCCAGTCAGCAGGCATACGAGCCTTGCCCGGCCACGGGATCAACTCCGGAACGGAGAATGCCTCTTCGACTGCGATGACCTTCATGCCGCGTCCCGGGCCGGCGGCGGTCCCGGCCGACGTGAGGGTGGCGGCCTCGGCCGCGGCGGGGGGCGGGGCCCCGAGGCCTGCCGTGCCGGCGGTGACGCCGGCCGCGGCGGCCAGCAGACGCCGCCGCGACGTGCCCGCGGCGAGGGGGGATACAGACGGTCCTGTCGTCATCGTCATGCCTTTCCATCGGATTATGGGAATCGAGGACGTTGGGGGAGCCCCGACGCGGCTGCGGGGAGCCGACAACGAGCAGAGCGGTGCGGCGGCCGCACCAATCATTAGGTAGCCTAATCGTAGGTTACCTAATGATCGGTGGTGTCGGAGCCAGTGATGTTGGTCACCAAACCTGACCGGCCTACCATCGGCAGAGCGCGCCGAACCGACCATCCCACCGTGAAAGCAGACCGACATGTCCTCCTCCCCGTCTGAATCCGAGCCGCTCATCCGGCTGCTGTGGCGCGCGCACAACTGGTTCCGAGCCGCCCTGACCACTGCGTTCGAGGCCCAGGAAGACGGGGTGACCATCAGCGCGGCACACGTGACCCTGCTGAGTCAGCTCCCGTCAGAGGGCGCGAGCATCGCCGAGCTGGCTCGGCGTCTAGCTGTCAGCGCCCCGACCGCCCACCAGTGGGTCCATGAACTTGTCGCCCTGGACGTGGTGACCGTGGAAAGCGATCCCCGGTCCGCTCGGTCAAAGCTCGTGCGCCTCTCGGCGGCCGGCGTCCGGCGCCGCGCGGAGACGATGCGGATACTGGCCGGGCTCGAAGCCGTGCTCGCCGAGCGCGTCGGCGCAGATACCGTCACCGCACTTCGGGCCGCGCTGGAGCAACCGTGGGGATCTCCGGAGTCGGCGGTGGCGAAACTCGCCGACCTTGCGACCCAGCAACGCCGTTGACCCCAGGAGCAGCGACCGCCAGCGTGCCGGTCAGCAACGGACGCAACTCGACCAGCAGGCCGTCGACCACCTATTCGGCCGTCGCGCACGGCGGCTCGCCGTCGCCGGATAGTTGCAGCGGATAAACATCGATCGAATGGAGAACGTTCGCTCGGCCCTCTGGACGAGCCGGTCATGACCGGTCATGGAGACACTGCGTAAACCCACCGCGACGGCGGAGTGGGGGGATCGCCCTCGGTTGTTGTCGACGGGCGAACTGTTACGGATGCAGGGATGCGCCCTTGACGATCTTGTCAACCTCCCTGCGGTCCCCTCGCATGGCGATGCCGACCAGGCCCAGCTTGTCGGCCTCCACGCCCCGCACGGCCGCTCGGTTGTCCTCGTCGTTGTTCGTGGCGAAGAGAACCTCGGTGTAGATGGTGGCCGGGACGCCCCGCCGGTCGCCGCTGCGCGGACTGGGGCCCTGGACGACGCCGGGCGGCGGTTCCGCGTCGAACGCGGCGCCGCCGGTCAGAAGAAGACCAGGAATGCCGTCGTGACGTCACACCGACGTCGAAGCCGGCTTGGGCGAACGCGACGGAGTAGGCCCGGCCGATGCCGTGTCGCCGCCGGAGACGACGGCGGTTTTCGGGAACTGTCGCTACGCGACGGCATGCCGGGGCGGTACCGGCCAGGCATGCGGGCAACCACTGCGCGGACTTGGATGCGGGCCGCGGGATTGTCCCCGGTCCTGGTCTCTGACATCCTCCTGTGTAGACGCTGCCAGTGACGGTCGCCAACCCAGGTGCCGCGCTGCGGCGACGCCTTCTTTTGGCGGAGGGACCATCGTGAAGCGTAGACGTCGCCATCTTCTTGCAGGCATTGCGGCCGGTGTCCTGGTGGCATCGGCCGGTTTCGTCGGTATCCACTTCTCCGGCGCCGAAGCGCCAGCCACCGCCGCGGTCGGCGACGGTGAGATGCCCGGTGGGCTCGGCACCCATCTGGAGCGCCTGCGGCAGGCCGCTCCCGGCAACGACGGCATGTCGCCGGACGGGCCCGGTGGCGCCGCCCAACAGGAGTTCCTGGAGCGCGCCTATCCGGCCAACGCCATCACCATCACCCAGCTCGACCGGTCCAAGGCGGCCTACACGGCCGCCGAGAAGCGCTTCCGTGGTAGCCAACGGTGGACCAACGTAGGGCCGAGCGAGGCGGTCTACCCGTTCACCGAGTACCGCAACGCGTTCAACTACGTGCCCAACGAGTACGTCGCGGGTGGCAGGGTCACCTCGATCGACATCAGCCCGGACTGCAACAAGCTGCTCTGCCGGGCGTACGTCACCCCGGCCGGCGGTGGCGTCTGGGGCACCCTGAACATTCTCGCCGCCGAGCCCAAGTGGTTCTACCTCGGCGGCCCGCTGGGCATCAACGCCGCCGGCTCGGTGAGGATCGACCGCAACGACCGCACCGGCCTGACCATCTACGTCGGCACCGGCGAGGCGAACACCTGCGGCTCCGGCTGCGTCGCCGGCGTCGGCCTGTACCGGTCGACCGACGGTGGCCTGACCTGGTCCGGCCCGCTGGGCAAGGACGTGTTGGCCGGCAAGGGCATCGGCGAGATCACCATCAAGCCCGGTGACCCGAAGACGCTCTACGTGGCCACCACCACCGCCCTGCGCGGCATGTCCAGTTCCTGCTGCACCGGGGTCACCCGGCCGGTACCGGACGCCGAGAAGTGGGGCCTGTACAAGTCCACCAACGGCGGCAAGAGCTGGAAGTTCATCCACAACGGCTCGGCGGACGCCAGCGAGTGCACCGGCAGCTCGGCCGAGTTCAACAACACCACCTCCTGCTCGCCACGGGGTGTGCGCTACGTCAAGCTCGACCCGAAGAACGCGAACGTCGTCTACGCCTCCTCCTACGCCCGGGGCGTGTGGCGCTCGCCCGACGCCGGGGCGACGTGGACGCAGATCAAGCCGTCGCTCAACCCTGCGCTGCCCCAGACTCGCGCCGCGATCGACGTGACCACCCTGCCGGGTGGCAAGACCCGGATGTACGTCTACGAGGGCAACATCGGCAACCCGTACTCGCGGCTGCTCCGCAGCGACGACGTGGCCACCGGCAACCCGACGTTCACCGATCTGACCAGCGCGAACCCGGCCGACCCGGGCTTCGCCACCTACAACCAGTGCGGCGGCCAGTGCTGGTACGACGTGTTCGTGCACACCCCCGAGGGGCACCCGGACATCGTTTACACCGGCGGTAGCTACGTCTACGGGGAGACGGTGGCCCACAAGCGGGCTGTCGTCCTCTCCACCGACGCCGGGGTCAGCGGCACCGACATGACCTACGACGGTACGAACGAGCTGCACCCCAACGGCCTGCACCCCGACCAGCACGCGCTGGTCACGAACCCACGCAACCCGTACCAGTTCTTCGAGGCCAACGACGGCGGCGTCATGCGCTCCAGCGGCGAGTTCGTCGACCGGTCGTCCTGGTGCGACAACCCCGACCGCAACCTGACCGCACAGGCGCAGAAGGACCGCTGCAAGCAGATGCTGTCGCGGATTCCCTCCAAGCTGGAGGGCATCAACAAGGGCATGAACACGCTGCAGTTCATCAGCCTGTCGGTCAGCCCGCACAACGCGAACCTGCTGCAGGGCGGCACCCAGGACAACGGCACCTGGGAGAACAAGGGCGAGCGCCGACGCTGGGTCAACACCATGATCGGTGACGGCGGCGCCTCCGGCTGGGACGTCGGCAAGCCGGAGTTCCGGTTCCACACCTTCTTCGACGTCTCGCCCGAGGTGAACTTCAACAACGGGGACATCGGCAGCTGGATCTGGACCGCCGACCCGATCTACGGCCAGCCCGGCAGCCTGTTCTACGCCCCGGTGATCAGCGACCCGAAGGTCAGCGGCACCATGTTCGCCGGCACCGGGCTGTCGGTGTACCGCACGAAGACCTCCGGCCTGGGCGACCGCAGCCTGGCCGAGGCCAACCGGATCTGCAACTCGTGGACCGGCACGTACGAAGAGCAGTGCGGCGACTGGGAGCCGCTGGGTACCACCAACCTGACCGACGCCGCGTGGGGCGACCGGGCCGGCGGCGCTGTCTCGGTCATCCAGCGGGTCGACTCGGACACCTCCACCGCCTGGGCGGCCACCAGCACCGGCCGGGTCTTCGTGACCCGCAACGCCGACGCCGAGCCGGCCTCCGCGGTGACCTGGACCCGTGTCGACACCGCCACCACGCCGAACCGGTTCGTCACCAGCATCCACATCGACCCGGCCGACCCGGCCCGAGCGTGGATCTCCTACAGCGGCTTCAACTCCAACACCCCGGCCACCGCCGGGCACGCGTTCGAGGTGAAGACCACCGGCAGCGGGGCGACCTGGACCGACCGGTCGTACAACGTCGGCGACCAGCCGATCACCGACCTGGTCCGGGACGACGTCACCGGCGACCTGTACGCCTCCACCGACTTCGGTGTGCTGCGGTTGGCCAAGGGCAGCACCTCCTGGGTGAAGGCGGCCGGCGGCATGCCGAACGTCGAGGTCGCCGGGCTGACCATCGTGCCGGGCAAGCGGATCCTCTACGCGGCCTCGCACGGCCTCGGCGCCTGGCAGTTGAAGCTCAAGTAAGGAACGGATCATCGGCAACATCCCGGTGAGGGGCCGCGACCGCGGCCCCTCACCGCTGCCCGAGCAGGCCGCCCGGCTGTGGCGTTCCCTCGGCGCGGCCTTCGTCATCCTGGTGTTCGTGCCACCGCTGCTTCTGCTGGTCTCCGGCTCTCTCACCGAGCCGGGCCTACCGCCGTCACCCACTCCGCAGCTGGTGCCCGACCCGGTCTCCACCACCGGCTACGAACGCGCCCTCGACCTGGGCGGTCTGCTGCGCGCCTCGCTCAACTCGGTGCTCGTCGCCGTCGTGGCGGTGCCGCTGAGCGTGCTGGTCGCCTCGCTGGCCGGATTCGCACTGGCCCGGCTGGCCCCGCGTACCACCGCCGTGGTGGTCGCGGCCTCCCTGGTCGCGCTCATGGTGCCGGCGACGGCGCTGCTCGTGCCGCGCTTCGCGATCTTCCGCTTCCTGGGGCTGACCGACACCCTCGTCCCTCTGATTGCTCCGGCCCTGCTGGGCACCTCACCGCTCTACGTCCTGGTCTACTACCTGGCCTTCCGGGCGCTGCCGGCCGACCTGTACGACGCCTGCCAGGTCGAGGACCTGTCACCGGTACGCACCTGGTGGCAGGTCGCGCTGCCGCTCGTGCGCCCGGTGACCGCCGGGCTCACCGCGCTGACCTTCATCCTGACCTGGTCGAACTTCCTCGACCCGCTGATCTACGTCTACGATCGCGATCTGTTCACCCTGCCGCTGGCACTGCGATCGCTGTCGCTGCTGGACCCCACCAACTTCCCGGTCTTCCTGGCCGGGGCGGTGATCGCCACGCTTCCCGCGCTGGGCGTCTTCGTCCTGGCGCAGCGGCGCTTCCTGCACGACCACTGATCCGAGGGAATGACTAGTGAGACCGAAGTCCCTGCTCGCCGTGGCGCTGTGCGGCGCGCTCGCCGTCACCGGCTGCGGCTCCGGCGTCGGGTCGTCCTCCCGCGACCAGGTCAAGCTGCTGGTCTTTGGCGCTCCCGAGGAACTGGCCGCGTACCGCACGCTGATCGACGCGTACGAGGCGGCCCGGCCCGGCGAGCGGGTTCAGCTGATCGAGGCCAGCGACCGTAAGGACCTGCTGGCCCGGCTGGCCACCTCCGTCGCCGGCGGTGCGCCGCCGGACTTGTTCCTGATGAACTACCGCTTCTACGGCCAGTTCGCGGCCAAGGGGGTGGTCGAGCCGCTCGACGAGCGCATCGCCGCCTCCGACGCGGTCGACCCGGCCGACTACTACCCGGTGGCGATGGACGCGTTCAAATGGCACGACCGGCAACTCTGCCTGCCGCAGAACGTCTCCAGCCTCGCCGTCTACTACAACCGCACGCTGTTCGCCAAGTACGGCGTACCGGAACCCGTACCCGGCTGGACCTGGAACGACCTGGTCGGTACCGCCACCGCGATGACCCGCGACGACCGCGGCCTGGTCATCAGGGGCACCGAGGCGGAGGGTGCCGCCCGGCTGCCCGCCGTGCACGGCCTCGGCGTCGAGCCGTCGATCATCCGGCTCGCGCCGCTGGTGTGGTCCAACGGCGGCGAGGTCGTCGACGACCCCGAGCGGCCCACCCGGCTCGCCCTGGACAGCCCCGCCGCCCGGGAGGCGCTGAAGAACCTCGTCGACCTGCGGCTGGCGTACGGCGTGGCGCCCAGCGACGCGGAGGTGGAGGCGGAGGACGACGAGTCCCGCTTTCTCAACGGCCGGCTCGCCATGCTGATGACCTCCCGGCGGGCCACCACCAACTTCCGCACCATCACCGGTTTCGACTGGGACGTCGCCCCGCTTCCGGTCTACCAGCGGCCGATCGGGGTGCTGCACTCCGACGCGTACTGCATGACCCGAGGGTCGAGGAACAAGGACTCCGCCTGGCGGTTCATGGAGTACGCCATGTCGGCGGACGGGCAGAAGATCATCGCGGCGACCGGCCGCACCGTACCGTCGCACGTCGAGACGTCCCGCTCTCCGGCCTTCCTCGACCCGAACCTGCCACCGCGCAACTCCCGGGTCTTCCTCGACGCCATTCCCACCGTCCGGGCGCTGCCCACCGTCTCCACCTGGCCGGAGATCGAGGACCTCAGCTACGGCATCCTGGAGAACGCCATGCACCGCGGCGACCGGCTCGACGACGTCATCCGCGAACTGGACATCAAGAGCCGGCCCGTGTTCGCGCGAGGGGAGAACGGGTGAGCGAGGCCGGACTGGTCCTCGACGGTGTCAGTGCCGCATACCGCACCGAGCCGGTCCTGCACGAGGTCGACCTCGCCGTCGCCCGTGGCGAGCTGCTGGTCGTGCTCGGTCCGTCCGGTGCCGGCAAGTCGACCGTGCTGCGGGTCGTGGCGGGACTGGAGCCGGTGTCGGCCGGGCGGGTGCGCATCGCCGGCCGCGACGTCACCGACCAGCGGCCCGGCCTGCGCAACGTCTCCATGGTCTTCCAGTCGTACGCGCTGTTCCCACACCTGACCGTCGCCGAGAACATCGCCTTCGGGCTCGAGGTGCGCGACACTCCGCGCAGGGTGGCCCGCGAACGGGCCCGGGCGGCGGCCGAGACGGTCGGCTGCGCCGGGCTGCTCGATCGTCGGCCCGGGCAACTCTCCGGCGGCGAGCGCCAGCGGGTCGCCCTGGCCCGGGCGCTGGTGCGGGAGCCGGACGTGTTCCTGCTCGACGAGCCGTTGTCCAACCTGGACCTGGCACTTCGGGTGGAGATGCGCGCCGAGCTGCGGGCCCTGCACGACCGCCTCGGTGCCACGATGGTCCACGTCACGCACGACCAGACCGAGGCGCTGGTGCTCGCCGACCGGATCGCCGTGCTGCGCGATGGCCGCATCGAGCAGGTGGGCACCCCGGAGGAGATCTGGCGGACCCCCGCCACGGTCTTCGTGGCCCGGTTCGTCGGCTCCCCGGCGATGAACATGCTCCCGGCCGGCGGCCCGCTGCTCCCCACCGGCGATCCGCCGGCCCTGCCCGTCGAGGCGCAGATCGGTTTCCGGCCCGAGGCGGCCACCCTCCACACAGGCCACGGCGCTCCCGCCATCGTCGACCGGGTCGAGGTGGTCGGCGAGGACGCCTACGTGTACCTCACCCTCGAAGGGGGGCAACCGGTGGTCGCCCGGGTGCCCACCGCCCGCCGTCCCGGCCGGGGCGCCGCGGTCCGCGTGGGCGTTCGCTGGGTCGACACGCACGTCTTCGACGCCACCTCCGGCCGCCGGTTGGCGCCGTGAGCGCGGGGAACCAGCCGGGTGGGGCAGCCGACTGGTCGCGAACAGGAGCTGACACGTGAGCGCGGGGAGTGAGGCGGGTCCGCGACCTTCGGGAACAGGAGCCGGCAGCCCGGCCCGGCCGGACGCGCGCTCGCGGCGGCAACTGGCGTTGATGCTCGCGCCGTACCTGGTCGGTCTGGTCGGTCTGGTGCTGCTGCCGGCCCTGGGCATCCTTGCCCTGGCGTTCAGCCACTACGACCTGGTACGCCCACCGGCCTGGGCCGGCTTCGACAACTTCACCGCGTTGGTCGAGGATCCGATCTTCCGCATCGCGGTGACCAACACCCTGGTGTTCGCGATGGTGGCCGTGCCGCTGCGGGTGCTGTTGGCGCTCGGACTGGCGTTGCTGTTGCACCGCCGCGCCCCCGGGGCCGGCACCGGCCGCGCGGCGGCGCTGCTACCCACCGCGGTGCCCGAGATCGCGTACGGCCTGCTCTGGTTGTGGTTGCTCAATCCCCTGTACGGGCCCATCAACCAGGTGCTCCGCGTCGGTGGGGAGAACGGGCTGACCGCGCTGGGGCGCACTCCGCCGCAGTGGCTCACCGATCCAACCGACGCCCGGGCCGCGATCATCCTGATGAGCCTGTTCACCATGGGGGAGACCTTCGTGGTGCTGCTGGCCGCGCGGCGGGCGCTGCCCAGGGACGTCTACGAGATGGCCGCGGTCGAGGACGCCACCGGCTGGGACATGTTCCGCCGGATCACCCTGCCGCTGATGGCGCCGGTCCTGGCCCTGTTGGCGGTCCGCGACGCCATCGCCAGCCTGCACTTCACGTTCGTGCCGGCGTTCGTGGTGACCGATGGTGGCCCGCCCCCGTACGCCACCACCTACCTGTCACTGTTCGTGTACCAGACCGGCTTCGAGTACCTGCGCTACGGCTACGCGGCGGCGGCCACGCTGGTCATGATGTTGCTTACCCTGACCGCGGTGCTGGTGCAGTGGCGGTTGATCCGCCGCTACCGACGCTTCTACCCGCGCTAGCGGGGAACCGCCGCGGGTGACCGGTGCGTCCCAGGTGACGGAGGTGTGCTGCCATGCGTCGAGCGTCGATCGTGCTGACCGCGGTCGGGGTGCTGCTGCTGATGACCGCCTGCGGTCTGGGGGGCGACCCCGGCCCGCGGCGGGCCGTCCCACCGACCGGTTCGCCGCCGTCGAGCCCGGCGCCGACCGTCGAGTCCCCGCCCGCTGGCGGCTCCGGCGTCGCGACGCCGACCGACCCGGTTGGATCGGCCGGGCGGCCCTCGCCGGGCCGCACCGGAGTCGCGCCGCCCTCGCCACCCGGCGGGGAGGTCCCGGGCGGACTGCCGTGGAGCGGGCGCACCCTCACCGGCACCGTGGAACGCTCGGGCGGGTGCACCACGCTGTTGGTCGGGACGCGACGCTGGGCGTTGACTGGTGAGGCGGCCGAGGCACTGAGCCCGGGTGACCGGGTCACCGTGCACGGTGCGTTGGCCCCCAGGCCAGCCGCCTGCGCCGACCGCGACCTGGCCCAGAGCGTCGCCGTCGCTCGCGTCGACCCGGCCTGACCCCGCCGTACCGGTGTAGGCGTGGCGCCCGCAGGGGTGGGTAGCGCCGCTCGTGGTGGCCGGGTCGTGCCAACCACGGCAGTCGTCGTCCAAACACCGGGCGAACGCCTGGTCGGTGGAGATCGAGGTGATCGCGGCGGCGGTCATGTGGCGGGCGGATCGGTCGGCGAAACCATCACCGACGAGGCGGGTCAGCTGGCCTACCTCAAAACGTTCCGGCTGTCGGCCGCCCAGACCCGCCGTGGACATCTGCTGTCCCAGCTCGCGGCCCACGACTGGGACCTCGACGCCACCGCTACGGCACTCGGCACCGACCGGGACGGACTGGTCCGACGTCTCGACCCGCCGGCTTCGGCCACCTGCTCCGCCCCGGCATCATCGTTGCCTGTCGAAGGCGCGCCCGGGAACTGCGCAGCCTGGCGACGAAGGCAGGCCCGTGAAGTGACGAGGTGCGCCGTAGCATCCGGTCACCGCCATTTCCGGAACCGCCGGCTGTACCACCGCGAATGCCCGGATTGTTGGCGATCACGGGCAGCCAGCGGTTCTCCCCAGCCACCGTCACACTCCTACTGTCGGTCGGGCCAGGGAAGGTACCCGGTCCAGCACGATGCCGAAGTGGTCGCGGTACGCGGACAGCAGCGCCTCGTCGGTGCCGAGCGGGACCTCGGACCGCGTGGCGTCGTGCGTCAGGATCAGCGTGCGGCCGCTGATCGAGATTCGTCCGTCGCCGTCGATCCGCGAGCAGATCGCTCCGCGGGTGAAGGGCGAGTCTGGCGAGGTCTGCTGCCACCAGCAGGTCGGTGCGAAGTCCGCCAGCGAGCGCGCCCGCCGCTCGATCCGGTACTGCGGTCGCCCGTCCTTGATCACGTCCACGTCACTGTCACCCACGTCGACCAGTGCGAACCGGCCACCGGGATCCGCCTGCTCGGCCCGGCTGGTGAACTCCAGCGGGTACACGCTGTGGCTGCCGAAGCCGACGTCGACCAACCACGGCCCGCCGCCCTCGGCCGTGGACACCAGCAGCGCCAGGTGGTCGAACGGCGAGCCGGGACGTTCTCCGCCATACACGCGGGCGGCGGCCCGTACGACTCGGTAGCCGAGCGCCTCCAGCAGCATCGCGAATGCGCCGTTGAGTTCGTAGCAGAAGCCACCGCGCCGGCGTCGGACGATTTTGTCGATCAGGTCGTCCTCGGCCAGGGAGATCGGTTCGCCCAGGTGGATGCTGAGGTTTTCGAAGGGCACCACCGCTTGGTGGGCCCGATGCAGCTCGCGCAGGGCCGCGCCGTCGGCGACCCGGGGCCGCTCCACACCGATTCGTTCGAGATAAGCGATCACGTCCATACGCCGAGCATCCAACCTGAAGCCTGGTTCAGGTCAACTGCCGACGGTTCGCTCGGTTGATCATGAAGCTATCGCCCAGAACGCCCCGGCTGTCCCGTGCGTGCGCGGTGACTGGTGTGAGCCGTCGTGTCCACGGCCGCGGTCGTGGCCACTCGCATCCGGACGCCGCCGACCGGGCCGGGGCGGGGCCCGGTCGGCGGTGCCACGCAGAGCGGGTGCACGGGTGCCGATGACAAACTTCGTCAGACCCGCGCACTAGGTTGCCGGTCATGGCGATTCCCGACCGCGTGCCGATCGTGCACGAACCTGGCTACCGCACCGACACGATCGGCAGATACGACGGCGGGCAGTTCTTCGGCTCGGTCACCGCGACTCTCGAGGACGGGACGGGCAACATGCCCGACTGGTCCCGCTACAAGCGGTGGTACGCCGTGCTGCACCTGTTCGACGCCGACGGCGGGCATACCGGTTCCCAGATCTGGTTCGCCGGCACTAGCGAGCATGAGAAGGTGTCGATCAAGAGCGCAGAGGAGTGCCTCGCCATCTGGCTCACGGCGCTGCCAGGGCGCACCTTCGGTGACATCGCTATCAAGTTGTTCGACGTACACGTCGATGGCCACGTTTTCGGGCTTGTCGACCAGTCCGAGGATCACGGGCAGGATCACGCCGAGCTCCTCCCCGACACTCTGGGATTCGATCCACCATGGGACGGCTGCTACGACACCTGAGGCAGAGTCCCTGACGACGTCCGGATGGTCGTCGTCAGGGACCCGGTGGAACTGCTTCGCTTAGCGCTCGTCGGGTGGGTCGGCCGTAGCCGGGCCGCCGCCGGTGCGGTATGGAGGCCGTGCCGGAGGTCCTACGTCGACAGCAACGAGAACACGTTGTCGTTCACGCCGCCGCCGGGCAGGGCCGACCAGGCGCTACCGTTCCAGCGGGCGATCTTGCCCGCTGGCTGCCCCCCTGCGTTGTTGAAGAAGCCGCCGACGACGAGGAAGCCCGCGTGGGGGGTCACCGCGAACACGCCGCCGTCCGTTCCGACGCCGGCCGGACCGGAAAGCGCCGACCACGTGGAGCCGTTCCACACGGCGACGTTATTCACCACGACACCGCCTACGTGGGTGAACTGCCCACCGGCGACGAGCAGCCCGTTGTAGACGGTGAAATCGCGGACATCGCCGTTCAAGCGGCCACCAGGCTGCCCGCCCAGCACCGACCACTGGCCGTTGAAACGCACCGCCACGTCGTTGACGCTGAAGTTGTTTTCGCTGTAGGCCCGAGACGCCACCAGCGCGCCGTTGTAGTTCTCCACGGCCAGCACCGTGGCGCCCTCGATCGGCTGGCCCACCGATGACCAGGTGCTGCCGTTCCACGCGGCCACGCTGTTGGCGGCCACGCCACCGGCGGAGGTGAACAAGCCCGCGACGACCAGTAGGCCGTCGACGACGGTCAGGTCCCACACCGGCGCGCTGACACTGCCTCCGTACTCGGTGCCGACGCCCGACGGGCCCGGCAAGGCGAACCAGTCGCTGCCGTTCCACCGGGCGATGTTGTTCACGGTCACCCCACCGGCGCGCGGGAAGGAGCCGCCGACGTACAGGTCACCGTTGTAGACGGCCAGGGAAGCAACGAACCCGAGCGGCCGGACCACCACACCGATGGCCCCACTCGACCCGACCAGTGGCTCCCAGGTGGTCCCGTTCCAGCTGGCGATGCCGCTGACCACCACGCCGCCAGCCTCCATGAACGAGCCGGCGGCGATGAGCT
This sequence comes from Micromonospora sp. KC606, assembly GCF_004348675.1. GTDB lineage: Bacteria > Actinomycetota > Actinomycetes > Mycobacteriales > Micromonosporaceae > Micromonospora. Next base: position 914 of record NZ_SMKN01000003.1, on the reverse strand, counting down.
TGCCGTTGTACATGGTCATCGCGTCGACCGTCTCGTCGGCGCCCTCGCCGTTCGGGCCGGAGAGCGCGGACCAGTCGACTCCGTTCCAGGCCGCGATGCTCGTGGCGCCTGTCCCACCGGCCTGGGTGAAGTAACCGCCGGCGAACAGCTTGCCGCCGGGAATGGCGTCCGAGGCCGCTGCGGCGCCGGAGAAGGCCACGGTCCCGGCGACCACGATGACGAGACCCAGTACTGCCTGCATCACCGCCTGCAGAAGACGGCGGGCAGCACGATTCGACGTGGATTTCTTTGACACCTTCACGCAATCCCCCGATCTCGGAAGCGGCGCAATGCTGCTTCCCCGTACGGTGATAGCCGCCGCGACGCCAAGGCCGCCGCGTTTCCGCCAGCAGACGCCCATATCGACACACGGCTAAGTGCGGCTTTGCGCAGAGTCAAGCAAGTGGCGACGTTGCGTGTCAAGCAAACGTCGCGTGAGCCAAGTCTCTGTCCGGCAAAGCCGGCCAACTGGCGGAAGCGTCCACGACCGCCCACCCAGTGACACGCCCAACGGTTTGTTCAAATTTCTGCAAACGAAAAAACTCAAGTCGGTAAGACATCTGTCATCATTAAGCAATTTTCATCGGGTGTGGGTCGCTCGAGATCCTGGCTGGCGAGAGCGTGTCGGCGTTCCGCATAGGATGAGACTCCCGGCAGGACGGCGGTCGACCTAAAACGACAGCCCTGTCAGAGTCTCGTTGCTGACGGCGTTGCTGACATCCGGTTGTCCACGCGCAGCCTGACGAGTCCTGCAATGCCGATCCGAGCACGACGTGCCGAAAGGGAGGGTGTTGCGGGCGGCTGCCGGCCCATGAGCAGGCGTCCTCCTATCCTGGTGGCTTTTGGTCAAAATCTGAACCGGTGGGAAGCTGTCT
>NZ_SMKN01000039.1 GCF_004348675.1 Micromonospora sp. KC606 | reverse complement strand
GGCTGGGTGGTTGCGCGCTGGCGGCGGGGCTCGGGGCGCGGCCGGCGGTGGGCGCAGTGGTGGTCGGCGCGGCGGTCACCGCCGGTGGGGCGCTGCTGCCCGACGTCGACCATCCCGGGTCGGTTGTCGCCCGGTCGCTGGGCCCGGTGACCCGGCTCATCGCCCGGGGCACGGCTGCGGGCGCGGCAGCGCTGCGGGCGGCCTCCTGCGGCTGCTGCGCGGGTCGGGGCGGGCACCGGGCGGTCACGCACACCCTGTTGTTCGCGGTGGCCGTGGGTCTGGTGGTGTCGCTGCTCTGCTGGGTCGGTGGGAACGTCGCCGCAGCGGCCGTCGCGGGGCTGGCCGCGGCGCTGGCGGTGCGCGGGGCGCTGCGCAGGCGCACCCGCGGGGCGTACGGTGCGACAGCAGCCGGGCTGTTCGTCGGGTTGATGGCAGCAGCGCTGCCCGGCCCGGTCGCCGGGTGGTGGTGGGTGGGTCTGCCGCTGGGGCTGGGCTGCCTGGTGCACTCCCTCGGCGACGCGTTGACCTTCACCCGGGTGCCCCTGCTGTGGCCGATCCGGATCGGAGGCTGCCGCTGGGCGCCGCTGGGCATGTGGGCCCCGCTGCGCTTCCGCACCGGATCGGCGGCAGAGCTGCTGCTGGTCGTGCCGGCGCTGATACTGCTGGGCGCAATCAGCGCCTGCACGCTCATCACCCCCTAGGCCCGACCACCTCGCCCCGCAGCTGCGACGTTCCTTGTGTCAGTACCCCCGGGCAGTTCGGGTCGCGGACGGAGCGCGTCGCCCCAGGCAACGCGGCGCCCATGGGTCAGGCCGGGACACCGGTGTACGCGGCGGTGGTGCGGGCGGCGGCGGCCCGCGCGGCGTCCGGGTCGGTGCCGCCGGCGACGCTGGCCTCGCCCCAGCAATCGCTGACCGCCGTCATGAACCGGCGACCCTCCTCGGAGCCCATCCACGCGGTGGCCTCCTCCGGCCTTACGCCTGCGCCGTCGGCGCGCAGGTGAGAGGCGAGTCCGAGCAGGCCCAGGTCCCAGCCGACGCCGACAGCGCCGGGGCCGAACTCGAGCCAGCGCTCGTCGTCGACGTGCGCGACGTGCTCCAACTCGAAGCGGGTGCGCTGCGGGCTCTCCGGGGTGAGCCGCACCTCGATCCAGCTGACCTCACCGCCGTACTCCCAGGTGGCGGCGAAGCTCGTGGGCGGGTCGCACCGCTGGACGGTGCCGCCCGCGTTGCCCTCGATCTGGTAGCGACCGCCCACCCGCAACTCACCGGAGATCGGCAGGAACCAGCGGGGGATGCGTGCGGCGTTGGTGCAGGCGTCCCAGACGTCCTCCAGGGGCGCGTCGTACGCCTGGCTGATGGTCAGCACGCGCGCCTCGCCGGCTTCCAGCGTGCGGGTGCCGACGGTGCGCCGTACGGCGCTGATCTGGTGGCTGACGTCCGTCATCGAGTGCTCCTGTCCTCGGTCGGTGGGTGTGCACGCCGTGCGCGTCGACCCCGGGCCAGTTCGGTGGCCAGGGCGTCCAGCTTCGGCGCCCAGAATCCGCGGAAGCCGGCGAGCCACTCGTCGACCTCCCGCAGCGGTCGCGGATCGACCGCGTACAGCCGGCGGGCGCCTTCGGGGCGGACCGTGGTGAAGCCGTTGTCCCGCAGCACCCTGAGGTGTTGGGATACGGCCGGCTGGGAGATGCCGAACTCCTCCTGGATCACCGCGCCGATCCCGCCGGCGGTCTGCTCGCCCTGGGCGAGCAGTTCCAGGATGCGGCGCCGCACCGGATCGCCGAGGACGTCAAACGCGTGCACCCACCATTCCTATCACTCGCGACTTATATAAGCAAAGCCTAAAACACAGCGTCGCCACGACGGATCGGCGATGTCGGCGGGAGCGGCGTGCGACGGATCGGCGATGTCGGCGGGAGCGGCGTGCGACGGATGACGACCTCAGCGGGGTCGAGCGCCGGTGGCGGCGGTCAGTCGCGCAGCGTGCGCAGGATGCGGGTCAAGTGGTCGCGGTCGGCGGGGGAGAGGTGGCCGAAGAAGCGTTGCGCCTCGGCGTCGCGCGCCGCGCGGATGGCCCGACCGACCTGTTTGCCCTCGTCGGTCAGCGTGACCAGGGTCGCGCGCCGGTCCGCCGGGTCGGGCCGGCGCGCGACGAGTCCGCGCTCCTCCAGCCCGTCGACGACCTCAGTGGCGGAGCGGGGCGCGATGTGCAGGTGGTCGGCGAGCGCGCGGAGCCGGATCGCGCCGTGCCGCCCGAGCACCGCGAGCGCGCGGGCGTGCCCGGGGTTGATCTCCCACGGTTCGAGGGTGCGCCGGGAGTGGTGGCGCAGCCGCCGGGCGACCGCCCAGAACAGCTCGGGAAGGCTCTCCTCGGGCGCGTCAGGTTCCTCGCCGGTCACCGGAATACGGTAGCAGAGCTTGTTGTTGCTCCCTCATGATGAGGTAACCTCAGCAAGTCGTCAGGAGGCCCCTTGGACACCATCCCCACCCACCGCCCCGGCCACGGCGGGACGCCCCGGAGCGTCAGCGCCGCCGAGAGGGCCCAGGCCCACGACGTCTCCCTTCGCCGCGTCGGCCGGCTCTTCACCGCCCACCGCGCCCCGCTGGCCACCGTCACCGCGATCATCGTGATCTCCTCGGTGCTCGCCATGGCCTCCCCGTTCCTGCTGCGCACGGTTATCGACCGCGCGCTCCCGGAGCGCGACCTGACCCTGCTGGCCCAACTGGTCGTCGGCATGGTCGCCGTCGCGGCGGTGACCGCCGTGCTCGGCGTGGTGCAGACCTGGATCGCCACCCGCGTCGGCCAACAGGTGATGCACCAGCTGCGTACCGACGTCTTCGCGCACCTGCAACGCCAGTCGATCGCCTTCTTCACCCGCACCCGCACCGGCGAGGTGCAGTCGCGCATCACCAACGACATCGGCGGAATGCAGTCCGTCGTCACCTCCACCGCCACCTCCATCGCGTCCAACCTGACCACGGCGGTGGCCACCGTGGTCGCGATGGTGGCGTTGTCCTGGCGGCTCACCCTGGTCTCGCTGGTCGTCCTGCCGCCGGCGATCTGGCTGGCCCGCCGGGTGGCCGTCATGCGCCGGGAGATCACCGCCCAGCTGCAGCGCGAGCTGGCCGACCTCAACGTCACCGTCGAGGAGGGGTTGAGCGTCAGCGGCGTACAGCTGGCCAAGACCCTCGGCGCCGGCCGCGCGCTCGCCGACCGGTTCGCCGCCTCCTCCGCCCGCCTCGTCGACCTCGAGCTCCGCTCCGAGCTGGCCGGCCGCTGGCGGATGGCCACCATGACCGTCGTCTTCGCGGCCATCCCCGCCGTCATCTACCTGGGCGCCGGGCTGCCCGGCACCGCCGGGACGCTCAGCATCGGCACCCTGGTCGCCTTCACGGCGTTGCAGGGCGGGCTGTTCCGGCCACTGATGGGGCTGCTCAACGTCGGCGTCCAGCTCACCGCCTCGCTGGCGCTGTTCGCCCGCATCTTCGAGTACCTCGACCTGCCGGTGGAGGTCGACGACCCGGCCGAGCCGGTCGAGATCGACCCGGCGCGGGTCCGCGGCCATCTGCGCGTCGAGGACGTCACTTTCAGCTACCCGGGCAGCGACACCGCCGCCGTGGCCGGCATCACCCTCGACGTCCCGGCCGGCACCAGCCTCGCCCTGGTCGGCGAGACCGGCTCCGGCAAGAGCACCCTCGCCGCCCTGATCAGCCGGCTGCACGACCCCGACAGCGGGCGCATCACCATCGACGGCGTCAACCTGCGCGACCTGCGCCTGGTCGACCTCGCCGCCGTCGTGGGCGTGGTCAGCCAGGAGACCTACCTGCTGCACACCACCGTGCGGGAGAACCTCCGGTACGCCCGCCCCGACGCCACCGACGCCGAGATCGAGCACGCGGCCCGCGCCGCGCGGATCCACGACCTGATCGTCGGCCTTCCCGACGGGTACGACACGACGGTCGGTTCGCGGGGCCACCGCTTCTCCGGCGGCGAGAAGCAGCGCCTGGCCATCGCCCGCACGTTGCTGCGCAACCCGCGCGTCCTGGTGCTCGACGAGGCCACCAGCGCGCTGGACACCGAGACCGAGCGGGCCGTGCAGCAGGCCCTGGACGCCCTCGCCGAGGGCCGTACGGTGATCACCATCGCGCACCGGCTTTCCACCATCCGGCACGCCGACCAGATCGCAGTGGTCGACCACGGCCGGATCGTCGAGTCCGGCACCCACGAGACGCTGCTGCGCCGTGCCGGCCGCTACGCGGCGCTGGCCGCCGCCTGACGCCGGGCGGTGGGCCGGGGCCGGTCGGGGCCCCCTCGCCCCGCGTCGGCTACCGGTCGGCCAGCGCCTCCGTGGCCACACCGGATTCGCGATGACCGCGCTGTCGAGCAGGGATGGCGGGTGCCACGATCAGCACGACGGCCGCCGAGGCGGCTACCCACACGGTCAGCCGGACCGGCCCCGCCACGGCGCTCTCCGACGGCGGTGGCAGCACCACCATGTTGACGGCCGCCCCGAGGGGAACGACCAGCGCCGCGAGAACTCCGACCGGGGCGGGACGCCGAATGGTGGCCCCCACCGCCCCGAGGGGCAATCCGCACACCACGCTGGCGGCCAGCCAGAAATGCACCACCCCGCCCCACGGGAGGGTCGCCGGCGAACAGCGACTCCGCCCGGTAGTAGACGACCGTGGCGGCGACCAGGGCGACACCTCCCGCCAGCGCCGCCACGAACATCCCAGTCCTCGGTCGCAGACTGCCGCTGACCAGCCAGCCCGCGGCCACGGCCGCTGCGGCCCACGCCCCGATGAAGACCGTGCGGCAGGCCGGGCTGCGCAATCACCGCCGGTCGCCCCGGTGTGACCCGGAGGTGACGTCCTGTCCATCAGATGGCGGCAGTTCAGGACATCGACGTATGGATGTCTGGCGCTCGACAGGATCGGCGGCGAGACTCTTTCCCCATCTGGGCCAGAGATGAGGAGTCATCGATATGACCGATTCGGTACCGCTCTCCGCCACCGACTCCGGGCCCGGCCGGCGGCGGAGAGCGAGGACGCGGCACGCCCTGCGGCTGCTGGTCGCCGTGGCCGGCGCCGTCGCAATGGTCGTCGCCGGGGCGGGTGTCGCCCTCGCCACCACGCACGCGAGACTGCCGGGCAACGCGGACGCGGCGGAGCGGAAGTGGCAACCCGCCTACGACTACGACACCGATGGTTGCTACCCCGCTCCGGCGGTCGGCCCGGACGGGACACTCAACGGCGGACTCAAGCCGACCGGATCGCTCACCGGCCAGTGCCGCGACCGGTCGGACCTGGACAACGCCAACGGGTACTCACGGCACGCCTGCAACAACGGCTGGTGCGCCTACGCGTACGCCCTCTACTTCGAGAAGGACCAACTCCTGGCCAACGTCCGCAGCGGGCACCGGCACGACTGGGAGCACGTCGTGGTCTGGGTGCAGAACGACCAGGCCCGCTACGTGGCGACCTCCGCCCACGGCGACTTCACCGTCCACGCCACCGCCCAGGTCCGCTGGGACGGCGCCCACCCGAAGATCGTCTACCACAAGGATGGCGCCGGGTCGCACGCCTTCCGCCTCGCCAACGCCGGCGACGACCCGCCGGAGAACCACCACGGAGCCTGGCACCGCCCGACGCTGGTCGGCTGGAACGGCTACCCCGCCGGGGTGCGGGAGAAGCTGAGCAACGCCGACTGGGGCAGCGCCAACTTCGACCTGAAGGACAGCAACTTCGCCGGCATGCTGCGCAAGGCGCTGCCCGGCGGCATCCCGTTCAACCCGAACGCGTAGGACCGGTCCGGGAACCCGCTGGCCGCCAAGGGGGTTTCCGGATCCGCGGCGACCCGACCGGTTCGGTCCGCCCTGTCCCGTACCGTGGTCACTCGCCGCCGGTGCGGGTCAGCAGTCCGATCCGCCAGGGCAGCAGCGCGTACGGCGTCCCCTCCACATCAACGCCCGGGTCCAGGCCCTGGTACAGCAGCTGCAGCCGCTGGGGGTCGATCTCCATGCGTTCGTCGTGTCCAGCCCGGACGAGTTCGCCGTGACTGATGTCGGTGGATCGCCCGCCGGCGGGGAAGAGCACGTGGCTGTGGTGGGCGAACGCGTGGTCGTCGGTGCCGTGGCGCGTCCACGGCCCGTCGAGGCGGTCCGCCGTCCAGGCCCGGTAGCACCGGTGCCCCCGGGAGTCGAAGCCCTCGACGATCGTCAGGTAGGTGTCGGTGCCCCGGACCTTGTATGTCGCGCTGCCCTCGTAGCAGTTCTCCCGGGAGTCGGCGATGGCGACCTCCGGCGCCCCGAACCCGTGCGGGAAGTCCGCCACCGAGGTCCGTGACCGGTAGAGGAACCCGTTGTCGTCGGTGAAGAACAGGTAGCAGTGGCCCTCGTCGGCGATCACCCAGAAGTCGAGCCACCCTTGGGCGAGCAGGGACGGCTGCTCGGCGAAGAAGCCGCGCGGCGCCGTCCAGGTGTCCGGGCGGGTCGGGTCGTCGGTGACCGAGTAGGCCGGTGCGCCCTGCTGGTAGACCAGGTACCACATGTCCTGGGGTGAGAAGTAGAACAGCTGCGGCGCGGCCATGTACGTGTCGCCGATGTGCGGGTTCTGATCCAGGTGGTACAGCGGTGCGGACGGGGCCTCGGACCAGTCGGCGAAGCTGGTGTGGAAGACGCGCCAGGCGCCCGAGGTGTCGGCCGAGGTGCCGTACACGATCCAGCGGTCCCGCCACCGCACCACCGTGGGGTCCTTGACCGACACGACGGGGTGCGCCGGGTCGGGTCGGGGAGTGATCAGCACGTCGCTGGACCGCCAGGTCACGCCGGCCCACGAGCTGATGGATCGGCCGGTGGCCGCGGATCGCCGGCGCGTCACGCCTGGAACCTCCCTGGTGGGCAACCGAGTCCGCCGAGGCATCTGAGTCGCCGGACCTCTTGTGGGAGCGTTCGATCGTCCCTTAGTTTGTTTGCTATCCAGACCAACTATTCACTATAGCCGTGTGCATCCTCTCGACACCGCCCTTCTCGAAGGGGAACCGATGACATCTCCGAACTCCGGCGCGGGAGCCTCGCGCCGCAACTTCCTCGGCCTCGTGGGCCTGGGCACCGCGGCGGTCGCCGGCGGCCCGCTGCTGGCCGGGTGCAGCGAGAAGCCCGCCGGTTCCGGCGGCGCGCAGAACCTCGACAAGTTCGCCGACCTCCTGCCGACGCACAAGGACCTGGCGCTGAACCTCACGCCGGACGTCAAGGGCATCCGCCCCGTTCCGGACGGCTACTCCAAGTACCCCAGCACGCTCGTCGACGCGATAACCGACAAACCGGGGACCAGCGGCACCCAGGTCACCGCGATGACCCCGGCGTGGGGCCCGGCCCCGCCCGGCGCCGCCCAGAGCGCCTACCTGCAGGCGGTCAACGCGGAACTGGGCACACCGGTCAACTTCACCATCCAGGACGGCAACACGTACGCCGACAAGCTCAACGCGATGCTCGGCGCCCGGGACGTCCCCGACCTGCTGTGCGTGCCGGGCTGGGAGGTGGAGAAGATCCCGCGCTTCTCCGAGGCCATCAAGGTCCTCTTCGAGGATCTCACCGACCACCTCAAGGGCGACGCGGTCAACGCGTACCCGATGCTGGCCACCTTCCCGACCGGCTCCTGGCGCAACGCCCTGTGGAACGAGCGGTTGATGGCGGTGCCCAACCCCACCGACGGGCCGTTCCCCTGGGCGCTGTTCACCCGCAAGGATCTGCTCGACGAGCGGAGCCTGGCCGTACCGAAGAACCTCGACGAGCTGCTCACCATGGCCAAGCAGGTCACCGACCCGGCCAAGAAGGTGTGGGCGTTCAGCGATGCCTTCGCCATGATCCAGATGTTCCACAAGGTGCCCGGCTCCAAGCAGGGCTGGCGGCTGAAGTCCGACGGGACGCCGGAGTTCAAGTACGAGACCCCGGAGTTCCGGCAGGCGCTGGAGGTGATGGCCAAGATCTACAAAGACGGTCTGGTCCACCCCGATCTCGTCGCCAGCAAGGGCGCGGACGCCGCCCAGCTGTTCGCCAAGAGTGGCCAGGTCGTCTTCCACCAGGCCGGCGTCGGTTTCTGGCAGGGTGCCCAGGCCGAGCACCAGAAGACCAACCCCAAGCTCAACATCCAGCCGGTGCCCGTCTTCTCCGCCACCGGCGGCGACCCCCTCGTCTGGGGCGACGACGAGCCGATCTCCTACACCTTCATCAAGAAGGGCCTCGCCAAGGAGCGGGTCGAGGAGCTGCTGAGGATCATCAACTGGTGCTCCGCGCCGCTGGGCACCCAGGAGGCGCAGCTGCGTGACTTCGGGGTGGAGGGCAAGCACCACACCCGGACCCCGAACGGCCCGGTCAAGACCGACCTGGCGTTCAAGGAGATCGCCAACCAGTTCTTCTTCATCAGCGGCCGTAACCCGACGGTCGGGCCCTTCCCCGACACTCCCAACCTCCTCCAGAGCCTCCTGGCGTACTCCAACGACATGGTCAAGTACCTGGAGAAGGACCCCTGGGACGGGGTGAAGCTGGAGATGCCGGCCAGCTACAAGGCCAACCAGGTGCCCATCGAGGACAAGTTCACCGATGTCCTGCGCGGGCGCCGGCCGCTGTCCGACGTCGACGCCATCGTGGCGGAGTGGAAGGCCAACGGGGGTGAGGAGGCGAGGCAGTTGCTCGCCGGTTCGCTGCCCAAGGCTGGCCGATGACCGCACGCAACACCACCGTCGCGGCCGGGTCCGACCGGACCCGGCCCGACGGGTCGACCCCACCGGCGCCGGCCCCCCGCCGCACCGGCCGCCGCAGGCCCCAGTCGCTGCGGGCCCGGCTGCGCCGCGACTGGCAGCTGCTGGCCATGGTCGCGCCCGGCTTCGTCATCCTGCTGGTCTTCAGCTACGTGCCGATCCTCGGTAACGTCATCGCCTTCCAGGACTACAACCCCTACCTCGGGGACAACCCGTTCCAGGCGTTCGTGAGCAGCAACTGGATCGGGTTCGGTCAGTTCCAGCTGCTCTTCGAGGACCCGGCGTTCTGGGACGCGTTCCGCAACACCCTGGCGATCACCGCGTTCCAGCTGGTCTTCTTCTTCCCGCTGCCGATCGCCCTGGCGATCATGCTGCACAACCTGCTCTCCAGCCGGCTGCGCGGCTTCGTCCAGACCATCGTGTACCTGCCGCACTTCTTCAGCTGGGTGCTGGTCGTCAGCTTCTTCGTCGCCATGCTCGGCGGCGCCGGCCTGCTGGCCCAGACCATGCGCGAGGCCGGGCTCCAGCCGTGGAACATCATGACCAACCCGGACACCTTCATCATCCTGGTCACCGTCGAGGCGGTGTGGAAGGACGTCGGCTGGGGCACCATCGTGTTCCTCGCCGCCCTGTCCACCATCGACCAGAGCCTCTACGAGGCGGCGGCGGCCGACGGTGCCGGGCGGTGGCGGCGGCTGTGGCACATCACCCTGCCCGGCCTGCGGCCGGTGATCGTGCTGCTGCTCATCCTGCGTCTGGGCGACGCGCTCTCCGTCGGCTTCGAGCAGTTCCTCCTGCAACGCGACGCCGTCGGCCGGCAGGCCGCCGAGGTGCTCGACACCTTCGTGTACCACTTCTCCATCGCCACCGGAAACTACGGCTACGGCGCCGCGGCCGGCCTGTTCAAGGCCGCGGTCGGGCTCTGCCTGATCCTGGCCGCCAACCGGGTCGCGCACAAGCTCGGCGAACGAGGGATCTACTCAAAGTCATGACCGAGACCGTCGTCCAGAAGTCACGCCCGGCACGCGACCACCGGCCGGTGTGGGAGGAGAAACCGACCCTGGTCGGCCAGGGCCTCAAAGCCGTCCTGCTCGCCCTGCTGGTCCTCGGCGTGCTGTTCCCGCTCTGGGTGATCCTGGTGACCAGCCTGTCCTCCCGCGAGACCATCGCCGAGGCCGGCGGGCTCGTCGTCATCCCCAAGGGGATCGACGTCTCCGCGTACGAGACGATCTTCGCCGGTGGCGCCGTCACCCGCGCGCTGTGGATCAGCACCCTGGTCACCGTCATCGGCACCGCCGTGGCGCTCACCGTCACCGTCCTCGCCGCCTACGGCCTGTCCCAACCACGCTCGCTGGGCTACCGCTGGCTGCTGGCGTACTTCCTGCTGCCGTTCCTGATCTATCCGCCCCTGGTGCCCAAGTACCTCGTGGTGACCGGGCTCGGCCTCAAGGACACCATCTGGGCGCTGATCCTGCCGCCCGCGATCAGCGTGTTCAACCTGGTCGTCGTCCGCGGCTTCTTCCAGGGCATCCCCCAGGAACTGGTCGACAGCGCCCGCATCGACGGCGCCAGCCACTTCCGTACCCTGACCCGAATCGTGCTGCCGCTGTCCCGCGCGGTCGTCGCCGTCGTCGGCCTGTTCTACGCGGTCACCTACTGGAACGTCTGGTTCGACGCGCTGCTGTTCATCGACCGCAACGACATGTACCCGATTCAGCGCGTGCTGCAGAGCTACCTGCTGGCCGGGCAGGCGCCGCACACCTCGGGCGGCACCACGGGGGTGACCATGCCCCCCACCGAATCGATCAAGATGGCGGTGGTCATCCTCACGGTCGCGCCGATCGTCGCCGTCTACCCCTTCATCCAGCGCCACTTCATCAGGGGCGTCCTGATCGGCGCCGTGAAGGGCTGACCGTGCCCGGGGCGGCAGCGCCGCCCCGGGCACCGGAGGGCGGCGCCGGAACCACCGCGGTCCTCGGTGGCGCCGGCCCGCCGCTCCCGGTACGGCGCGCCGGCCACCGGCGGGGCACGGCGCGGAGGAATCTCTCACGACAGGAGGGCGGGGTGCAGGCCACCCAACTGGTCCCGCTGGGGCGTACCGACGTGCGGGTGACCCGGCTCGGCCTCGGGCTGGCCCCGATCGGCGGGATGTTCACCACCGTCGGCGACGAGCCCGCCCGGGCCACCGTCGAGGCCGCCTGGCGCCTCGGGTTGCGCTACTTCGACACCGCGCCCCTGTACGGGTGCGGGCTGTCCGAGCGCCGGGCCGGGGCGGTCCTCGCCGGCCGGCCCCGGGCGGAGTTCACCCTGTCCACCAAGGTCGGCCGGCTGCTGGTGCCGGGCGAGGGCCGAGGCCAGGAATTCTGGGCCGAGCCGAGCGGCCTCGTCCCGACCTTCGACTTCTCCGCCGCCGGGGCGCTGCGCTCGCACGCCGAGAGCCTGCAGCGGCTCGGCCTAAAGCGGATCGACATCGCCTACCTGCACGACCCCGACGACCACGTCGGCGAGGCGATGGCGGGGGCGTACCCGGCGCTGGCGCGGTTGCGTGCGGCCGGCGAGATCGGCGCGGTCGGCGTGGGCATGAACCAGGCGCCGACGCTTGCCGACCTGGCCCGCGCCGGCGACTTCGACTGTGTGATGCTCGCCGGGCGGTACACCCTGCTCGACCAGTCCGGGCTGGACACCCTGCTGCCACTCTGCCGGAGTCGGGGCGTCGCGGTGGTCGCCGCCGGCGTCTACAACTCCGGCCTGCTCGCCGACCCGCGACCCGGCGCTCCCTACGACTACGCCCCGGCCGGCCGGGAGCTGGTCGAGCGGGCGACGGCGATCCGCGCCGTGTGTGACCGGTACGGGGTGCCGTTGCGGGCCGCGGCGATCCAGTTCCCCCTCGGGCATCCGGCGGTCACCAGCGTGGTGGTCGGTGCCCGCGACCCGGGGCAGGTCGCCGACAACCTGGCGATGTTCGAGTGGGACATCCCCGGAGAACTCTGGGCCGGCCTCAAACGGGCCGGTCTCCTGCCGGAGGAGGTGCCCACGCCGTGATCATCGACGCCCACCACCACCTGTGGTCCGCCCGGCACGCCGGCTGGCTCGACGCGCCCGGCCTGGAGCGGATCCGCCGCGACTACACCCTCGCCGACCTCGCCCCGCACCTGGCCGAGACCGGGGTCACGGCCGGTGTGCTGGTCGAGGCCGCCCGCTGCGAGCCGACCGAGACCGCCGAGTTCCTCTCCCTCGCCGCCGGCACCCCGTTGGTCGCCGGCGTCGTCGGCTGGGTGTCCCTGACCGACCCCGACCTGCCCGCCACCCTCGCCCGATACCGGCGGCTGCCCGGTGCGGCGAAGCTGGTCGGCGTCCGCGACCAGGTGCAGGCGGTCACCGACCCGGCGTACCTCGCCCGGCCCGAGGTACGCCAGGCCCTGTCCCGCATCGGCGCGGCCGGGCTCACCTACGACCTCGTCGTCCACGTCGGGCAGCTGGCCGCCTGCGCCGAGGCGGCCCGGGCCACGCCGGGCACCACCTTCGTCCTGGACCACCTCGGCAAACCCCGGATCGCCGACGGCCCCGCGGCGCTCGCCCGGTGGCGGGCCGCCGTCGCGCCACTGGCCGGCTGCGACAACGTCGTCGCGAAGCTCTCCGGCCTGCTGACCGAGGCCGGCCCGACGTGGAGCGCCGACGCCATCCGGCCGTACGTCGACACCGCCGTCGAACTGTTCGGCCCCGACCGGCTGATGGTCGGATCCGACTGGCCGGTGTGCGAGCTGGTCGCCTCGTACGACCAGGCGTGGCAGGCCCTCCGCTCCTGCCTGGCGCGGCTCTCCTGCGACGAGCGGTCGGCCGTCCTCGGCGGCACCGCCATCCGTACCTATCGACTGGAGGTTGGTTCGTGAGACTCATGCGGGTGGGACCGGCGGGGGCGGAGCGACCCGTGCTGTTGACCGAGGGCCGCCACCTCGATCTGAGCCCGATCACCGACGACATCGACCCGGCGTTCTTCGCCGCAGACGGGCTGCGCCGCGTCGCCGAGGACACCGACCTGCCGGAGATCGACATCACCGGCCAGCGGATCGGGTCTCCCATCGCCCGACCGGGGGTGATCCTCTGCGTGGGACAGAACTACGCCGCGCACGCCGCCGAGTCCGGCGCCCCGCCCCCGGCCACCCCGATCGTCTTCTACAAGGCCCCCAACACCGTGGTCGGCCCACACGACGACGTGCTCATCCCCCGCGGCTCGACCAAGACCGACTGGGAGGTGGAACTCGGCGTGGTGATCGGCCGGCGCGCCCGCTACCTCTCCTCACCCCGGGACGCTCTCGCCCACGTCGCCGGTTTCGTCTGCGCCAACGACGTCTCCGAACGCGACTTCCAGCTCGACCGGTCCGGCGGGCAGTGGTCCAAGGGCAAGTCCTGCGAGACCTTCCAACCACTCGGACCGTGGCTGGTCACCCCCGACGAGGTCGCCGACCCGCAGGCGCTGCGGCTGCGGTCCTGGGTCAACGGCGAACCCCGGCAGGACTCCACCACCGCAGACATGATCTTCGACGTGGCGTACCTCGTCTGGCACCTGTCGCAGTACACCGTCCTGGACCCGGGCGACCTCGTCAACACCGGCACCCCACCGGGCGTGGCCCTGTCCGGACGCTTCCCCTACCTGCGCCCGGGCGACGTCATGGAAATCGAGATCGACGGTCTCGGCCGGCAGCACAGCACCCTGCGGAACGCCTGATGGCCGTCATCGTCGCCGTCGACACCTACGACGTGCGGTTCCCCACCGCGCAGGTGAGCGCCGGCTCCGACGCCATGAACCCCGACCCCGACTACTCCGCCGCCTACCTCGTCCTGCGCACCGACTCCGGCCCGGACGGGCACGGCTTCACGTTCACCATCGGTCGGGGCAACGACATCTGCCGCGCCGCGATCGAGGCCCTCACCTCCTTCGTCGTCGGCGTCGATCCGGACACCGTCGACCTCGGCGCGTTCGCCCGGAGCCTCACCCACGACTCGCACCTGCGCTGGCTCGGCCCCGAGAAGGGCGTCGTGCACCTCGCCGCCGGCGCGGTCATCAACGCGATGTGGGACCTGGTCGCCAAGCGGGCCGGCAAACCGGTCTGGCGCTACCTCGCCGACCTCGACCCCGAACAGATCGTCGACCTGGTCGACTGGCGCTACCTGACCGACGCCCTCACCCCGTCCGAGGCGCGGGACCTGCTGCGGGCCGCCGCACCCGGCCGTGCGGCGCGGACCGCGCGGCTCCAGCAGCACGGATACCCGGCGTACACGACCTCCCCTGGCTGGCTGGGGTACGACGACGACAAGGTCGTCCGACTCGCGAAGCAGGCGGTGGCGGACGGCTTCCGCCAGATCAAGCTGAAGGTCGGAGCTGACCGCGACGACGACGTACGACGGATCCGGGCGGCCCGGGCGGCGGTCGGACCGCACGTGCGGATCGCGGTCGACGCCAACCAGCGGTGGGACGTCGCCGAGGCGGTGAGTTGGATGCGCGCGCTGGCCCCCTACGACCCGTGGTGGATCGAGGAGCCGACCAGCCCCGACGACATCCTGGCCCACGCCGCGGTCCGCGCCGCCCTCGCCGACGCCGCCCCCGACGGCGGCCCGATCCGGGTCGCCACCGGCGAGCACGGCCAGAACCGGGTGCTGTTCAAGCAGCTCCTGCAGGCCGGCGCGGTCGACGTCGTGCAGATCGACGCCTGCCGGGTCGGCGGAGTCAACGAGAACGTGGCCATCCTGCTGCTCGCCGCGAAGTACGGGGTGCCGGTCTGCCCGCACGCCGGTGGCGTCGGACTCTGCGAACTCGTGCAACACCTGGCGATGTTCGACTTCGTCGCGGTCTGCGGCAGCACCCGGGACCGGGCCATCGAGTACGTCGACCACCTGCACGAGCACTTCCGCACCCCGGTCGTGCTGCGCGACGGCCACTACCTGGCCCCGACCGCGCCGGGATTCTCCGCCGAGTTGCACCCGCGGAGCATCGCCACCTACGCGTATCCGGACGGCCCGGCCTGGCGTCGACCAGCGGCGCCGGCGGGGGAGGGGGAGGATCGTGAGATGTGACGGACTGGTCGCGGTGGTCACCGGGGGCGGTTCCGGGATCGGCCACGCCTGCACCGAGGCGCTGCTCGCTGCGGGGGCCCGGGTGGGCGTGCTCGACGTGGATCCGTCGGGAGCGCCGCGACACCCCGGGGTCCACCCGGTATCCGCGGACGTCGCTGACCGGGCCGGGGTCACCGCCGCTGTCGACGCCGTGGCCGAGGCGTTCGGTGGCCTCGACATCGTGGTCAACAACGCCGGGATCTCGGCGATCGGCGGCGTCGAGGAGAACGACGACGAGCAGTGGGCGCGCGTGCTGGACGTCAACGTCACCGGGGTGGCCCGCACCACCACCGCGGCGCTGCCGTACCTGCGTCGCTCGTCGCACGCCGCGATCGTCAATGTCTCGTCCGTCGCCGCCGGCGCCGGACTGCCCCGCCGTGCCCTCTACTCCGCCTCCAAGGGCGCCGTGCACGCGCTGACCCTCGCCATGGCCGCCGACCTGGTGGGTGAGGGCATCCGGGTCAACTGCGTGGCCCCGGGCACAGTGGACACCCCGTGGGTGGCGCGGCTGCTCGCCGCCGCTCCCGATCCGCAGGCCGAACGGCGGCGGCTCGCCGCCCGCCAACCCACCGGCCGACTGGTCACCGCAGGGGAGGTCGCGGCAGCCGTGGTCTATCTCGCCTCACCGGCGGCCGGCGCGGTCACCGGAACCTCGCTGGCCGTCGACGGCGGCATGGCGGGTCTGCGGATGCCGGCCCGGAGTTGACCGGACCCGGCGCTGGCCCGTGCGGGGGAACGATACACGTGCGTCGACCCAAGCCGATTGCGCAATGTAAGTCAGGTGCTACCATCCGTCACGACCCTGGGTGGGGCGCGTCCTTTTCGTGCCCGGACCGTTGCCGTCACGCCTCCGATCGGCCGCTCCTCGGCTGGTACGGTCGCCAGGTGAACGTCGAAGAACACTGGTGGAATGGGGACGCCACGCCTCGGGGGCGTCGTGACGTGTACATCCGAACCGACGGGCGGCGCTGGGAGGTCCAGGCGCAGATCGGTGGGGCGCAGGGCCGTTCCGAGGTGTTGGAGTGTGCCAGCCGCAGCTCGGCGAGCATCCTCGCGGACTCCTGGCGGGCCGGCGGACAGGGCTGGCGCGAGCTTCGCCGCTCGGCGTAGGCGCCTGCGCCACGTCGCGGGCGGTACGTTTACCCGCACGCGAGGGAGGGTCGGATGACGATCGGGGTTGCGGGTCTTCCGCCACTGGCCTGGGTGCCGCAGAACGGCGAGGGCTCTTTCGACGAAGAACGCGGTGAGCTGGTGCTCGTGGCGGTCGCGGGCGTCGACTGGACGAACGACCCCCTGGGTGGCGGGCGGCAGCACCGGGCATCGGCGCTGAGCTTCGAGGCTCCCGCCGAGTTCACCCTCTCGGCGCGGGTGCGCGTGGACCCGCCGCGGACGACGTTCGACGCGGGCGCGCTGGCCGTCTGGGTCGACGAGGATCACTGGGCGAAGGTCTGTTTCGAGTGGTCGCCGGCGGGTCAGGCGATGGTGGTCAGCGTCGTGACGAACGACTCGTCCGACGACTGCAACTCCAGCGTCGTGGTGGCGGCCGACGTGTGGCTGCGGATCACCCGGACCGGAGCCGCCTGGGCCTTCCACGCCTCGCCCGACGGCGTGCTCTGGCACTTCGTCCGGCTGTTCCGGCTGGCCTCCCGGCGGCCCGCCCGAGTCGGTTTCCTGGCCCAGGCTCCGCTCGGCGACCGGTGCGTCGTCCGCTTCGACCAGATCAGGCTCGCCGCAAAGGCGCCGGCCGACCTCCGGGACGGATCCTGACGGTACCCTGCGCCGCTCCGGTCACCGCAGCGGGCGCGGGTCACGACCGTGACGGCCACCCCGCCAGCACGGCCGCCACGTCCAGCAGGTCCCGCCGCGGGTTCGGCGCCGGCCGCGGCACCGCCGCCGGGGTTCGCCCGAACCGGGGGGCCGGCGCGGGCTGCACCTCCCCGCCGACGGTGACGAAGGTGCCCCGAACGGCGTTGTGCGGGTGTCGGTGCGCCTCGGTGGGGGCGAGCACCGGTGCCACGCACGCGTCGAGGCCGGCGAAGACCTCAGCCCACTCGTCCCGGGTGCGTTCGACGAACCGGTCGGTGAACCGGCGGCGCAGCCGAGGCCAGCCGTTCGGGTCGTACTGGGCGGGCAGCTCCTCGTCGGCCAGGCCGAGGCCGGTCAGCAGCGCCGCGTAGAACGCCGGTTCCAGCGCACCGACGGCCATGAACCCGCCGTCGGCGGTGCGGTACGTGTCGTAGAACGGGACGCCGCCGTCGAGCAGGTTGCCGCCACGCGGCGCGGGCCACATCCCGGCGCTGATCATGCCGTGCAGGAAAGCGGTGAGCAGCGCCGAACCGTCGACCATCGCGGCGTCGACGACCTGGCCGACGCCGGAGCGTTCCCGCTCCAGCAGCGCGGCCAGCACGCCGACGGCGAGCAGCATCCCGCCACCGGCGAAGTCGCCGAGCAGGTTCAGCGGGGCGTGCGGGCGTTCTCCGGCCCGGCCCAGCGGCTCCAGCGCACCGGCCACCGCAAGGTAGTCGATGTCGTGACCGGCCCGGTGGGCCAACGGGCCGTCCTGGCCCCAGCCGGTCATCCGGGCGTACACCAGGCGGGGGTTGTGCTCCCGGCAGGTGTCCGGCCCGACACCGAGCCGCTCGGCCACCCCCGGCCGGTACGCCTCGACCAGCACGTCGGCGCGTTCCACGAGGCGCAGCAGGTCGGCCACCCCGTCGGGCGACTTCAGGTCCAGGGCCACGATCCGCCGGTTGCGCTGCAAGGGCCCGGCCGTCGGGGCGGCGAGCGGGCCGGCGACCGGGGTGGGCCGATCGACGCGGACGACATCGGCACCGAGGTCGGCCAGCACCATGCAGCCGAAGGGAGCCGGCGCGAGACTGGCCAGCTCCACGACGCGAACCCCAGCAAGGGGACCGAGGCGTCCGCCGGCTCCACTCCCGGTGACGGCGCGTGGGCTGACGCGACCCTCACCGGCTCGTCGACGGTTGTCCCGATCACGCCCGGGGGAGAGGCCCCGCTCGTACTCGACCACGGTTGGAGTCTCGCCGATTCGCCGCCCCACGTCGAACTCCCGGGCCATGTCGGCGCCAAGTGCCCGCTACGGCGACAGGAACGTCCGGGCTCGGGCGTGGCGGGCTGGCGCCTCGTGGTCTCGCCCGAGTGCGGCGGCGAGGTCGTTGAGATCCTCCATTGTCGGCACCAGACCGACCCTGGTCGACACCCAGGACATGTTGTAGACGCCGTAGTCGTGCGGCGGGTCGATCAAGCCGTTCAGCGACTCGTGCATCCGCGAGTGCGGCCCCCTGACACGTGGTCCGGCCGGGAACTCCGTGTGCCGCGCACGCGCACGCGCAGTGACATTCCGGGTGATGTGCTTCTCGGCCGTGCCCCATCTGCCCGGCCCGACCGGTGCAGGCGGCACCGACCGCCGACGTGGGCGTCATCCTGCCACCACCGTTGATCCGGCCCGGTTCAGGACGCCCCGCGCGGCGACGCCGACGTGGTCGCGCCGAGGAGGCCCCGGCGGCCGTGGTCAGGGAGCTGCGCGACCCGCTGGCCCGCTGGCCCGCTGACCGGCGTGCCGCCCCGGGCACCCGGGGCGGCACGTCCGCGCGGCACGTGCCGCCCCGAGCAGAGGCGGGGCGACCCGTCGTCGCTAGCTCAGCACGAAGGTGGTGGCGCGTCCGGCCAGGGCGCCGACCGTCAGCCGTCCGCGTTCGTGCCGCAGGTACGCGCCGGCGTCCGCGGCGAGCTGCACCGCGACACCGCCTCTGCCCTGCGGCACCCGGCGGAAGCTCGCCGAGGTCGCCTCGGCGCTGCCGGCCGTCACCGGGTCGATCCGCACGACGCCGTCGACCACCCGGACGTACCGGTCGGGGAAGTTGACCGACTGGATCGACTCGGTGTCCTCGCCGGCCAGGCCCGGCACGAACCGGAACTGGCTGTCGGCCAGCTCACGGACCCCGGTGTCCACCCGCAGCACGTACTCGTAGTGGCGCAGGAACGCCCGGGACGCGTCGGCGGGGGAGAGTCGTACGATCGGGCCGCCCTCGCCGACGGGCACCCCGAACAGCGGGGAACCGTCGGAGTGCCAGTACAGCTTCTGCACCCGGGCGTGCCGGTTCGGGTCGTACAGCGGGTCGCCGGTGATGTCCCGGTAGTCCCGGGCGTGGTAGACCAGCACGTCGGTCACCCCGTCCTCGGCGACGGTGAACGAGTTGTGCCCCGGCCCGAAGCGCTTCGTCCGCTCGTGGGTGACGAACACCGGCTCCGGCGTTTTCACCCACGAGGCGTTGTCGAGCAGGTTCGCCTCGGCGTCGGCGGTCAGCAGCCCCATGCAGTAGCGGGAGTCGGTCGCGCTGGCGGAGAAGGTCATGAAGACCCGTCCGTTGCGGATGAGCACGGCCGGGCCCTCGTTGACCGTGAAGCCCTGCTTCTCCCAGCCCCGGGTGGGGGTGGCGATGCGCACCGGCTTGGTCCGGATCGACCAGGGGGTGTCCATCTCCGCGATGTACAGGTTCGTGCCGGTCAGCTCCGGCTCTGCCTGCGCCCACACCAGGTACCGGCGACCCCGGTGGGCGAAGGTCGTCGCGTCGAGGGAGAAGTCCTCCCACTCGGTGGCGATTTGGCCGCGCAGTCGCCAGCCGGCCGGGTCCCGGGGGTCGGCCAGCGCGGACTCCAGCACGTACATCCGAATCCGGAAGACGTTGTCGGAGTCCCCGGCGGCGAAGTAGATGTACCAGCGGCCGTCGATGCGGTGCAGCTCCGGGGCCCAGATGTGCCCACCCATCTTTCCGCTCGCGGGCCGCCGCCAGATGACCGACTCGGGGGCGGTGGTGAGGCCGGCGATGGTGGGCGCGCCCCGCACGACGATCCGGTCGTACTCGGGCACCGAGCCGGTGAAGTAGTACGTCCCGTCCACCGGCAGGGTGATGAACGGGTCGGCCCGCTGCCGGATCAGCGGGTCGACGGTGGTGACGCCGTAGACCTCGGCGTCGGGGCGGACGGGCACCGGCCGGGGGGCGGCTGTCGCCCCGAGGCGCGGCGGAGCGGCGGTGGCCGCCGGGGCGGCGGGAGCGGCGGTGGTCCCCGGGGCGGCGGGAGCGGCGGTGGCCGCGGAGGTGAGCCCGCCGACCAGGCCGGTCGCCGCCACACCCAGGCTGCCGCGCAGCAGGTTACGTCGGCTCAACGCGTATGTCATCGTGGTGCCTCACTTGGTCCGGATGCGCAGGAAGGTGACGGAGTTCGCCGGGAAGGTGTGGACGAAGTCGCCACCGATCCCCCGCAGGGTGCTGGTGACCGGTTGGATCGGTTCGGCCGTGCGGGTGTTCGCCTCGCCGGGGTCGCCGCTGATCACGGTCGCCCGCGCCGTGTCGGCCACCTTCAACCCGCCCAGGTCGACCCGGGTCACGGCCGGCTTGTCCTGCGCGTTGACGACCTTGACGATCAGCTCGCCGGTGGCCTCGTCGCGGGTGACGACCTGGGTGAACGGCCGGGTCACCCGGTCGTCGGTGAAGCTGCCCCACACCTGGCCGTCGAGCAGCAGCGTCACCCTGGTGCCCCGGACCTGGATCCGGATGTCGTACGTGGTGCCGGTGGTGATGGTGTTGGGCTTGGCGAGCAGCGTCTCCTTGGCCCCGCCGGTGGCCTTCTCCACCGCGCCCTGGGTGTTGTTCCAGCCGCCCAGGTTCCACCAGTAGAAGTTGCCGGAGTCCTTCACGCCGAAGGCGATGAGGAAGCCCTCCGCGCCGGCGTTCTTACGCGCCTTCAGGGTCAGGTCATAGTCGCCAGCGGTGACGTCAGTGGCCTTGACCAGGGTGTCCTGCGCGCGGGTGTCCGACTGGACGTACGCGCCGTCCACCACCGACCAACTGCCCCGGTTGGCCAGCGGGGTCCAGGCCCCCGCCCCGGCGGCGAAGTCGTCGGCGAACAGCACGGTCCCGTCGGGCGTGGTCACCCGGACGTCGTCGTAGGTTGCCGAGGTGGCCCAGGTGGACAGTCCGATCGCTCCGGTGATCGCCGTCGGCCCGGCGGTCGGACCGGTGACCCGGCTCGGCACGGTACGGTCGCCGACGTTGTTCATGAACAGCTTCTGCACCTGGTAGCTGGTGGAGCCCCAGGACTCGTCGTTGTCGAACCAGATGAGGTCCGGCCGCCACTGAACGTGGTCGATGTTGGCCAGCAGCGGGGCGTACGCGGCCATCCGCACCACGTCGGCGTTGCGCTCCAACCCGGTCATGTACGACGCCTCAGCCAGCGCGTTGAACAGCTTGTTGTCCTGCGAGGCGTACTCGCCGAGGAAAACCTTCGGCCCGTTGCGGTCGTAGGCGTCGTAGCGGGTGTTGTTCTGCAGGAACCAGGCCGGGCTGTTGTAGTAGTGCTCGTCGACCATCTCGACACCGGCGGCGCGGTTGAGTTCCCACAGCCGGTCGAAGGTGGCGCCCTGGTCGTCGGGGCCGGAGTTGCCGATCACGGTGATCTCCGGGTGGGCCGCCTTGATCGCGGCCCGGAACTTCTCGAAGTTGGCGAAGTACGCGTCCGGCAGGTTCTCCTCGTTGCCGACCGCGAGGTGGGTGAGCCGGAACGGCTCGGGGTGCCCCATCGAGGCGCGCAGTCCGCCCCATGTCGAGGTGGCAGGGCCGGTGGCGAACTCGATCAGGTCGAGGGTGTCCTGGATGTGCCGGCGCAGCAGCGCCTCGTCGTTGGTGGCGCGGTTCTGGCCGCAGCCGGTTACCAGGGCGGGCACGACCGGCAGGGGCATCGCCCCGATGTCCTCGGCGAACTGGAAGTATTCGAAGTAGCCCAGCCCGTAGGACTGGTTGTAGCCCCAGAAGTTGGCGTTGGTGGCTCGGGTCTCGACCGGGCCGACGGTGTCCTTCCACTGGTAGGACCGGGCCCGCTCCCAGTTGGAGGCGGCGTCGTAGCCGGCCATGCTGTTGGTGTTCACCAGGCAGCCGCCGGGGAAGCGGACGAAGCCCGGGCGCAGCGCGGCGATCTTCTCGGCGAGGTCGCGGCGCAGGCCGTTGGGGCGGCCGCGGAAGGTGTCCCGGGGAAACAGCGAGACCATGTCGAGGCGCAGGGTGCCGGTGCCGGCGCCGCGGATCGACAGCCGGGCGGCGTCGGTGGTGCGGGCGGCGCGCAGGGTTCCCCTGTACTGCGTCCACGTGTCGCCCCGCACGATCACGGTCAGCGACGTGGCGAGAGGTTCACCGGCGGCGTCGTGCAGGGTGACCGAGAGCGGGGTGCCCCGGGCGGAGTCGGTGCGGGCCCAGACCGAGAAGTCGTAGCGGGCGCCGGCGGTCAGGGCCACCCCTCTGTTCCACCCGGCGTTGGTGACGCCGTAGCGGCCTCCGCCGACATTGGACAGGTCCAGCCGCAGGTGGGCACGGTTGCGGTCGTTGAGCCGGTGGGCGTCGTCGACGGTGGTCGCGGTGCCGGCGCCACCGTCGGTGGCGCTGGGGGCCCAGGCGGTCATCCCATTGAACGACGCGTGGTCCTTGGGCAGGAACTCGAAGGACCGGTTGCGGACGAGTTCCGCGTACAGGCCGCCGTCGGCGGCGTAGTTGATGTCCTCGAAGAACACTCCGTAGTGGGAGTCGCTGATGGCGACGCCGGGCGCGGCGGGGTCGACCGTGACGGTGTACTCCGGTTGGAGGGCCGGTTCCCGGGCCGATCCGGGGGCCGCCGTGGTGAGGGTGACGGCTACCAGCGCGGCGGTCGCCGCCGCGAGCAGTGGTTGTGGTCGGAACAACAGTGCCTCCTGAGCGTCGTGCTGGACGTCGGGGCCGCAGCGAGCCGCACCGCACGCGGCGGGGTGCCTGTAGGCGCCTCGATGTGAGCGCTAACAGGCAGGGAGTATTGCGGGCGCATGTCCCATGGTCAATACCCTGATGACCAACGTGCTACGGCGGGATGTGCGGCGCCGGCCTTCCGGCCGACCGGGCCGTGACCGGATCGTTAGGGAGAGGGTCTGCCCGGGTGGCCCTCGTTCGTCGGCCCAGGTGAAGGGGCGCCACGTGCTCTCCCCGGGCGGTCGGTCCGCCCGACGGGAGGGTTTCGGTGTCGAAGATGTTTCAAAACGTGTCTTGACCTGACCCGATGTGAGCGCTAACACTGTGCCCCAGCAGGTGAGTGGAGGATGTTTCATGGACGTAGGCGCAGGACCGCACGACCAGTACGTCGTCGGCGTCGACTTCGGCACGCTGTCCGGCCGGGCGCTGGTGGTGCGGGTCGCCGACGGTGCCGAACTGGGCACGGCGGTGCACGAGTACCGCCACGCGGTGATGGAGCGGTTCCTCACCGCCGCCGACGGCCGGGAACTGCCGGCGGACTGGGCCCTGCAGGACCCGGACGACTACCGCGAGGTGTTCCGGCGGGCCGTCCCGGCCGCGCTGGCCGCCAGTGGCGTCGACCCGGCGCAGGTGGTCGGCATCGGCGTCGACTTCACCGCCTGCACCGTGCTGCCGACCCTGGCCGACGGCACCCCGCTGTGCGAGCTGCCCGAGCTGCGCACCCGGCCGCACGCCTGGGTGAAGCTGTGGAAGCACCACGCCGCCCAGGGGCAGGCCGACCGGATCAATGCCCTCGCCCACGAGCGCGGCGAGCCGTGGATCGGCCGCTACGGCGGCAAGATCTCCGCCGAGTGGCAGTACGCCAAGGGCCTGCAACTGCTGGAGGAGGACCCGGAGGTCTACGCCCGGGCCGAGCGGTGGATCGAGGCCGCCGACTGGGTCGTCTGGCAGCTCTGCGGCGTCGAGACCCGCAACGTCTGCACCGCCGGTTACAAGGGCATCCGCCAGGACGGCCGGTACCCGTCCCGGGACTACCTCGCGGCCCTGAACCCCGACTTCGCCGACTTCGTCGCCAAGATCGACGGGCCGCTGGCGCCGCTGGGTGACCGCGCGGGCGGGCTGACCGCGCAGGCCGCCGCCTGGACCGGCCTGCCGGAGGGCATTGCCGTGGCGGTCGGCAACGTCGACGCCCACGTCACCGCCGCCTCCGCCCAGGCCATCGAGCCCGGCCGGCTGGTGGCCATCATGGGCACCTCCACCTGCCATGTCGTCAACGGCACGAAGCTGGCGGAGGTGGCCGGCATGTGCGGCGTGGTCGACGGTGGCATCAGCGCTGGCGCCTGGGGCTACGAGGCCGGGCAGAGCGGGGTCGGCGACATCTTCGGCTGGTTCGTCGAGCACGCTGCGCCCGCCGGCTGGGCCTCGCACGAGGAGTTGACCGCGGCCGCCGCCGCCCAGCCCGTCGGCGCGCACGGCCTCGTCGCGCTCGACTGGTGGAACGGCAACCGTTCGCTGCTGGTCAACCACCACCTCAGCGGTGTGATCGTCGGCCTCACCCTGGCCACCCGGCCGCCGGACGTCTACCGGGCGTTGCTGGAGTCCACCGCGTACGGCACCCGGATGATCATCGAGGCGTTCGCCGAGGCGGGCGTGCCGGTGGACGAGGTGATCGTCGCCGGCGGCCTGACCAAGAACGAGCTGCTGATGCAGATCTACGCCGACGTCACCCAGCGCCCGCTGGGCATCATCGGCTCGGCGCAGGGCCCGGCGCTCGGCTCGGCGATCCACGCGGCGGTGGCCGCGGGTGCGTACCCCGACGTCGCCGCGGCGTCGGCGGTGATGGGTCGGGTCGACCGGGACGTCTACCGGCCCGACCCGGAGCGGGCCCGCGCCTACGACGCGCTGTACGCCGAGTACCGCCGACTGCACGACCACTTCGGCCGCGGCGGTGACGAGACGCTGCTGCGCCTGCGCGCCATCCGCAACGCCGCCCGTCAGGCGGCCGAATCCACGCCGGCCGGGCCGGCGGCGACCCCCCTGGAGGTGCTGGCATGAGCCGTACGCTGCCCGCCGAGGTGACCCGACTGCGGGAGACCGTGGCGGCCCTGCACGCCGAACTGGTCCGTTACCACCTGGTCGCCTGGACGGCGGGGAACGTCTCGGCCCGGGTGCCCGGCCACGACCTGATGGTCATCAAGCCCAGCGGGGTCTCCTACGACGACCTGCGACCCGACAACATGATCGTCTGCGATCTCGACGGGGTCGTGGTCGACGGGGATCTCTCCCCGTCCAGCGACACCGCCGCGCACGCCTACGTCTACCGGGCGATGCCGGAGGTGGGCGGCGTGGTGCACACGCACAGCAACTACGCGACCGCCTGGGCGGCGTGCGGCGAGTCCATCCCGTGTCACCTCACCGCGCAGGCCGACGAGTTCGGTGGAGAGATTCCGGTGGGTCCGTTCGCCCTCATCGGCGGCGACGACATCGGCAAGGGCATCGTGGCCACCCTTTCCGGGCACCGTTCCCCGGCGGTGCTGATGCGCAACCACGGTGTCTTCACCATCGGTAAGGACGCCCGTGCCGCGGTGAAGGCCGCGGTGATGTGCGAGGACGTGGCCCGCACCGCCCACCTGGCCCGGACGCTCGGCACCCCGGTGCCGATGGCCCAGGCCGACATCGACTCGCTCTACGACCGCTACCAGAACGTCTACGGCCAGCCGGGCTCCGGTTCCGCGAGGTCCTGACCCGGCCCTGGTCGGGCCGACCGGACCCGCCCCCAAGGGGTCGCCCGGCCCGACGCACCACCGCACCACCGCACCACCCACCGGTCCCGTCGCCCGGCGTGCCGTGACGCCCGGTGGCCCCACCTCACCCCCAAAGGAGTCATCACATGACCCGCACCACCATCACCCGCCGGAGTCTCGGCGCCCTGCTCGCCGCCGGCCTGCTGGCCAGCGGGCTGACCGCCTGCGGCAACAGCGACACCGGCGACAGCGCCAGCGGCGACGGCAAGATCGTCCTCGGTTTCTCCCAGGTCGGCGCGGAGAGCGGCTGGCGTACCGCGAACACCACCTCGATCAAGGAGGCTGCTGCCGAGGCCGGGATCGAGCTGAAGTTCGACGACGCCCAGCAGAAGCAGGAGAACCAGATCAAGGCGATCCGCAACTACATCCAGCAGAAGGTCGACGTGATCGCCTTCTCGCCGGTGGTGGAGTCCGGCTGGGACACCGTGCTCAAGGAGGCCAAGGACGCCAAGATCCCGGTGATCCTGACCGACCGCGCGGTCGACTCGGCCGACAAGAGCCTCTACAAGACCTTCATCGGCTCGGACTTCGTCAAGGAGGGCCGCCTCGCCGGTGAGTGGCTGGTCAAGGAGAAGCAGGCCGCGACCGGCCCGGTGAACATCGTCGAGCTGCAGGGCACCACCGGCTCGGCGCCGGCCAACGACCGCAAGAAGGGCTTCGCCGAGGCGATCGGCGCCAACCCGAACCTCAAGGTCGTCGCCTCGCAGAGCGGTGACTTCACCCGGGCCGGCGGCAAGCAGGTCATGGAGCAGTTCCTGAAGGCAAACCCGAAGATCGACGTGCTCTTCGCGCACAACGACGACATGGGTCTGGGCGCGCTCGAGGCGATCACCGCGGCCGGCAAGGTGCCGGGCAAGGACATCACCATCATCACCATCGACGCGGTCAAGGACGGTATGCAGGCCCTCGCCGACGGGAAGTTCAACTTCATCGCGGAGTGCAGCCCGCTGCTCGGCCCTCAGCTGATGGAACTGGTGAAGAAGGTCAAGGCCGGCGAGGAGGTCCCCGCCCGCGTCGAGACCGAGGAGACCACGTTCACCCAGGAGCAGGCGAAGGCCGCGCTGCCCACCCGCAAGTACTGACCGGCCCGCCGCCGCGTCCCCACGCGGCGGCGTCCCCGGGCGGCGAATCCTCGCCGTGACGGCGTCGGGCCGGTGGTGTCGACGACACCACCGGCCCGACCGCCCTCCCGCGCCGCACGCGCCGACGGACCGCGTCCGCCACGGGCGGTCGCGTCCGTCCGCACCGCCGCACATCACGAAAGGTCTGGTGGGATGTCGCAGAGGCATCCGGTCCTGACGATGACCGCGATCAGCAAACACTTCCCGGGAGTCCGGGCCCTCGACGGCGTCGACTTCCGGCTCTTCCCCGGTGAGGTCCACGCCCTGATGGGCGAGAACGGCGCCGGCAAATCCACTTTGATCAAGGTGCTGACCGGCGTCTACGGCACGGACGCCGGCACCATCACCCTCGACGGCGACCAGGTCTCCTTCGCCGGGCCGATGCAGGCCGCCGCGGCCGGTGTCAGCACCGTCTACCAGGAGGTCAACCTCTGCACCAACCTGTCGGTGGCGGAGAACATCTTCATCGGCCGCGAGCCGCGCCGCTTCGGCGCGATCAACTGGCGCGAGATGCGGCGTCGGGCGCAGGAGGCGCTGGCCCGCCTCGACCTGCACATCGACGTCAGTGAACTGCTCGGCAGCTACTCGCTGGCCGTGCAGCAGATGGTGGCCATCGCCCGCGCCGTCGACGTGCAGGCCCGGGTGCTCATCCTCGACGAGCCCACCTCCAGCCTGGACGCCGACGAGGTCGCGCAGCTGCTGCGGATCATGCGCCAGCTCCGCGACGAGGGCATTGCGATCCTCTTCGTCACCCACTTCCTCGACCAGGTCTACGGCATCGCCGACCGGATCACGGTGCTGCGCAACGGCCGCCTGGTCGGCGAGTACCTCACCGCCGAACTGCCGCAGCTCGCTCTGGTCGAGAAGATGATCGGCAAGGAACTCGACGCGCTGGAGCAGCTCGACTCCGAGGCTGGCAGGGACGCGGCCAGGGCGGCCGAGGGCACCCCGCTGATCGAGGCCGACGGGCTCGGCCGGGCCGGCGCGGTGGCGCCGTTCAGCCTGACCATCCACGCCGGCGAGGTGGTCGGCATGGCCGGGCTGCTCGGCTCGGGCCGCACCGAGGTTGCCCGGCTGTTCTTCGGCGCCGACCGCGCCGACAAGGGACGGCTCGTCGTCGACGGCAAGCCCACCGCGATCCGCAACCCGATCGCCGCGATCGACCGCGACATCGCCTTCTGCTCGGAGAACCGCCGCACCGAGGGCCTGATCGGCGAGCTGTCGGTGCGGGAGAACATCATCCTGGCCATGCAGGCCGCCCGGGGCTGGCTGCGCCCGGTGCCCCGGCGCAAGCAGGACGAGCTGGTGCAGCGCTGGATCGAGGCGCTGAGCATCCGTCCCGCCAACCCGGAGATGCCGGTGCGCAACCTCTCCGGCGGCAACCAGCAGAAGGTGTTGTTGGCCCGCTGGCTGATCACCGAGCCGCGGCTGCTGATCCTGGACGAACCGACCCGGGGCATCGACATCGGCGCGAAGACCGAGATCCAGCGTCTGGTGGCGCAGCTCTCCGACGGCGGCATGGCGGTGCTGTTCATCTCCGCGGAGCTGGAGGAGGTGCTGCGGCTCAGCCACAAGGTCGCCGTGATGCGGGACCGGCAGCTCGTCGCCCAGCTCACCAACGACGACTCCCTCGACGCCGACCGCGTCATGCAGGCCATCGCCAGCGGCGTGCGGCAGGAAGGGCTGGAGAAGGTATGAGCACAGTCAAGGCCCGCCTCGCGCCGGTCACCGGCCACCGGCTGTTCTGGCCGTTGGTGATGCTGGTCGTGCTGCTGGTGGCGAACACCGTCTACCGGCCGAGCTTCCTGTCGGTCGAGCTGAAGAACGGCCACCTGTACGGCAGTCTGATCGACATCGTCCGCCTCAGCGCTCCACTCATCCTGGTGGCGTTGGGCATGTCCCTGGTCATCGCGACCGGCGGCATCGACCTGTCGGTGGGCTCCGTGGTCGCGGTCAGCGGCGCGGTGGCCTGCCTCTATATCAGTGAGCAACCCGACCAGAACAGCCTCGGCGGCGTCTTCACGGCGCTGGCCCTGGCGTTCGGCATCGCGCTGCTGCTCGGCGCCTGGAACGGGGTGCTGGTCGCCGTCATCGGGATCCAGCCCATCATCGCCACGCTGATCCTCATGGTCGCCGGTCGTGGCCTGGCCCAGCTGATCACCTCCGGGCAGATCATCACCATCAACAGCGAGCCGTACAAGACGATCGGGGTGGGGCACCTGCTCACCCTGCCGTTCGCGATCATCATCGCCCTGGTGGTCACGGTGATCGTGGCGGTGCTGACCCGGCGTACCGCGCTCGGCATGATCATCGAGTCGGTCGGCGGCAACGCCGAGGCCAGCCGGCTGGCCGGCGTACGCTCCCGGCGGATCACCCTCCTGGTGTACGTGGTCAGCGCGGCTTGCGCGGCGATCGCCGGGTTCATGATGACCGCGAACGTCTCCAGCGCCGACGGCAACGCCGCCGGCCTCTGGGTGGAGCTCGACGCGATCCTGGCCGTGGTCATCGGCGGCACCTCGCTGGCCGGCGGCCGGTTCTTCCTCAGCGGCACGATCGTCGGCGCGCTGATCATCCAGACCCTGACCACCTCCGTGTACGCCATGAACATCGATCCGCAGACGGCGCTGCTGTTCAAGGCCGTGGTGGTGATCGCGGTCTGCCTCATCCAGGCCCCGGCGTTCCGGGCCCGGTTCCGTCGGAGGAAGAGCCTGGCGCCGCCCCCGGCGCCCACCGCCGAGAAGCAGAAGGAGCAGGTCCCGGCATGACCACCACACCACTGGCCGTACGCGCCGACCGGGCCTGGTGGCGGGTGCCGCAACGGCACGTGCCGGTGCTGGCCACCTTCGTCCTGCTGCTCGTCATGTACGGCGTCGGCGTCTCGCAGTACCGCGCCTTCTCCAACATCCAGGTCATCTTCAACATCTTCATCGACAACGGGTTCCTGCTCGTCGTCGCGGTGGGGATGACCTTCGTGATCCTCACCGGCGGCATCGACCTGTCGGTCGGCTCGGTGGTGGCGCTGACCGCGATGGTCTCCGCGTCGCTGCTGCGTGACGGGCTGGATCCGGCGCTGGTGCTGGTGATCGCGCTGTTGATCGGCCCGACGCTGGGCCTGGCGATGGGCTGCGTCATCCACTTCTTCGACATCCAGCCGTTCATCGTCACCCTGGCCGGGATGTTCTTCGCCCGGGGCCTGTGCACCTGGATCAGCTCGACGTCCATCCCGATCACCGACGGGTTCTGGACCTCGGCCGCGCAGGAGCGCATCCGGATCGGCGAGAACTTCGTCTCGGTCAGCGTGTTGATCGCCCTGGCGGTGGTCGCGGTGGCGGCGATCGCGCTGGCGTACACCCGGCTGGGACGCAACGTGTACGCCATCGGCGGCAACCCCCAGTCGGCCCTGCTGATGGGCCTGCCGGTGGGGCGTACGAAGATCGCCGTCTACACCATCAGCGGGCTCTGCTCGGCGATCGGCGGCATCCTGCTCTCCTTCTACACCCTCTCGGGCGCGCCGCTGATCGCCGTCGGCATGGAGCTGGACGTGATCGCCGCGGTCGTCATCGGCGGCACCCTGCTGACCGGCGGCTCGGGCTACGTGTTCGGCACCGTGCTGGGTGTCCTGGTGCTCGGCGTGATCCAGACGCTGATCACCTTCGACGGGACCCTCAGCTCGTGGTGGACGAAGATCGTGATCGGCGCCCTGCTGTTCGCCTTCATCCTGCTCCAGCGTCTCGTCGGCATCCGCAAGAAGTAACCCGACCGTTACCCCGGAAGGCAACCCCATGACTGACCCATCGCCGGCCCCCGAGGTCTGGTTCCTCACCGGGAGCCAGGGTCTGTACGGCCCGGAGACCCTGCAGCAGGTGGCCGAGCAGTCCCGGCAGATCGCCGCGCAGCTCGACGCCGATCCCGCCATCCCCGCCCGGGTCGTGTGGAAGCCGGTGCTCACCTCCAGCGCCGAGATCCTGGCGGTCTGCCGCGACGCCGCCGTCCAGGGCGCGGTCGGGGTGATCGCCTGGATGCACACCTTCTCACCCGCGAAGATGTGGATCTCCGGCCTGGACGCGCTGCGTACCCCGCTGCTTCACCTGCACACCCAGGCCAACATGGCGCTGCCCTGGTCCGAGATCGACATGGACTTCATGAACCTCAACCAGGCCGCGCACGGCGACCGGGAGTTCGGGTTCGTGCAGACCCGGCTCGGGGTGGCCCGCAAGACCGTCGCCGGCCACGTGAGCAACCCGCAGGTCACCGCCCGGGTCGCGGCCTGGGTCCGGGCCGCGGTCGGGCACGCCGAGATGCGGTCGCTGCGGCTGGCCCGCTTCGGCGACAACATGCGCGACGTGGCGGTGACCGAGGGCGACAAGGTCGAGGCGGAGCTGCGCTTCGGCGTCTCGGTCAACACCTACGGGGTCAACGACCTGGTCGCGGCGGTCGACGCCGTCGCGGACGCGCGCGTCGACGAGCTGGTCAAGGAGTACGACGACAGCTACCGGTTGGTGCCCGAACTGCGTCCGGGCGGGGAGCGGCACGACTCCCTGCGCTACGCCGCCCGGATCGAGGCGGGGCTGCGCGAGTTCCTCGAGGCCGGCGGCTTCCGGGCCTTCACCACCAACTTCGAGGACCTCGGCGGCCTGCGCCAGCTGCCCGGCATCGCGGTGCAGCGACTGATGGCCGACGGCTACGGCTTCGGTGGCGAGGGGGACTGGAAGACGTCCGTCCTGGTCCGCACCCTGAAGGCGATGTCGGTCGGTACCACCGGCGGCACGTCCTTCATGGAGGACTACACCTACGACCTCACGCCCGGGCAGGAGGTGGTCCTCGGCGCGCACATGCTGGAGGTGTGCCCGACGATCGCCGCCGACACCCCGAACGTGGAGATCCACCCGCTGGGCATCGGTGGCCGGGAGGACCCGGTGCGGATGGTCTTCGACGCCCAGGCCGGTCCGGCCGTGGTGCTCGGCCTGGCCGACATGGGGGAGCGGTTCCGGCTGGTCGCCAACGAGATCGACGTGGTCGTCCCGCCGCACCCGCTGCCGAAGCTGCCGGTGGCCCGGGCCGTGTGGCGGCCGCGTCCGGACCTGCCCCGGTCGGCGGAGGCGTGGCTCACCGCCGGCGCGCCGCACCACACCGTGCTGTCCCAGGCCGTCGGGGTGGAGGAGCTGTACGACCTGTCCGAGATGGTGGCCACCGAGCTGGTGGTCATCGACGCGGACACGACCACCCGGCGGCTCGCCGACGAACTGCGGTGGAACCAGGCCTACTACCGGCTGGCGCGGGGCTTCTGACCGCCGCGCCGCGTCGGCGGTGGCCGGCGCGTCCCCCTGGCACCGGGGCCGCGCCGGCCGCCGCCCGCGGCGCGGCTGTTCGGTGGTGCCGTCGCCGGAGGGGATGGTCCGGACGGGCCGTCGCCCGCGGCGCGGTGTCCGGGTCGGCCGGTTGGCGTGACTCACCGCAGGTCGACGAGGAGCACGAGGGGGTAGCCATGGGTCAGCAGCCGGGTGCGCGGGTTGCGGTGATGAGCGACGTGGCCCGGCTCGCCGGTGTCTCGCACCAGACCGTGTCGCGGGTACTCAACAATCACCCCAGCGTCCGGCAGGAGACCCGCGAGCGGGTGCTGCGCGCCGTGCACCAGCTCAACTACCGCCCCAACGCGCTGGCCCGGGGCCTGGCCGGCCGGCGGTCCCGGGTCATCGGGGTGGTCAGCTTCGACACCATCCTCTACGGCCCGGCCGCCACCCTGCTGGGAGTGGAACGGGCCGCCCGGGCCGCCGGTTACGGCATCAACATCGTGGCACTGGAGCAGTTGGACCGCGCCGGTATGACGGCGGCCATCGGCGCTCTCACCGAGCAGTCGGTGGCCGGGGTGGTCATCATCGCGCCGTTGATGACGGCGGCCATCGCGGTGCACGGGCTGCCCACCGGGGTGCCCGCCGTGGTCGTCGAGGCCGGTGGGGGCGCGGGGGTGCTGCCCAGCATCTCGGTGGACCAGGTGACCGGCGCGCGGATGGCCGTGGAGCACCTGCTCGGTCTGCGGCACGAGACGGTGTGGCACATCGGCGGTCCTCGGGACTGGCTGGAGGCGCGCGACCGTGTCGAGGGCTGGCGACAGGCCCTGGACGCGGCCGGTCGGCCGGTGCCGCCGGTCCTGGTCGGCGACTGGAGTCCGCGCTCGGGGTACGAGATCGGGCTCTCCCTGGCCGACCGGCCGGAGGTCACGGCGGTCTTCTGCGCCAACGACCACCAGGCGCTGGGCCTGCTGAGCGCCCTGCACCAGCGTGGCCGGCGGGTGCCCGACGACGTCAGTGTGGTGGGCTTCGACGACATCCCGGAGGCCAAGTACCTGTCGCCGCCGCTGACCACGATCCGCCAGGACTTCGACGAGGTGGGTCGCCGGTGTGTGACGACGCTGCTGGAGCTGCTCGACGCCGACGCGACGGTCTCCGGAGTCGCCCCGCCAGCGGTCCCGCCGATGCTCGTGGCCCGAGCCAGCAGCGCCGTCCTGCCGGGCTGAGCGGGCGATTCCGCTGTCGAGCGCGGATTGGCACCGGGTCCGGCGGGCGTCGCCGGCCCGTGGCACATCACGTCCTCGACGTGGCCCGGACGCCTCGGCCCGCGCCACCCCGGGGCGTGGCCCTGCCCGTCGCGGTCCTGTGCTGCCCCGTTGCGCGAGTGAACGTGCGCCTACGCAGCGGAAAGGCACCGTTCGGATCCTTGACGCGGGTGATTTGTTGCACAGAGAATTCCTGTTTGTTAACGCTCACATCCCGACGTCGAGGGATCATCTATGCGACCAGCCGTCCCCCGGGCCCCGCGACC
>NZ_SMKN01000399.1 GCF_004348675.1 Micromonospora sp. KC606 | reverse complement strand
GTGCCGGGGGAGGCGGAGCGGAGGGCTCTGCACGCGGCCGGATTGGCGGACGTGGTGGTGGTGGCCGACGCGCGGGATCCGGTGGGCTTGTCGACGGCGGTGACGTCGGCGCTGGGTGGGCCGGCGGACGTGACGGTGGTGTGCGTGGACGTGCCGGGATGTGAGCACGGGGCGGTGCTGGCCACGGCGGATGGCGGGACGGTGGTCTTCTTCTCGATGGCGACGAGTTTCGCGGCGGCGGCGTTGGGCGCGGAGGGCTTGGCGGCGGACGTGACGATGCTGGTGGGCAACGGGTATGTGCCCGGGCACGCGGAGCTGGCGTTGGGTCTGCTGCGTTCGGAGCCGGGGGTGCGTGGGCTGTTCGAGGCCCGGTT
This sequence comes from Micromonospora sp. KC606, assembly GCF_004348675.1. Taxonomy (GTDB): domain Bacteria; phylum Actinomycetota; class Actinomycetes; order Mycobacteriales; family Micromonosporaceae; genus Micromonospora. The sequence goes on along the minus strand of NZ_SMKN01000399.1, from coordinate 1,209 downwards.
GGCGGCAGACTGATTGCCATGACGAATCCCTCGACGTTGTACCGCGGCGGAGTGCTGCACTGTCCTGCCGAGCCGAGCGCGACGGCGTTGTTGGTGCGTGACGGTCGGGTCGCCTGGTTGGGCGTCGACGCGGACGCGCCGGCGGCGGAGCGGGTGGTGGAGCTGGACGGAGCGTTGGTGACGCCCGGGTTCGTGGACGCGCACGTGCACGCCACGGACACCGGTCTGGCGTTGTCGGGCCTGGACGTGTCGGGCGTGCGGTCGGCGGGTGAGCTGTTGGAGGCGGTGGCGGCGTTCGCCGGTGGGCTGCCGGCGGACGCGGTGGTGCTGGGGCACGGCTGGGACGAGTCGTGCTGGGTGGTCCCGGAGCCGCCGGACGCCGGTGAGTTGGACCGGGCGGCCGGGGGTCGGCGGGTGTATCTGTCGCAGGCGTCGATCCATTCGGCGTTGGTGTCGCGGGCGTTGCTGGCGGGTTGTCCGGAGGTGGTGTCGGCGCCGGGGTACGACGTGTCGGGTTGGGTGCGTCGGGACGCGCACCATGTGGTGCGGGCGGCGGCTTTCGCGTCGGTGAGCCGGGCGCAGCGGGTGGCGGCGCAGCGGTTGGCGCTCGGGCACGCGGCGTCGCTGGGCATCGTGGCGGTGCACGAGTGCGGTGGGCCGGAGATCTCCGACGAGGAGGACTTCACGGGCCTGCTGGCGGTCTCCGGTGTGGGCCTACCGGAGGTGTACGGGTACTGGGGCGAGTTGGGCGGCGCGGCGCGGGCCCGCCAGCTGGGTGCGGTGGGCGCGGGCGGGGACCTGTTCGCCGACGGGGCGTTGGGGGCGCGGACGGCGCACGTGTCGTCGGCGTACCTGGACGGTGAGGGTTGTGGGCACGGGTTCCTGTCGGCGGAGCAGGTGCGTGACCATCTGGTGGATTGCGCCGTGCACGGGATGCAGGGCGGGTTCCACGCGATCGGGGATGCGGCGATCTCGACGGTGTTGGCGGGGTTCGCGGCGGCGGCGGTGACGTTGGGTACGGACCGGGTGCGGGCGGCGCGGCACCGGGTGGAGCACGCGGAGCTCATGAACAAGCGGTTGATCGCGGGGTTCGTCGAGTTCGGGATTGTGGCGTCGGTGCAGCCGGCGTTCGACCGGTTGTGGGGTGGCGCGGGTCGGATGTACGAGTCGCGGCTGGGGTTGGCTCGGTCGTTGGAGTCGAATCCGATG
>NZ_SMKN01000398.1 GCF_004348675.1 Micromonospora sp. KC606 | reverse complement strand
GTCCCGGGCCCGCCCCGGTCCCGGGCCGGGCCGCGAGTCCCGCCAGGATTCACCCGGTCGCGGCATGTCGGGGTGTCCCGCTGCCCGGACAGCCCGACACGCGGCAAACGGGGCGAGCCAAGCCCGGCCGGGGCGAGCCAAGCCCGGCCGGGGCCAGCCAAGCCCGGCCGGGCACCTACCCGGAGAAGCCGAACCGCCCGCCGGGGTGACCCGGCGGGCGGTTGCGGGTGTGACTCGGGGAGGGGCTCAGCCCTCGAAGACGCCGGCCTCGACGAGACGCTTCTCGGTCTTGTCCCAGCCGTGGTCCGGGTGGGCCGCGGCGAGGTTGTTGATCTCGACGCGGATCTTGGCGGCGTGGCCGGCGGCGGCCAGCACCCGGATCTCCTCGACGAACGCCTCGGAGTCGGTGCGCAGGTGCGCGGTCTTGCCGTTGGTCAGGTTGCGCACGTAGGCGTGCTTGCCGCCGTTGAGCGGGATGAGGTACTTGAACTCGCCCAGCACGCTGAGGGCGCCACCCTGGCCAGCCTGGCCGGCCCGGACTGACGCGCGCGCGGTCTTAGAGGTGTTGCTCGCCACGGAGGTACTCCTTGCAGACGTACGGGAGGACGGGAACCGTCCGGGGGCTGATGCGGGTGACGCCCGGATGAGCCTCGGCCCGCGAAAGTGTGCGGCGGCACAGAACCGCCCAGAGAACTGTACACGACCACGACGCCTGGCTGGTCACCGTGCCTGTCCGAGGGGCACAACCGGGGCCGGCCGGCGGCTATTTCCCGGTGGCGGATTTCCCGATTCCCTGGCGCACCATGCGTCACACGAGTCATCATGAGTTGCACAAGCCACCTGGATGGCCGAGGTCGTAGGGGAAGACGCACCTCGCTCTCCGGGAGGTCACCGTGCCAACGCGTGGCGTCGTATACGTCCACTCAACCCCACTCGCCGTGTGCTCACACGTCGAGTGGGCGATCGCGCGCGTCCTCGCCGCGCCGGTCAACCTGCAGTGGACGGCCCAGCCCGTCGATCCCGGCGCCCGCCGGGCCGAGTGCGGGTGGACCGGTCGCCCGGGAACGGGCGCCGAGCTGGCTGCTGCCCTCCGGCAGTGGCCCATGATCCGTTTCGAGGTGACCGAGGAACCCAGTTTGGGCACCGACGGGGAGCGCTTCATGCACGTGCCGGGTCGCGGCCTGTTCCGGGCCACCGTCGGCGCGGCCGGGGACATCCAGCTCGGCGAGGACCGCCTGCGCAGCATCATGGCCGCCGCCCGCGCTCCGGAGGCGCTCGCGCACGCCCTCGACAAGGCGCTCGGCACCCCCTGGGATGCCGAGCTGGAGCCCTACCGGCACGCCGGCGACGGCGCTCCGGTGACGCTGCTCACCCGGGTCGGTTGAGCCGGAACGCGTACCCGGACAGCCGGGCGCGGACCGGCACGCCCGGCGCGGCCCGACCCACCGGTCGGGTTGCCGCAGCCACTCGACGCCGGGTTTGATGGGGCGCGTGCCGATTTCCCCGCGACGTGCCGGCGTCGCTCTCACCGCCCTGACCGCGCTGCTTCTCCCCGGGTGCACGGAGACGGGGCAGCCCGGACCGGCGCCGAGCCCGTCCGCCTCGGCGGCCGCGCCGAGCCCCGCCCCCAGCACCGCCACGGAC
>NZ_SMKN01000397.1 GCF_004348675.1 Micromonospora sp. KC606 | reverse complement strand
CCCCGACGCCGGCCCCGACCACGTCCGCCGCGCCCGCCCGCGCGGCGGACGCCCCCGAGGCGCCGCCCGCGACGCTCTGGGACCGGATGCGCGACGACCCGCAGTACGCGCCGGAACACCTCGCCCTGGAGGCGGTCCGCCGGCTCGGGCCGGAGGCTGCCGAGTGGGCCGCCCAGGCCCGCGCCGAGCGGCCCGACGTCACCGCCGACGAACTCGTCGAACAGGCCGTCCGCCGGTTCGTCAACCGGGCACGCCTCTCCGGGGCGGTTTCCGGTGTGGCCGGCCTGCCCGGAGCGGTCATCGACGTCGGCGTGCTGGCGTGGACGCAGGCCCGGATGGTGCTGCACATCGCTGCGGCGTACGGCGCGGACCCGGTCCACCCGGACCGGGCCACCGACCTGCTGGTGTTGCAGAAGGTGCACAAGGTGGCGGAGACCGCCCGGCTGGCCCTCGGCGTGGCCGCCGGCCGGGAACGGGCCGGCGCCCTCTTCGGCCACGCGGCGCAGCACCCGCTGGGCCGGGTGATGCTGCAACTGGGTGTCCGGCTGGCGCGGATGGCCGGCGTGCGGGCGGCCAAGCGGATGTTCGCCAAGGTCGTCCCCGGCGCCGCGATCATTCTCGGTACCTGGGCCAACTCCTCGGCGACGAAGGATCTCGCCGAACGTGCCCGGGCGCTGTACCGGGCCGGCCGGTCGGGCCTGGCCCAGACCCGGCGTCCCTGACCCGGCCCGGCGGTGTCGCCGCGTCCCGTCAGGGGGCGTGGCGGTGCCGCCGGGCGCGACGTGAATCGGCCGGCGTCCCGGTCGAGCCCGGCGTACCAGTCGACGCCGCGATCGGGAGCCTGCGCGACGGTGGCACGGACGGTCAGAGCCGCCAGTCGGCGGCCGGGATCAGAGCCGCCAGCCGGCGGCCGGGAAGGTCACGTCGGCGAGCCGGTTCTGCCCGGCCGCATTGGGGTGGAACCAGTCCAGCGCGTTGACCTCCGCGAGGGTGAACCGGGCCCGGTGCACCGCGCCGCCGTCGTGCCGGCAGCGCGACCCGTACGCTCGGCAGGCGGCCTTCAGCTCGGCGTTGTAGGCGTCGATCCGCTGCCGGAAAGCGGCCCGGCGGGCGCGGTCGGCCGGTGCGGTGGAGGTCGGGTTCGCCAACAGCGCCGGGCAGATCCCGGCTCGCCAGGCCCGGACAGCCCGCGGCTCGGTGTGCCCGATCTCCCAGAGCCGGTGCAGGTCGGGGATGCTGGCCACCAGCACGCGCGCCTTCGGTCGGCCCTCGCGCAGTACCCGCAGCCCTCGGTCGACCTGGCTGCGGAACGTCGCCACCGTCGTCATATTGTCGATGTCGCCCCGGCAGGCGTCGTTGGCCCCGATCAGCACGGTGACGTAGTCGGCCCGGTCGCGTACGGCGGCTTCGGCCTGACCGGCGAGCGCTGCGGCCCGCGCCCCGGGAACGGCGTGGTTGCGCGCCCGGCCGCGGATGTTCGGGTTGGCGTCGAGCAGCCGGCGGTAGTGGCTCTCCACCCGGACGCCGTCCCCGGTGGACCACGAGTTGCGCCGGCATGAGGTGAGCGCCAGGCAGGAGCCGAAGCCGGAGCTGACGGAGTCGCCCAGCGCCGCCATGGTGGTCGGCAGGCCGGGTGGACTGGACTCGCGTGGCG
>NZ_SMKN01000396.1 GCF_004348675.1 Micromonospora sp. KC606 | reverse complement strand
GACCAGCCCGGCCCCCAGCTCCCCGGCGCCCAGCACGCCCGCGCCCAGCACGCCCGCGCCCAGCACGCCCGCGCCCAGCACGCCGGCACCGGGCGGTTGCACCGCCACCTACACCGTCGTCAACTCGTGGTCGGGCGGCTTCCAGGGCGAGGTCAAGGTGACCGCCGGCAACGCGGCCATCAACGGCTGGACGGTGCGTTGGACCTTCGCCAACGGCCAGTCCATCAGCCAGGCATGGAACGCCGAGGTGACCCGCAGCGGGTCGGCGGTGACCGCCCGCAACCTCTCCTACAACGGCCGGCTCGGCGCCGGCGCCAGCACCAACTTCGGCTTCATCGGCAGCTCCAGCGGCAACAACCCCGTCCCCGCGGTGACCTGCACCGCGAGCTGATCCACCGGTGGCCGGGTCCGCACGGACCCGGCCACCTCCCGTTCGGTACGCCCCGGCTCAGTCGATCGCGGTGGCCTCCAGCAGCAGCGCCTGCTCGGGGTGCAGCGCGGGCATCTGGAGCCCCACCGAGCCGAGCACGGCCCCGCCGAGCGTCACACCGTCGTCCGAGGCCAGCCAGACCGGCGGGGCGTGCTGGATCACCGCCGGCGCCGGCACCCCGGCCGGCGGACGTACCCGGTACCGGCGGGCCGGCGCGAGGCCGGGCAGCCGGACCACACCGGGGACCTGCGCGGCGGAGGTGGCCAGGCGGGACACCGCGTACACGGCGTGGGAACGGTCGTGGGCGACCACGCCGTGCGCCTGCACCGCCGGGTCCGGGTGGTCGACCCGGACCACCCGGCCGCCGTGCAGCAGCGGACGCAGCCGCCTGTGCAGCGCCACCCAGGCAGCCAGTTCGGCCCGCTCGGCGGCGGTGATCCCGCTGATGTCCCACTCGATGCCGTGGTGGCCGAAGAGCGCGGTGACCGCCCGGAAACCCAGGTCGTGGACCCGGTGGGTGGTGTGCGAGCGTTCGGGACCGATGTGGGTGCCGACCAGCTCCGGCGGCAGCAGCAGACCGGTCCACCGCTGGATCGACAGCCGTTCCAGGGCGTCGTTGCAGTCGCTGGCCCAGACCCGGTCGGTGCGGCGCAGGATCTCCAGGTCGATCCGTGCCCCACCGGAGGAGCAACTCTCGATCTCCACCCCGGGATGCCGACGGCGCAGCTCGTCCAGCAGCCGGTAGACGGCCACGGTCTGCGCGTGCACTCCGGGCCGGCCGCCGTGCCCGGCCTCGGTGAGGTCCCGGTTGTGGTCCCACTTGAGGTACGCGATGCCGTCGTGCTGCGACAGCAGGCCGTCGAGCTGGTCGAGCAGATGGTCGTACGCGTCGGGATGGGCCAGGTCGAGCACCTGCTGGAACCGCCACGGGGGCGGCAACCGTCCCGGCGCCTGGAGCACCCAGTCCGGGTGAGCGCGGAACAGGTCGGAGTCGGGGTTGACCATCTCCGGCTCGACCCAGAGCCCGAACTGCATCCCGTGCCCCCGGACGTGGTCGATCAGCGGCTGGAGCCCGTCCGGCCACACCTCCTCGTCGACGTACCAGTCCCCGAGGCCGGCCTGGTCGTGCCGCCGGCCGCGGAACCAGCCGTCGTCGAGCACGAATCGTTCCACGCCCACCTCGGCGGCCCGGTCAGCCAGGGCGGTGAGCCGGCCGAGGTCGTGGTCGAAGTAGACGGCCTCCCAGACGTTGAGGGTGACCGGGCGGGGGGTGCGCGGG
>NZ_SMKN01000395.1 GCF_004348675.1 Micromonospora sp. KC606 | reverse complement strand
CCCCCGGGTCGGCGACGACACCCCGGGCCACCCCCTCGCCGACCGGCTGGCCGCCGAGGGGCGCTTCGCCGAGGCCGTCCGGGAACGGCTGCGCGGCATGGTCCGCCGGCTGGTCGCCGCCGGGGCGGTCGCGCAACGGCCCGGCCTGACCGTGACCGAACTGACCGAGGAGGCGTCTCGCCACCTGCCCGTGGTCGACCCGCCGCTGCGCGCCGCCGCCGCGCTCTTCTCCACGCTCTGGTACGCCCACCGCCCCGCCTTGGCCGAGCACGACCGGCGGATGCGGGAACTCGCCGACGAACTGGACCGGGTACTCGCCGGCCGGCCGGAGGAGCCACGATGACGGCCGCCGCCACGCCGCCCGCGCCGAGACCCGAGCGGGGCGCTCCGACCGGGCGGCGACGCCGCCGGCACCGGATCGTGCTCCCGTTCACGCTCGCCGCCGCTCTGGTCGTGGCCACCCTGGTCACCCACGCGGCGGACCAACCGGACCCGACCACCCCGGGCTTCCTCTCCCCGGTGACGACCGCCGAGCACGGCGGCAGCCGGCTCGCCGGGACGCTGAGCGGCCGGGGCGTCGCCGTGCAGCGCGAAACCGACATCCTGGCCGCACTGCTGGCCCTCGACGACCGGCCGGGCACGCTCTTCGTACCGGCCCCGGAGTTGTTGCACCCGGGCACCGTCGGCGCCCTGGGAGACCTGCCCGCCGGCAACCGGCTCGTGCTGGTCGACCCGTCCCGCCGCGTGTTGGAACAGGTCGGCCTGCCGGTGGTCCGCACCGACCGCCGCTGGGCGGCCCGCGCGGTCCGCCCCGACGCCGACGGTCAGCCCTGCCCGCTGCCCGAGGCGGCCCGGGCCGGCACCGCCGCCGCGGCACTCCAGCGCTACGCCGCGCCCCGGGGGCACACCGGGGAACTGCGCCGCTGCTACTCCGGCGGCCTGGTCCACCTGCCCTGGACGGCCGACGTGGTGGTCATCGGGGCGAGCGACCCCTTCCGCAACGACCGGATCGACGACTGGGGCAACGAGGACCTGGCGGCCGGGCTGCTCGGCGACCGTGGTCGGGTGGTCTGGCTCGACCTGGACGGCCCCGCCCCGCCGCCGCGCCTCGGCACCGGCGTCAGCGGCGAGCCGGCCTGGTCACCCACCCCGTGGGGCACGCCGGGCGACCACCTTGGCGACGGCAACGCGAACGGCGACCCGGCCGGCGACGGCGGCCCCGCCGACGGCCCTGACGACGGCGGTCGGCGGGAGCAGGCCGGCGGCGAGGGGCCGGACGACAACCCGCTCTGGTCGGCCTTCCCGGACTGGTTCTGGGCGCTGCTGCTCCAGCTCGCGCTGGCCGCGCTGCTGATGGTGTTCTGGCGTGCCCGTCGGCTCGGCCCACCGGTCACCGAGCCGCTGCCGGTGTGGGTCCGCTCCGCCGAGACTGTCCTCGGCCGGGCGCGGCTCTACCAGCGGGCCCGGGCGCGCGGTCCCGCCGCCACCACGCTGCGCTCGGCCGCCCGGGACCGGCTGGGCACCCGCCTCAACCTGCCCGCCACCGCGCCGCCCGCCGAGGTGGCCACTCTGGTCGCCCGGTACGCCGGCCGCCGACCCGACGAGATCCACGAGTTGCTGTACGGCGCCGAGCCGGCCACCGACGGCGAACTGCTGGCACTGGCCCGCTCGCTGGACCTGGTGACCCGTACGGTCACGGCAGCGCGCCACCACCCGAGCGAAGGAGAACCCCGGTGACCCACCC
>NZ_SMKN01000394.1 GCF_004348675.1 Micromonospora sp. KC606 | reverse complement strand
GAGTGGGGGGGCGGCGGGTCAGGGCAGCATCTCGTACGCCCCGGAGAGGGCGGTGACCTGGGCCCACACCCGGGCGGTGCGCTCCGGGTCGGCGACCGGGCGGCGGACGTGGGCCAGCGCCCAGGCGGCCTGCTCGTCGCTGGTGGCCGCCTTGCCGTGCAGTTCGGTGGCGTGGAAGGAGAAGTCGCGGACCAGGATGTCGAATATCTTATCCAGCAGGTCGACGTCCAGGCCGGTCAGCGCGGCCTGCTCCAGGATGAGCTGGCCGTAGACGACCAGCGCGAAGAGCTGCCCGACGGCGAGCAGGAAGTCCAGGTCCCGCTGCTGCTCCTCGGTCGGAGCGTGTGCGGCCAGCAGTGTGCGCAGCCCGTCGGCCTGCTCGGTGAACCGAGCCACGTTCGGCACGTGGGCGTGCGCGTCGTACGCGGTCCGCCAGTCGTGGAAGCGAATCCCGCCCAGGCCGCGCGCCGGGCCCTGCCGGAACAGGAACTCGTCGTCGGCCGGGTCGTGGCGGGTCGGCACCGGCGGGAACTCGGCCGGGGCGAACAGGTAGTTGGCCATGAACTTGAGGATCAGCGCCAGGTTGACGTGCACCGTGCCTTCGAGCTTGGGCAGGCCACGGATGTCCCGGGCGGCCTTGTCGAAGTAGGTGTCGGCCTCGAAGCCCTTGGCGGCGATGACGTCCCAGAGCAGGTCGACGACCTTCTCGCCCTCGGTGGTCACCTTCATCTTGGTCATCGGGTTGAACAGCAGGTAGCGGCGGTCGTCCGCGCCGGCCGAACGGAAGTAGTCGACGGCCCGGTCGCTGAACGCCTTCATCGCCACCAGGCGCGCGTACGCGTCGGTCAGCTCCCGACGCACGTGCGGGAAGTCGGTGACCCGCCGGCCGTAGAGGACCCGGTTGTGGGCGTGGGTGACCGCCTCGTACATGGCGTGCTCGCAGATGCCGATGCTGGCGGTGCAGAGGTTGAACTTGCCGACGTTGACGGTGTTGAGCGCGGCGTCGAAGGCGGACCGGCCGGTGTGCAACACGTCCTCGGCGCGCACCGGGTAGTCCTCCAGCCGGAACTCACTGACGAACATCTGCGCGTTCACCACGTTGCCCACCAGCCGGTACGCCGGGTGCCGGCTGTCGGCGGCGAAGAAGACGTACCCGTCGGGGCCGTCCACGTCGGTGCGGCGACCGAAGACGGAGACCAGGCCGGCGACGTTGCCGTTGCCGATGTAGTACTTGCCGCCCGTGGCCCGGAACCCGCCGGAGCCATCCGGGGTGAGCAGCATGTCGGTGGAGTAGATGTCGGCGCCGTGGTTGCGCTCGGAGAGGCCGAACGCCATCACGTGCCCGGAGTCGAGCAGCTCGGCGGCACGGACCCGGACGGCGGTGTTGTCGCTCTGCCACACCGGGCCGAGGCCGAGGACGGTGACCTGCCAGGTGTACCAGTAGCCGAGGCCGTAGAAGCCGAGCACCTCGCTCAGCGCGGCGTTGCGGGCGGTGTCCCAGCGTTTGGCCGGGTCGCCGCCGCCGTCGGCGGCCGGGGTGCAGAAGGCGGCGAAAAGTCCCTCCTTGGCGGCGAAGTCGAGGAAGTCGCCGTACCAGTCGTGCCGGTTGTAGCTGTCGACCAGGGCCCTCTTGCCCCGCTGCTCGAAGAAGTCGACGGTGGCACGCAGCAGCCGCCGGGACTCGGGGTCGAGGTGGGCGGGGTCGTAGGTGCGCGGGTTGAGCAGCGGTGACGAGGGCATGGGGGTCC
>NZ_SMKN01000393.1 GCF_004348675.1 Micromonospora sp. KC606 | reverse complement strand
CGATGGGGGCGTCGGCGGGGAGCCAGATGACGGAGTCCAGCTCCGTCGCGGAGAGCCAGCGCATGGCGGAGTGTTCCAGCGCCCGCGGCTCGTCCCCGTGCAGCAGGCGGGCCGTGTACACCCTGAGCACCGAGCGGCCGTGGGCCATCCGGACGTCGCCGCCGACCCGGTCGCCGATCGCCACCCGTACGGCCAGTTCCTCGGCGCACTCGCGGACCAGCGCGGCCACCTCGCTCTCCCCCGGCTCGACCTTGCCGCCGGGGAACTCGTACCGGCCGGCGACCTCGGGAGGCGCGGATCGCGCGCAGGCCAGCACCCGCCCTCCGGAGATGATCGCCGCGCCGACGATGACTCTCGGCTCGCGCCGCTCGGCCTGTCCGTTTCCGCCTACCCGTTCGGTCCGCACGGGCGTCCAGCGTGCCAGATCAATCGGCAATTCGGGTACCTAGCCCGGCCATCAGGTCAGCAGAACACGGAAGTGTGGGCGTGGACACATCGGGTGCCTGCCCGACAGACTGGGGAACATCACAAGGACACGGGACGGCGACGATTTGGCCACAAGCCGGCAACGACGCCTGGGAGGTGCGGTGATGCGCGCGCTGTTCAGCAGCCGGGCAAAGCACGACTATCTCAGCGACGCGCTGACGATGCTCAGCGGGTGGACCCGCGAGGGCGAGCAGATTCGCCGTACCCTCGTCATCGACGACACCCAGCACGCGGCGCTGACCGAGCGGGTCAAGGTGGTGGCCGACGCGCTGCGGCTGCGCCCAGAGATCAACCGGCGCGACTCCGAGACGCAGATTCGCGTCGGCCACGGCGACGGCGAGCCGTTGACCGAGGGCGAGGTGCTGCTGGCCGCCCGCATCGAGGACGTGTACCGGGCCGTCACCGAACCCTGACCCGCGGCACGCGCCGACGTGCCCCCGCGGCAGGTGTCCATCGCCGGCTCCCGTCCACGTCGACCTGACCGGTCGACTCCGCCACCAGCCTAGGGCCGCGTCCCGCGGCACGCGCTCCCCGTAACGTCCGCCTGGGACCACCCGAGTGGTCATCGCATGACCGTCGGTAGCGCACCTGGGCAGCTCGCCGCCTGCTGGTCCGAGCGGGGGCAGATCGGCACCCGACGGGGTGGCGCACCGGCTCAGCGAGCCGGGTCGCCCTGCGTCGTGGACAGCCCCAGAGCCTGCCGTACGGCCAGGTCGGTCTGCGGGTCGCGGCGCTGTTCGGCCTGCGCCACCAGTCGAAGCATCTGCTCCCGGTCGGGGGCCTTCTCGGCGTCCCGCCAGGACACCGCCGCCCCCTGCGCCTCGGCGATCAGCTTCTCGATCGGCTCCCGGGCCTGCGCCGGCCAGGTCGCCCCGCTGAGGGCGAGCCACATGCTGGCGTTCGCCGAGGCCGCCCGTTCCACCAGGGTGCGCAACTCGGCCGGCGGGGCGGTTGGCCCCTGGGCGGCGAGGGTGGTCCGGGCCTCGTCGAACTCGCGGACCGCCATCAGGTACGTGAGCTGCTCGGGGCGGAGCACCGTCGCGTCCTGCCGTAGGGGGCGGGTCAACGGCTGCGCGCCGGCGGCCAGGTAGCAGGTGATCCGCGGGTCGGTACCCCACTCGACTCGGGACGGGACGTACCAGCGCAGCCGCACGTCGGCCGGGAGCGACAGCGGGTCGAGGACGTAGTTGCGTTGCTGCCGCCGACATTCGGTCTCCGCGCGGGCGGAGAGCGCGGCGGTGCCGGGGTACCCCTCGCCGGCGTACCGCTCGTAGCCGGGCAGGCGGTCGATCAGCTCCCCGTCGTGCGGTTCGGTGCACGGCACCGTGGTGACCTCGTCCGGCGCGGTGCGCGTACCCGGCGCGGTGTCCCCGACCCGGAAGCAGTCCCCCACCCGCAGCCCTCGGAC
>NZ_SMKN01000392.1 GCF_004348675.1 Micromonospora sp. KC606 | reverse complement strand
GGGTGGGCCCGGAAGGGCAGGAGCCCGGTGGACTGGCCGCCGGGCTCCTGCGTCACCGGTCCTGGGGAGGTTCCGGACCAATAGTTGTAGTGGAAAACTTTGCGTGGCGGCATGGGCCGCCGGGCTGTCCAGGCCGACCCGCAGGCGGGACGGCCGATCCACCGTTCAGTCAGCGCGTCGCGCCGGGCCCCCTCGCGCGCCGCTGGGCGAAGCGGGTTGAATGGGGCGATGCAGAACCTGTTGCCTGAGCCACCGGCCACCCTCCTGCCCGCGCACGACCCGGCCGACGCGGCCCTGGCGTCCGCCGCCCAGCAGGGCACCGACGAGGCGTACGAGGAGGTGGCGGCCCGCTACCCGACCCACAGCGCGGCCTGGGGGGCGCTCGCGGGCCGGGCGTTCGACGCCGGTCAGGTCGTCCCGGCGTACGCCTACGCCCGCACCGGCTACCACCGGGGCCTGGACCAGCTACGCCGCAACGGCTGGAAGGGGCACGGCCCGGTGCCCTGGTCGCACGCGCCCAACCGGGGCTTCCTCCGCTGCCTGTACGTGCTCTCCCGGGCCGCTGGCGAGATCGGCGAGGCCGACGAGGCGGCCCGCTGCGCCCAGTTCCTCCGCGACTGCGACCCGGCCGCCGGGGACGCCCTCGCCGGCGCCCAGGCCTGACGGGCGAGCGCCCCTATCCCGCCACTCGACCGCGCCGTTCACGTCTGACGGCCGACCGCCCGCCACTCGCCCTCGACCGCGCCGCCGCCGGTCCGACACCCGTACCGGCGGCGGGGCGGCGCCTGTCGGCCCGGGCCGCCGGGTCAGAGCCCTTCGGCGACCGCGGCGGCGATCTTCAGCCAGGCGTCCCGGGTCGCGGAGGAGAGCCCGCCGTACCGGATCGGCTCCCCCGTGTCGATCAAACGCTCGTACGGCGCCAGCAGCACCGCCCTGGTCCGGGCGGCGAAGTGTTCCTGGATCGCCGGCAGGTCGATCTCCTTGCGTGACGGCGGCATGGACACCACCGTCACCGCCTGCCGGACGAGCCGCTGCCGGCCGCTCTGCTCCAGGTGGTCCAGCATCCGCGCGGCGGTCTCCGCCGAGTCGTTGCGGGCCGACATGGTGACCACCAACTGGTCGGTGGCGTCCATCGCGGCCTGCCAGTTCTGCGCCCGCACGTTGTTGCCGGTGTCCACGAAGATCAGCTTGTAGAACCGACTCACCACCTCGCGGATCTCGGCGAACGCCGCAGCGGTCAACATCTCCCCGCCCGTCGCCGACTCGTCCGAGGCGAGCACGTCGAACATTCCCTCGCCCTGCGAGCGGACGTACTGCGACAGGTCGCCGATGCGCCCGTGCGCGCCCTGGAACTGGCCGAGGTCGCGCAGCATGTCCCGGACGGTACGGGAGTGGAAGTCCTGCTGGGCGCGCATCCCGAGGGTGCCCTGGGTCTCGTTGTTGTCCCAGGCCAGCACGTAACCGCCGCGTTTCTGCCCGAAGGTCATCGCGAGCAGCAGGATCGCCACGGTCTTGCCCGCGCCGCCCTTCGGATTGACCACGGTCACCTGGCGCAGCCCGCCGAAGTTGCGGCGGACCATCTCGACGTCCCGCTTCACCTCCTGCTCGTGCCGCCCCGGGGGAAGCTTCACCAGCCCGATCCGGTTCACCACCGCCCGTACGCCCATGGTGGCCACCGGGTCGGCGGGGCGGGCCTGCCGGCGGCGGGCGAAGTCCTCGGCGGTCGGGGCCGGACCCTCGGGCGTCCAGGCCGCTTCCGGCCGGGTCGCCGGCTGCGGTTGCTGCGGCAGCCCACCGTGCGGAGTGCCCTGCTGCCACGCCGGCTGGTACCAGCCGGCGGTGGGCGGCGGCGCGGGCGGCCCGGTGACGGCCGGAGCCGGGTGCGGCGACATCGAGGCGGGCTGCGGGGGCG
>NZ_SMKN01000391.1 GCF_004348675.1 Micromonospora sp. KC606 | reverse complement strand
GAGGAGGGCCGGAGCTCGGCCAGCCAGGGGTCGGTGCGCTCGGCGCGGGCGGACCCGGCGAGGACCGCACGGCGGCCGAGGACGACGACGTACGCGAGGAAGCCCAGCCAGACGGCGGCGCCGACACCCACGCGCAGCACGATCGGCACCGGCGCCGGGGTCACGAAGGCCTCCAGCAACGCGGAGACGGCGAAGAGCCCGACCAGGCCGACGGCGACCAGGATCGCCGAGCGTCCCACCTCGGCCACCGCCCGCCCCCGGGTCAGGTGCGGCGGCGGCGAGATCCACGCCCAGGCGGTCCGCAGCCCTACCCCGGCGGCGACGAACACCCCGGTCAGTTCGAGTAGCCCGTGCGGGGTGATCAGGCCGAAGAAGACGTCGGCCCGACCGTAGGAGACCATCACCCCGCCCACCACGCCGACGTTGAGCGCGTTCTGCCAGAGCAGGTAGAACACCGGCACGACGAGCACCCCGGACGCCAGGCACTGGGCCGCGATCCAGGCGTTGTGCGTCCAGAGGTGGAAGGCGAAGGTCGGCGCGGAGAACTCGGTGTAGTAGCCGGCGAAGCCGGAGTCGACGAGGTCGGCCGCCGCCTCCGGGCCGATGAACGCCGCAGCGGTCTCCGGGTTACCGGCGACGTACCAGATCAGGAAGAAGCTGAGCGCGGTGAAGCCGGTCGACACCGCGCACCACCAGGGCCACGCCCGATAGACCGCCGCCGGGAAGCCGACGGTCAGGAACCGGCCCGCCTCCGCCCAGGACGGGCCACGCCGTCCGGCGATCCGGGCCCGGGCCCGCAGCACGAGCTGAGAGAGGCGGCTGACCAGGGCCGGGTCGGGCGATCGGCTGCGTAGCGCCGAGAGGTGGGTGGCGGCGCGCTGGTAGAGCGCGACCATCTCGTCGATCTCGTCGGCGTCCGGCCGGCGCCGGCCGCAGAGCTGGTCCAGCCGCCGCCACTCGTGTTCGTGCTCGGCGACGTACGCGTCGAGATCCACTCGTCCTCCCCCGTCCGGCGCTCATAGTGTTCACTGTGCGGGTGACCGCGCAACCACCGGTGCCCGCCCCGACCGGCACGGCCGGCCGTGCCCCGGCCTGGGCCGACGCCAGCCTGGTCAGCGGCGAGGCCGTCGAGCTGGACGTACGCGCCGCCCGACTCGGTTCCCGGGTGCTGGCACTGCTGCTGGACATCGTCGCCCAGGCGGTGCTGGCGGTGCTGCTGGCGATCCCGCTGAGCGCGCTGGCGGCGCAGCTGCTGCCCTCGGGGCTGGTCGACGGCGCCTTCTTCGAGGGCCTCGCGACGGTCTTCCTCGTGTTCGTGCTGGTCGGCTACCCGGTGCTCTTCGAGCGTTTCTGCCACGGGCGTACGCCGGGCAAGATGGCCGTCGGCGTGCAGGTGGTCAGCGCCGACGGCGGCCCGGTCGGGCTGCGACAGTCGCTGACCCGGGCGCTGGTCGGGGTGGCCGTGGAGTGGCCCGGCCTGGTGCTGCCCCTGCTGAGCTGGGTGGCCGGGGTGACGGTGATGCTGACCGACCGACGCGGGCGACGACTGGGCGACCTGGTGGCCGGCACGATGGTGGTGCACACCCGCACGGCACAGTCGTGGCGACCCGCCCCGATGATCATTCCGCCGCTGGCCGGCTGGGCGGTCACGCTGGACCTGACCCGGATGGACGACGCGCTGGCGCTGGCCGTACGGCAGTATCTGACCCGGGCGAGCAGATTCGCCGAGCCGTCCCGGACCCGGCTGGCACAGGGACTGTGGAGCGAGGTGGCGGCGGTGACCTCCCCGCCCCCGCCGCGGGGCGTACCGGAGCCGCTGATCCTCGCCGCGGTGCTGGCCGAACGGAACCGTCGGGGAGCCCTGCGGCTACGCCGTACCCGGGCGGTGACCGCCGGGCTGTGGCCGGAGCTGAACCCGGCCCCGCAGCCGTCGATCCCGCGCCCCTCGGTGCCCGCGCCCCCGGCCGGGCTG
>NZ_SMKN01000390.1 GCF_004348675.1 Micromonospora sp. KC606 | reverse complement strand
CGGACGCGACGGGCCCGGGCGAGGAACTGCTGCGCGCCGAGCGGCGGCAGGCGTTGCGGGAGGGCTTCGCGCAGCTTCCGCCGCGCTGTCAGGAGCTACTGTCCCTTCTGACGGCCGACCCGCCGCCGAGTTACCGCGAGATCGGCGAACGGCTGGGCATGCCGGTCGGCAGCATCGGGCCCTCCCAGGCCCGCTGCCTGCGCCGGCTGCGCGAGTGCCCGGCGTTGGCCCCGTTTCTCGGAGCGGCGGCGACGCGCACGAACGGAGGTGACCGCGATGGAGCAGTGGCCGCCGGCTGATGACGACGCCCTGACGGCCGAGCTGGGCGCGGCGCTGCGGGAGGCCCGGCCGGTGCCGGCGGAGTTCCTGACCGCGGCGCGGGCCGCGTTCGCCTGGCGGAACGTGGCCGCGGGATTGGCGCTCGCCGAGCTGATGTTCGACTCGGCGTGCGACGCGGAGCCTGCGGGGCTGACCCGGTCGGCCGGCTCCGCGCGGACACTGTCGTTCCGCAGCGGGGCGGTCGTGCTGGAGGTCGAGGTGAGCGAGGCCGGCATCGTCGGCCAGCTCTCCCCGCCCAGGGGCGGGCGGGTCAGCGCGCAGACCGCCACCGGCACGTACGACGAGGCGCCGGTCGACGAGGTGGGCTTCTTCTCACTGGGTGCTCCCCCACCCGGCCCGGTGCGGCTGCGCGCCCACACCGAGGGGTACGCGGTGGCCACCATTTGGGTCTCGCTGCGCTGACGCCATGGCCCGGGGGAATGCCGGCGGGCACGGCGACGGGGTCGCGGGCCTGCGGCCCACGACCCCGGGTGATGGTGGCCGGGTCTACCTCTGTCCGACCGTCATCAGGTACTGCACGCCACCGAGGTCGGTGCGCTCGGCTCCCCTGGTGTCCGGGCCGAACTGCGTCACGTTGAGCACGAACTGCTGGTCGGTGGCCACGGCGGCCGAGAAGAGCAGTGAGAACTCCACCCGCTCACCGGGGTTCAGCAGCAGGTTGCCGAGGCTGGCCTTGCCCGGGTCGACGATCTCCACCTGGGTCCTGCCCACCTCACGCACGCCGGCGCCGACCTTGCCGCCGGCCCGCCAGCGCTCGAACAGGGTCGGGCCCAGGTCGGCGATGATCCGGCCGCCGACGTTCGGGAAGCCCTGCGTCGGCTGGGTGAAGAGCAGGTCGTTCCTGGTCGGCACGGTTAGTGAGTTGCCGATGGCGAACGGCCTCACCTGCGTCGGCCCGTTCGCGACGAGCGACACCGAGTCGACGTTGCGCCAGGCGATGTTGTTGTTGTAACGGGTGTTGGTGCTGATGTCCGGGCCCTCGAAGGTCATCGGGTCGGTCGGGGACACCCACCGGGCCAGCAGGCAGAAGTGGCCGGGGCCGGGCACACCGGTCCAGGGAATCGTCACCGTGGTCGTGCCGGCGAACGCCGTCACGTTGACCGCGCTGATCTGGGTCCAGTGCGTCGGCCAGACGGCGCCGCCACCCGGCGTCGTCCGGTAGATGCGCAGCTCGCCCTGGCTGGTGCCCGAGCCGTACGGGCCGGGGTTACGCAGCTTCACGAAGATGTAGTTGGTGACGCCGACGATCGGGTTCTGGCTGACGGCGCACTCGACCGCGGTCGGGCAGACCTTGATGTCGGAACTGGCCCACAGCGGGTTGAACGAGTGCGGCTCGACGCCGACGTCGGCGCCGACGTCCCGGATGTAGACGTCGGTGCGGCTCGCGGCGGCCTTCTCCAGGCGCGCCTCGACTGGCCCGGCGGCAGCCGAGGTGACCGCCAGCACGGCGGTCAGCGCCGCACCCGTGAGCGCGGCCAGTGTCGAGCGGCGGAGACGTCTTCCTACGTTGCCCATGTCAGGCTTCTCCCATCGACCGGGGGTTACACCAACCCGGGCCTGTCGGAGACCGGATCGGTGCGATGTCGTTGCTCAGGAGCGCCGAGGCACGCCGCTGATACCGCCCGCGGCCGGAACCGTCAGATGGCGCCAG
>NZ_SMKN01000038.1 GCF_004348675.1 Micromonospora sp. KC606 | reverse complement strand
GGGGTCAGGTGGTTGGGGCGACCCGGGTCAGGTAGGTGTGGTGGGTGGTGAAGCCGAGCTTTCGGTAGAGCGTCACCGCCGCCGTGTTGCGCTGCTCCACCTGAAGGAAGACCCGGGTGGCGCCCTCCGCGCGGCCCCAGTCGGCCAACGCGCCGATCACCCGCCGGGCCAGCCCTCGCCGCCGCGCCACGGGCACCACCTCGATCAGGCTGAGCCCCAGCCAGCGCCCCTGCCCGGTGATCGTGCCCCGGCCCGTCGCGAGCAGCGTGCCGCCGGCGTACACCTGGGCGAAGCGGACCCGGTCCACGGCGGTCAGCACGTGCCGGGCGGAGTCCGGCAGGCCGCCCTTGCGGTCGGCGGCGATCGCGAGCCAGTCCTCCGACGGCGCGGTGGTCAGCTCGACCGGCGGTGCGTCGACGGTCACCGACGGTGTGTCGTTGGTGACCATTGGTGCGTCGCCGGTGACCGGCGGGGCCGTTGGCAGCGTGGCCAGCGACGCGGTCTGCACCAGCACCAGCGGTCGGGCGTCCCACCCCCGGGCGTCCAGTTCCGCTCCGACCGGTGTGGCCAGCGGCAGCGGGGTGTTGACCATGGCCGGTCGACCGAGGTCGGCGTACCAGCGCAGCACCGCGTCGATCGCCTCGGGCAGCGGCCGGTCCGGGTCGCCGACCGGGAGGGCGGAGTTTGCCCGACCGCTCCAGCCCTCGGCGGAGCGCAGCAGCCAGTCGCCCAGGTGGCCCCGTACGGCGGCGGGCCAGGACTCGTCGGCGGCCAGCTCCAGCTCGACCACGGTGGCGGCGGTGGGCCGGCGGGTCGCCGGCACCCGCTTGGCCCGGTGCACCTCGTCCAGTGGCACACGCAGCCGGCCCTGCACCGTGGCCAGCGTCAGGTGCGTGCCGGTCAGCTCGACCAACTCGCCGAGGGCGTCCGAGAAGAGCGGTCGACCCTCCCGCACACCCACCACCCGCCGGACCACGATCCGGTGTCCCACGTCCTGCTGTCGGAGCACGATCGACCTCCTCCCCGGCGAGATACTAGGCTCTTAGCGTCGCGGGTGATCGCGACGAGTCTTGCGGAGGAGAAGACCGGTGACCTACATCATCGCCGAGCCGTGCGTGGATGTGCTCGACAAGGCATGCATCGAGGAGTGCCCGGTCGACTGCATTTACGAGGGCAACCGGATGCTCTACATCCACCCCGACGAGTGCGTCGACTGTGGTGCCTGTGAGCCGGTCTGCCCGGTCGAAGCCATCTTCTACGAGGACGACGTCCCGGAGCAGTGGAAGGACTACACGGGGGCCAACTACGAGTTCTTCGAGGACCTCGGCTCGCCGGGCGGCGCGTCGAAGATTGGCAAGGTGGAGAAGGACGCCTCGTTCGTGGCCGCCCAGCCGCCGCGCGGAGAGGGCCACTGAACCGGCCCGCGCCGGTCTCGGCACGGCTGCCCGAGTTCACCTGGGACACGCTGGACGCCGCGGCCACCCTGGCCGCGGCGCACCCGGACGGTCTGATCAACCTCTCGATGGGTACGCCGGTCGACCCGGTGCCCGCGGTGATCCGGCAGGCGCTGGCGGACGCGTCCGACGCCCCGGGGTACCCGCTGACCGCAGGTGCCCCGGCGCTGCGCGACGCCATCGCCGCCTGGGTGGCCCGGGCCTGCGGCGCCGGTGTCGACGGGCTGGGCGTGCTGCCGACGATCGGTTCCAAGGAACTGGTCGCCTGGCTGCCCACCCTGCTCGGGGTCGGCCCCGGTGAGGTCGTGGTGGTGCCGTCGATCGCGTACCCCACCTACGAGGACGGGGCCCGGCTCACCGGCGCCACCACCGTCCGCGCCGACTCGCTCACCGCCGTCGGTCCGACCTCACGGGTACGCCTGGTCTGGGTCAACTCGCCCGGCAACCCGACCGGTCGGGTGCTGCCCGCCGCGCACCTGCGCAAGGTGGTCGACTGGGCCCGCGAACGCGGTGCCGTGGTGGCCAGCGACGAGTGCTACCTGCCGCTGGGCTGGACGCCCGACGCCGAGCCGGTGTCGGTGCTCTCGCCCGAGGTGTGCGGCGGGTCGTACGACTCGGTGCTGGCCGTGCACTCGCTGTCCAAGCGCTCCAACCTGGCCGGCTACCGGGCCGGTTTCGTCGCCGGCGACCCGGCGCTGGTCGCCGAGCTGCTCAAGATCCGTAAACACGCAGGCATGATCGTGCCGGCACCGGTACAGGCCGCCATGGTGGCCGCGCTGGGCGACCAGGCACACGCCGACGAGCAGCGGGAACGCTACCGGGCCCGGCGTGAGACGCTGCTCGCCGCGTTCACCCGGGCGGGCTTCACGGTCGAGCACTCCGAGGCCGGGCTCTACCTGTGGATGACCCGCGGCGAGGACTGCTGGACGACCGTCGACTGGCTGGCCCGCCGGGGCATCCTGGTCGCCGCCGGTGTCTTCTACGGCCCGGCCGGCGCCCAGCACGTCCGGGCGGCGCTCACCGAGTCCGACGCGCACGTCGCGGCGGTCGCCGCCCGGCTCGCCCGACCCTGACCGCGGACCGGTTTCGGCCGCCCGGCCCGGCGTACGAAAGTGCCGAGGCCCGCCCCCTTCCCGGGAGCGGGCCTCGACCGGTCCGGCGTCAGTCGTTGATCCTCGCGAAGACCTCGAGCAGGGTGTCCCGGCTCTTCTTCTCCAGCAGCTCGCTGGAGTAGAGCTCCTGCACGGCCACCACCCGGCCGTCGTGCAGGGTCAACTCGGCCTTCAGCGGCACCGGCCGGCGCACCTCGACGGAGGTGATCTCCTCGTACGGCAGGAACGGGTGTCGGGCCGCCAGCTCGCTGACCGGAGCCCCGGCGACCAGCTCCCGGAGCCGCTTCTCGCCCTGGCTCGCCTTGCCCGGGTCGGGGACCAGGACCAGCCCCCGGTCCAGCACCAGCACGTCGTGCTCCCGGCCGTCGACCTTGATGTTGGCCAGCGCGCCGATCAGGCCCGCGTTGCCGGCGGTGGCCCGGCGCTGCACCACGGTCGCTGTGGTCGGGTCGACGCCCCGCTCGGCCAGCCGGGCCAACGCCTCGTCGAGGGTCTGTGGGGAGACCGCCAGCTTGGCGATCTCGGCGAGATCCCACGGCTCGCCGTCCGGGCCGACGAACTGCGCCGGCCCGCTCCACGACAGCTGCCAGCGGGCCCGGCCGGACCGGGCCGCCGCGTTGTCCAGCAGGGTCTGCATCGGCCCGGCGAAGCGGGCCGCCGCCTCCTTGCGGGTGGCGTCGCCGAAGAACTGCTCGGCGAACTCCCCGAGCCGCCCCACCCGAACAAGGTCCAGCACGGTCGGCAGGCCCGGCTCGGCCACCCCGGTGAACCGGCCGGCCGCGCGGTAGATGCCGTCAGCCCGGCGCTGCACCTGGGCGGCGATCGCGGCGTGGGTGAACTCGGCCCAGGGAAGCGCCTGGCGGCTGCCGTGGTCGACCACGACCTCCTGGAGCCGCCGGCCGGCCGCGCCGATGTCGGTGAGGAGGACCGCCGCGGGCCGGTCGTCCGGAGTGCCCGCCCCGGCCGGCACGTCGGTCATGGCGGCGATGCGGACCCCGATCGGCGGGTGGGTGTCCCACCGCGACGGCTCCGGGTCGGGCGTCTCCTCCCGCAGCCGGTCGATCTCCTCCCGCCGGGCCTCCAGCAGCTGCCCGAAGCCGCCGAACAGGTCGTCCGGGGCGAGGTCGGCGGCCCAGCCGCTCTCCACGTACCGGCTCAGGTAGAAGCTCCAGGCGGCGTCGAGGGCCGGAAGGGCACGCAGCGCGGACGTTGCCGCCTCGTGCCCGGCGAGTCGCACCGACGAACGGTCCGCCTCCAGCTCCTGCCGGCGGGACGCGGCGTTGTCGACCATCAGGTAGAGCTTCGAGTAGCCCTTGAAGACCAGCCCGATCGGGTTGCGCGGGCTGATCCGCGAGATGGTCTCCTCGATCGCCAGCCGACCCCGGTACGCCACGCCGCCGAGCCGGGTGTGCTGGCCGGAGTAGTGGCCCAGCTCGTGTGCGAGCACCGAGCGGAACTGGTCGACCCGCATTCCGTACAGCAGCGGCAGGCCCACGTAGAGGATGCGCCGGCCGCCGACCAGGCCGAGCAGGCGGCTCTGCTCGCCGACCGCCGCGTTCACCTCGGGCACCAGCCGGATCTCGTCCGGCGCCCGGGTGCCGACCGCGGTGGCCAGCTCGCGCACGGTCGCCCAGAGCGCCGGCGCCGCCCGGTCGTCGAGGACCAGGCCGGGCGGCGGCTCGTTCTTTGTGCGGATCGCCCGCCAGAGCCCCACCGCCACCGCGCCGAGCGCGATGACCAGCGGCAGCAGTAGTTTGCCGGCCAGCAGGCCGCTGGTGTGGTCGGCCAGCCAGATGCCGAGCGCGACAACGGCGGCGAGCTGGAGCAGCGCGACGACGTAGAAACCGATCAACATGACCACCGAGGCGAGCGCCCGGTACGTCGCGGCCATGACTTTTTCCTTCCCCGTGAGAAGCCCACCTCGGCGGCGGGCGGCGCTGGGGAACGTATGACGTGGACCCCGCGTGGACAACCCCCTTCCGGTTCGGCCGACGCGCCGCCCCTACGATCTTGCGACGACATCACGGGGAAGAGGAGAAGCGCGATGTGGCCATTCCGGCGCAAGGCGACCTCACCGGGCGTACCCGGGTTGCTGGTGGACCCGGCGGAGGGTGATCCGACCGCGCGGGCCCTGCGGGAGGCCGGCGCGCGGCGCGACTGGGCCGCCGTCCGCGACCTGCTCACCCCGGTCACCGACCCGGACGACCACGCCTTCTACGTGTCGGCCCTGGCCGGCGTTGACGGCCTTCAGGACTGGATCGGCGAGTGGGTCGACGCCGAACCCCGGTCGTCCCTGCCGACGCTGGTGCGCGGGGCGCACGCCGTCTACTGGGCCTGGGAGGCGCGGACCGCCGCCCGGGCCTCCCAGGTCAGCCAGGAGCAGTTCAAGGAGTTCTGGCGGCGGCTGCGGTTGGCCGAGAACTGCCTGGACGAGGTGGTCGACCGGGACCCGGACGACACCACCGCCCGGACCTTCCTGGTCACCTCGGCGCGCGGTCGGCAGGTGGAGCCCGACGAGGCCACCCGACGCTTCGCGGAGGTCGTCGCCCGGCACCCCACCCACCGGATCGCCCACGAGCAGATGCTCCAGTTCCGGTGCCGCAAGTGGTTCGGCAGCCACGAGCAGATGTTCGAGTTCGCCCGGGAGGCGGTAACCAAGTCGCCGGCCGGCTCGGCGCTCGGGCACCTGGTCGTCGTCGCACATCTCGAACAGTGGCTGGACCTGCCCGAGGGTGAGGACGACGAGTACCTGGACGACGACGCGGTGCGCGCCGAGTTGAACGCCGCCGCCGACCACTCGGTGCGGCACCCGGACTACCGGCCTCGACCAGGCTGGGCGAGCGTGCACAACACCTTCGCGATGGGCTTCGCCAAGGTCGGGGACCTGCCCTCCGCCGCCGGCCAGTTCGAGGTGATCGGCGACCAGGTGACCGAGTGGCCCTGGCAGTACATCAACCGGAATCCGGTGATCCCGTTTCTGGCGTGGCGGGACGAGGCCATGGCCGCCGAGGGCTGACCGGCGTACCGGTCGGGCCGGGGCGTTATCCTCGGCCGGGACCTGGTCGGGGCCGTCGGCCCCGCGCCCGAGCGGGACGGCGAGGTGTGCGGATGGTGGGCAGGGCCGGCGCGCGGGTGCGGGCGGCGGTGGTCGGCACCGGCCTGATCGGCGGGTCCGTGCTGTTCCGGCTGCGTGCCGCCGGCATCGACGTGGCCGGCTGGGACCCGGACGAGGCGACCCGGCGGCAGGCCCGGCAGGCCGGCGTACCCGCACCGGACCGGCTGGTCGAGGCGGTGGCCGACCGGGACGTGGTCTTCCTCTGCGGGCCGCTGCCCACCCTGCCCGGCACGCTGCTGGAGGTGGCGTCGGTCACCCCGGACGGCTGCCTGCTGACCGACGTCGGGAGCACCAAGGCGGAGCTGGCGGCGTTCGCCGCCGAGCGGGGGTTGACCCACCGGTTCGTCCCCGGTCACCCGATGGCCGGCACCGACCGGGCTGGTCTCACCGCGGCTCAGCCGGAGCTCTTCGACGCCGCCGCCTGGGTGCTCTGCCCGTCGCCCGGGCCTGGCCTGGCCGCGTTCCGCCGGCTCGCCGCGTTGCTGGTGGAGGTCTTCGCCGCCCGGGTGGTGCCGTTGGCGGCCGACCGGCACGACGCCGTCGTCGCGCTCGCCTCGCACGTGCCGCACCTGCTCGCCGGGGCGCTGGCCGGCGCGGCCGAACGCTCGCCGCTGCGTGACGCGGTGCTGTCGTTGGCGGCCGGCAGTTTCCGCGACGGCAGCCGGGTCGCCGGCACGCCGCCGGCGCGTACGGCGAACATGTTGCTCGGCAACCGGGCCGAGGTGCTGGTCGCGCTGGCCTCGGTGACCGCCGTCCTCGACGAGTTGGCCGGCGCGCTGCGCGCCGGCGACCGGGCCACGTTGACCGCGCGGTACGCCGAGGGGCAGGCCGCCCGGTCCGCGCTGGCCGCCCGGCCGACCGCCGAGGTGCGCCGCCGCTTTCCGCTCGCCGGCTCCGACGAGGAGCTGCGTTTCCTGCACGAGCTGGGCGCGGCCGGTGGGCACCTGCACGGGTGCCGGACGACCGCAGACGGAGTCGAGTACGCGGGCCGCCGGTTGGCCGTGGAATCGGGCGACCGGCCTGTCCCACCGATAGGGTGAGGGGCGTGATGGACGGACCGGTCGTGGCGGTGCGCGGTGAGGCGTACCGGGAGGTCGCGCCGGAGCTGGCCCGGTTCCGGGTGACCGCGACGGCGCGGGAGCGTAACCGCGAGGCCACTCTGGCCCGGCTCGCCGAGCGTGCCGCCGCCGTCCGCGTGCTGCTCGACGAGCACGACCGGGCGATCGACCGCCGGGAGACCGGCGAACTGCGGGTGCGCCCCGAGACGAACCGGTCCGGCGAGCGGGTGGTCGGCCACCACGGCAGCGTCACCACCACGGTCACGATGACCGACTTCACCCTCCTCGCGGAACTGATGCTGCGCCTGGCCGAGCAGGAGCAGGTCGAGATCGCCGGGCCCTGGTGGTCGCTGCGGCCGGACAGCCCGGTGTACCGGGAGGCCCGGCACGCGGCAATCGCCGACGCGTTGCGCCGGGCCCGGGAGTACGCGGAGGCGCTGGGCGCCCGGGTGACCGCGCTGCGCGAACTGTCCGACACCGACGAGGGGTTCGGCGCGGCGGGCGGTGGGGCGATGTTCGCCCGCGCCGCCGGCGGCGGCCCACCCGAGCTGGAGCTGGACCCGCAGCCGCAGCCGGTGCACGCCCTGGTGCGGGCCCGGTTCACCATCAGCGAGCCGGTCCTGAGCTGATGCCCGAGGCGTCCGTGTTCCCACTCGACGACCTGGTGGCCCGGGCGCGTGCCCTGGCCGAGGCCGGGCCGCGGCAGCTGCTCGGCATCGCCGGCGCGCCCGGCGCCGGGAAGTCGACCCTCGCCGAGCGGATCGTGGCGGCGGTCGGCCCGGCGGCCCGGCTGGTCCCGATGGACGGCTTCCACCTGGCGCAGGCGGCGTTGGAACGGTTGGGCCGGGCCGACCGCAAGGGCGCCGCCGACACCTTCGACGCCAACGGGTACGTCTCGCTGCTGCGCCGGTTGCGGCGCAAGGAGCCGAGCGCGGTCTGGGCGCCGGCGTTCCGGCGGGACATCGAGGAGCCGGTCGCCGGTGCGATCGAGGTGCCGCCCGCAGTCCGGCTGGTGGTGACCGAG
This sequence comes from Micromonospora sp. KC606, assembly GCF_004348675.1. GTDB lineage: Bacteria > Actinomycetota > Actinomycetes > Mycobacteriales > Micromonosporaceae > Micromonospora. The sequence continues at coordinate 25,648 of NZ_SMKN01000038.1, read as the reverse complement.
GGCAACTACCTGCTGCTCACCAACCCGCCGTGGGACGAGGTCCGGACGCTGCTGCACGAGGTCTGGTTCCTCGACCTGGACGCGCGGCTGCGGCTGCGTCGGCTGGTCGCCCGGCACGAGGCGTACGGGCGGTCGCCGGCCGACGCGGCGGCCTGGGCGCACGGCAGCGACGAGGCGAACGCCGCCCTGGTGACCAGCACCGCCGACCGGGCCGACCTGGTGGTGCGCCTCGCCGACTCCTTGCCCGGGTGACGGTCCGCCCCGGATGGGGCTGTCGACGGCGACCCTCACGGACAGGTCTCCACTTTGTCCGAAGACCGTCATTTTCCGGCCTTCACATTACATACTCGGTATGTAATTCTGAGCCTCGTCAATGCGACTCCCTGTTGTAGTGACGCTCGACGAGGAGGATCCGTTGCACCACAGAAGAAGGAAGACGGCCGCACTCGGCCTCGCGATCGGTCTGGCGGTGACCACGCCGGCCGCCGCGTCCGCCGCCGCGCCGGCCGGCTCCCCGACCGCCCGGCCCCCCGTACCAGCGGCGACCGCGACCGGGAAGCACAGCATCACCCTGGTGACCGGCGACCGGGTCACCGTCACCACCGGCGGCAAGGCCGCCGTCCAGCCCGGCCCCGGCCGGGAGAAGCTGCGATTCCTGGTACGCCGCGAGCGCGGCCGCCTCTCGGTGGTGCCCCAGGACGCGGTCGCGCTGATCCGGGCCAACCGGGTCGACCGACGGCTCTTCGACGTCACCGAGCTGATCTCCGCCGGTTACGACGACGCGCGCCGCGACGACCTGCCGCTGCTGGTCTCGTACGCCTCCGGCGCGGCGCGGAGCGGCGTGGCCGCGCTGCCCGGCACCCGGGTGACGCGGGACCTGCCGGCGATCGGCGGCGCGTCGCTCACCACCGGCAAGTCCTCGGTGGGCGCGGTCTGGTCCACGGTTACCACCGGGTCGTCCGGAGCCCGACTCGGCGCGGCGGGGGGCGTCGAGCGGATCTGGCTCGACGGCCGCCGCCAGCTCACCCTCGACCACACCGTGCCCCAGATCGGCGCGCCCGCAGCGTGGTCCGCGGGACTCACCGGCAAGGGCGTGACGGTGGCGGTGCTGGACACCGGCGTCGACGCCACCCACCCCGACCTGGCCGGCAAGGTCGGCGAGGCACGCAACTTCAGCCAGGTCGACGACACCCGGGACACGGTCGGGCACGGCACCCACGTCGCGGCGACCATCGCCGGCAGCGGCGCCGCCTCCGGCGGCCGGTACAAGGGCGTGGCGCCCGACGCCACGCTGCTCGACGGCAAGGTCTGCGAGGACACCGGCTGCTCCGAGTCCGCGATCCTCGCCGGCATGCAGTGGGCGGCCGTCGACAGGCGGGCCGCTGTAATCAACATGAGTCTCGGTGGCTGGGACAGCCCCGAGGTCGACCCGCTGGAGGAGGCGGTCGGGACGCTGACCGAGCAGACCGGCACGCTCTTCGTCATCGCCGCCGGCAACGACGGCACCGACGGCTCGGTGGGCTCCCCGGCCAGCGCCGACGCCGCGCTCGCCGTGGGCGCGGTGGACCGCGACGACGAACTCGCCGACTTCAGCAGCCGCGGGCCGCGGGTCGGCGACGACGCGTTGAAGCCCGAGATCACCGCGCCCGGCGTGGACGTGGTGGCCGCCCGGTCCGCCCACGGCCAGATCGGCGACCCGGTGGGTGACCGGTACGTCTCCCTCTCCGGCACCTCGATGGCCACCCCGCACGTGGCCGGCTCGGCGGCGCTGCTCGCCCAGCGGCACCCCGACTGGAAGGCCGGGCAGCTCAAGTCGACCCTGATGGCCGCCGCGAAGCCCCACCCGGCGCAGACGGCGTACCAGCAGGGCGCCGGGCGGGTGGACCTGACCCGGGCGATCACCCAGCAGGTCACCACCGACCCGGCCAGCGTCTCCTTCGGCCGCGCCCTCTGGCCGCACCACGACGACGAGCCGGTCACCCGGAAGGTCGCCTGGCGCAACACCGGCCCGGCCCCGGTCACCCTCGACCTCACCGTCCAGGCCAGCGGCCCCGGCGGGAAGGCCGCCCCGAACGGCATGTTCACCCTCGGCACCCAGCGGATCACCGTGCCGGCGGGGGGGCGCGCCGAGACCACTGTCACCGCCGACACCCGGCTCGGCGACGCCGACGGCTACTGGACCGGCCGGATCCTCGCCCGCAGTGGGACGGCTGTCGCGGTCACCCCGCTGGCCGTGCACCGCGAGGTGGAGAGCTACACCGTCACCATCAAGCACCTGGGCCGCGAGGGCACGCCCGACGGGGCCGGCGGCAGCACCCTGGTCGGGCTGGCCGGCTTCAGCATGCACGACGGCTACGCCCCCGACGGGGTCGCCGAGGTGCGGGTGCCCAAGGGGCGGTACGGGCTCAACACCGTCTTCGTCGAGCCCAACCCGGACGGCGAGACGGCCCACCTGGCCCAACTGTCCCAGCCGGAACTGGTCATCGACCGCGACCGGGAGCTCACCGTCGACGTACGCCGGACCAAGCCGGTGACGATGACGGTGCCGCAGGCCGACGCGCAACTGGGATTGGCCGGGGTCAACGCCGACTTCAGGGCCGACAACGGCGACAGCTACAGCTTCAGTCTGCTCGCCGACTCCTTCGACAACCTGGCCACCGGGCAGCTCGGCGACACCGTGTCGGCGGACCGGTTCGTGTCCAGCATCGACGGCCAGTGGGCCGAGCGGGGCGGGAAACACAGTCCCTACCTGTACGCGCTGAGCGAGGCTTTCCCCGGCCGGCTGCCCACCGGGTTCGTCCGCAACTACCGCCAGGCCGACCTGGCCACCGTCAAGCACATCTTCCGCGACATCTACCCCGGGCTGCAGGCCGAGCGCCTGGTCTTCGCCGACAACGGCTACAACACGGGCGGCTGGGCGATGGTGCTGCCCACCGACGTGCCCGGCGAGCGCGTCGAGCACTACAGCGTCAACCGGATGCGGTGGACCTCCGAGCTGTTCTTCGGAACCCCCAGCCCAGATGGGCCGTGGCTGGAATTCCAGGCGGGCCTGACGTCGCCCGCCACCGCGCACAAGATCCGGCGGACCGTCCACGAGACCTGGGGCGCCGCCCCGCTCGGGCCCTCCACCCTGCCCAAGCGCTGGATCTTCCCGAGCGTCGGCCGGGCCGGTGACACGATCCTCGCCATGGTGCCGCTGTTCAGCGACGCCGCCGGCCACGTCGGGGGCTCCGTCACCGACAAGGCTCGTACCGCGCTGTGGCGCAACGGCAAGCTGGTCGGCGAGACCACCGACGTCGGGTACGGCGAGTTCGAGGTGCCCGCCGCGGCGGCCGACTACAAGCTGACCGTCTCGGCGACCCGCAGCCTGACCGACCTGAGCACGGCGGTGGAGTCCACCTGGACGTTCCGGTCCAAGCACGCCGCCGGCGCGGACGCGGTGGCGCTGCCGGTGTCGGCGATCCGCTTCCGCCCGCGGCTGGCGGCCGACAACAGCGCCCCGGCCGGCCAGACGCTGACCATCCCGATCGACGTGCGCCGGCAGGACGGCGCGGGCACGGCGCGGGTGAAGAGCCTGACCGTTGACGCCTCGTTCGACGGCGGGAAGACCTGGGTCAAGGCCGGCGTGGTGCAGGTTCCCCGACACGGGTGGTCGGCCGTGGTCAAGCACCCGGCCACCACCGGCCACGTGTCCCTGCGGGCCACCGCCCAGGACACCGACGGCAACACCGTGACCACGCGGATCATCCAGGCGTACCGCCTGAAGTAGGCCGGACGGGCGGGCCCGCGGTCATCGCCGCGGGCCCGGTCGGGCGACGTGGCCGGGGTCGGGGCTGATGCCCCGGCCCCGGTCAGTCGTTGGCGTGCAGGGCGGCGTTCAGCTCGATGCCCCTGCCGGTGCGCGGCTTCGCCTCCAGGGCCCCGGTGACCGAGTTGCGCCAGAGGAGGAGCCCGTTCACGCCGGAGAGCTCGCGGGCCTTGACCACCCGGCCGTCCGGCAAGGTGATCTTGGAGCCGGCCGTGACGTAGCAGCCGGCCTCGACCACGCAGTCGTCGCCGAGGGAGATGCCGATGCCGGCGTTCGCGCCGACCAGGCTCCGCTCGCCGATGCGCACCTTCTCGGTGCCGCCGCCGGAGAGAGTCCCCATGATCGACGCGCCCGCGCCGATGTCCGAGCCGTCGCCGACCACCACACCCTGCACGATCCGGCCCTCCACCATCGAGGTGCCCAGGGTGCCGGCGTTGAAGTTGCAGAAGCCCTCGTGCATCACGGTGGTGCCGGCGGCCAGGTGCGCGCCGAGCCGGACCCGGTCCGCGTCGGCGATCCGCACCCCGGAGGGGACCACGTAGTCGGTCATCCGGGGGAACTTGTCCACCCCGTACACCGCCAGGTGGCGGCCGGCGGCCCGCTCGATCACCCGTAGCTCGTCCACCCGCTCCGGCGGGCACGGCCCGGCCGAGGTCCAGGCCACGTTGGTTAGCTTGCCGAAGATGCCGTCGAGGTTGAGCTCGTTCGGTCGCACCAGGCGGTGGGAGAGCAGGTGCAGGCGGAGGTACGCGTCGGCGGCGTCCTTGATCGGGTCGTCCAGCGAACCGATCACGGTGACCACCTGGACCGTTCGCAGGCCGGGCAGCGCGCGTTCGCCGATCGCGCCGGGTGGCAGGTCGAGGACGTCGGCCTGGTCCTCCCCGGGGACCAGCGGCAGCTCACCGAGTCCCAGCTTGCCGGTCGGGTACCAGGTGTCGAGGATCTGGTCGTCACCGGTGACGGTGGCCAGGCCGATACCCCAGGCGGATTCCGACGTCACAGCTCTCCCTCTCGCTCGTCGACTGCGCGGGCCCGTCCGCTCCGCGCCTCCCGCGCCGCCGCGTGCCCACGCGAGCCGCACCGGAACGCTCGCTCCTCGCGCCCACCGACCCTGAAGGTACCGTGCGAGACATGCAGAACCCGCTGACCCCCGAGGTACTGGCCGATCCGGTGGCGCTGACCCGCGCCCTGGTCGACATCGAGTCCGTCTCCCTCAACGAGAAGGCGATCGCCGACTGCGTGGAGGAGGTGCTGCGGGCAGTGCCGCACCTGGCGACCTTCCGGCACGGCAACACGGTGATGGCCCGCACCGAACTGGGGCGGAACACCCGCGTGGTGCTCGCCGGCCACCTCGACACGGTGCCGTTGAACGGCAACTTCCCGTCGACCATGCGCGGCGATCTGATGTACGGCTGCGGCACCTCCGACATGAAGTCGGGGGTGGCGTTCGCGCTGCACCTGGCGGTCACCCTGCCCGACCCGCGTTACGACGTGACGTACCTCTTCTACGAGGCCGAGGAGATCGAGTCGAGGTACAACGGGCTCACTCTCGTCGCCGAGGCGTACCCCGAGTGGTTGCAGGCGGACTTCGCGGTGTTGCTGGAGCCGACGTACGGCATCGTGGAGGCCGGCTGCCAGGGCACCATGCGGGCGGTCGTCACCACGTACGGCGAGCGGGCCCACGCCGCCCGGTCCTGGCGCGGGGTGAACGCCATCCACGGCGCGGGCGAGGTGTTGCGTCGACTCGCCGGGTACGAGGCACGCCGGGTGACCATCGACGGCTGCGACTACCGCGAGGGGTTGAACGCGGTCCGGATCACCGGCGGTGTCGCCGGCAACGTCATCCCCGACCGCTGCGAGGTCGAGGTCAACTACCGGTACGCCCCGGACCGTGACCCAACCGTGGCCGAGGCGCACCTGCGCGAGGTCTTCGCCGGCTTCGACCTGGTGGTGACGGACGCGGCGCCCGGCGCGGCTCCGGGCCTGGGCGCGCCCGCCGCGCAGGAGTTCCTGGCGGCGGTGGGCGCCGCGCCGATCGCCAAGCTGGGCTGGACGGATGTGGCCCGGTTCGCGGCGATGGGGATTCCGGCGTTGAACTTCGGCCCCGGCGACCCGAACCTGGCCCACCACCGCGACGAGCACGTCGAGATCACCAAGATCCGTGACGGCGCCGCCACCCTCCACCGTTGGCTCGCCCCCGCCTGATTCCGGCGGTGCGGCTGGGCGCGCCGGTCAGGCGCTGGTCAGCAGCGAGGTGTCGGTGGTGTCGGTGGCTTCGGCAGGAGGCTCCGCCGGAGACTCCAGGGCGCGGGCGCGGCGGCGCTCGGCCACCACGTCACGGATGCGCCGCTGCATCTGTCGGCGGATCCGCATCCGCTCGTTGTTGCTGATCACGCTGGCTCCTCCCCCGAAGGCGCGCGGTCGGGGCATACCCGGTATGTGAATAGTAAGACGTACGGGCGACCGAAATAGTTGCCCAAGATCACGAATTTCTCGCCAGGCTGTCGCCTGGCTCACCCCGGAGGTGTCACTCCACTACGGTGGCTGGCATGAGCCAGAGCAACGGGCGACGACCGGGACGCGACCCGGAGCGGCACCGCGGCGCCGTCACACTGCGCCGTGGCGCCATCCCGACCAGCACCGCCGACCAGCGGTTGCTGGACTCGCGCGGGCGCGGCGACTGGAAGACCAAGGACGCCTGGCGGGCACTGCGGATCCTCTCCGAGTTCGTTGAGGGCTTCGACACCCTGGCCGACCTCCCACCCGCGGTCAGCGTCTTCGGCTCGGCACGCAGCCGGCCGGAGAGCCCGGAGTGCCGGATGGCCGAGGAACTTGGCGCGGCCCTGGCCCGGGCCGGGTACGCGGTCATCACCGGCGGCGGCCCGGGCGTGATGGAGGCGGCCAACCGGGGAGCCAGCGAGGCCGGCGGGCTCTCCGTCGGGCTCGGCATCGAACTTCCCTTCGAGCAGGGGCTCAACGACTGGGTCGACCTGGCCATCGACTTCCGGTACTTCTTCGCCCGCAAGACCATGTTCGTCAAGTACGCCCAGGCCTTCGTGGTGCTGCCGGGCGGCTTCGGCACGATGGACGAGCTGTTCGAGGCACTCACCCTGGTGCAGACCGGCAAGGTGACCCGGTTTCCGGTGGTGCTGATGGGCACGACGTACTGGCGCGGGCTGCTCGACTGGCTGCGCGACACCATGGCCGCCGAGGGCAAGATCGGCGGGGTCGACCTGGAACTGGTCTGCCTCACCGACGACGTCAGCGCCGCCGTCCGGCACATCGTCGAGGCCGGGGCGGCCCTCTCCGCCGAGCAGGAGGCGATCCGCGAGAAATCCGTCGCAGAGACCGCCGCCGACCAGCGGGCCGCCCGGCGAGCGGCGCAGGACGGGCCGCGCCGGGCCGCCGGAGACGGGCAGGAGGGCTGAGCGGATGGCGGCCATCTGCGTCTTCTGCGCGTCCTCCCGCACCCTCGACCAGCGCTGGCTGGACCTCGCGACCGAGACCGGCGCGGAGCTTGCCCGGCGCGGGCACACGCTGGTCAGCGGCGGCGGCTGCGTGGGGATGATGGGCGCCCTGGCCGACGGGGCGAGGGCGGCCGGCGGGCGCACCCTCGGGATCATCCCGCAGTCACTGGTCGACCTGGAGGTCGCCGACCTGGCCTCGGACGAGTTGCTGGTGACGGCGAGCATGGCCGACCGCAAGACCCTCATGATCGAGAAATCGGACGCGTTCCTCACCCTGCCGGGCGGGCTCGGCACGCTGGACGAGCTCTTCGAGGTGTGGACCACCGCCACGCTGGCCCTGCACGCCAAACCGATGGTGCTGGTCGACACCGACGGCTTCTACCGGCCCCTGCTGGACTGGCTCGGCACCCTGACCGACTGGGCCTTCCTCAAGCCGGCCGGCCTCGATCTGCTCACGGTGGTCGCCACTGTCCCCGAGGCGCTGGACGCCCTGGAACGCCGGGTGACCTGACCCGGCCCCGCCGGCCGGCCCGGCCTCCCGTCGGGAGCCCGGGGCGACCCGGCGGGGGCCGGCGGGCTAGAGGCCGATCGCCAGGGCGATGATGCCCAGGAGCGGGGGGACGAGCTGCTTGAGGGCCGCGTTGGCCTTGCTGGGCGTCGAGACGAGGAGCACCAGGCCGGCGGCGACCATCGAACCGGCGCCGACGAAGACCAGCGTCGCACCGACGATCCGGGAGTCGACGGCGAAGGCGGCGATGCCGACAGCGATCGTGACCGCCAGGAACAGGTTGTAGAAACCCTGGTTGAAGGCCAGTTCCCGAGTCATCTCCGCCCTTTCCCGGCTGGCGATGCCGAAGATCGCCCGGGCCCGGTCACCGGTCCACGCGATGGACTCCAGGTAGAAGATGTAGACGTGGATCAACCCGGCGATGCCGGCCAGCACGAGCCCTGCGATGACCACGACAGGCCCTCCTTCTTCCGCGTCACACCCGCCGGCCGGAGCCGCTCCGTCCGATCATCGGCGTCCGCTCCCACCCCATCGTCGCGGGTGGTCGACGGCGGACCTCAGCCGGGGCCCGGGGCGGCCCGTCGGGCGGGTGACGGCTGCCTCCCGCGGGGTCGCTGTCCCGGTCACCGCAGGGCGGTCGGGGGAGGTGGGTGTCGTACCGACATGGTGGGATGTGGGGGTGCAGGGGTACCGGCTGGTGCGCCGGCCTGCCGGACCGGGCCCGGGGGAGGGACGGTCCGCCGCGACGGTCCGGGGGGCCCGTCGACCCGGCGGGCCCGTCGAGGGGCACGTCCGGCCGGGCGACGGCGTCGAGGAAGAGCCGCGGCCAGGGGGGCCGGCGGGCGCTGACGCGCACCCCGGAGCAGCCGGCCCGCATCCCGTGCAGCGGCTGGCCGACCCGATCCAGGCGGAGGTCGTCGCGCACACCGACGGGCCGATGCTGGTCGTCGGGGGTCCGGGCACCGGCAAGACCAGCATCCTCGTCGAGGCGGTCGCCGCCCGAGTGACCGAGGGCGTCGACCCGGAGCGTGTCCTGGTACTCACCTTCGCCCGCCGGCAGGCCACCGACCTGCGCCACCGGATCGAGGCGCGGATCGCCGCCGACGGCCATCGGGTTCTCCGCGAGCCGCTGGTGCGCACCTTCCCGGCATACGCGTTCGGGCTGCTGCGCCGGGCCGCCGCCGAGCGGGGCGAGCCGTCGCCCCGGCTGCTCACCGGGCCCGAGCAGGATCTGATCATCCGGGAGCTGCTCGACGTGGTGGGCGAGGAGCCCGGCGACGACCCGGTCGGCTGGCCGGAGGACCTGCGCCCCGCCCTGCGGACCAGGGCCTTCGCCGCGCAGCTGCGCGACCTGTTGATGCGCGCCGCCGAGCGGGGTGTCGGCCCGGTCGAGCTGGCCCGGCTGGGGGCGAAGCTGGGCCGCGCCGACTGGCCGGCCGCCGCCCGCTTCCTCCGGGAGTACGTCGCCGTCCTCGCCCTGCGGGACGTCAGCAACCGCGGCTCCGTCGCGTACGACCCGGCCGAACTGGTCCGGGCCGCCACCGGCATGCTGCTCGACGACCCGGAGTTGCTCGACGCCGAGCGTCGCCGGCTGGCTCACGTCTACGTCGACGAACTGGCCGACACCGACCCGGCGCAGCAGGAGCTGCTCGCCGTGATCGCCGGCGGCGGCAAGTCCCTGGTGGTGTTCGCCGACCCGGATTCCTCCACGTACGCCTTCCGCGGTGCCGACCCGGGTGTGGTGAGCGGCTTCCCGCACCGGTTCCGCACCGCCTCCGGTGCCCCGGCCGCGCAGGTCACGCTGATTACGTCGTACCGGGCCGGCGCGGCGCTGCTCGGGGCGGCGGGGCGGCTGGCCCGGCGGCTGCGCGGGCCCGCCGCGCACCGGCGGCTGCGCCCACTGCCCGACGCCCCGCCCGGCGCCGTCGAGGTGCGTACCTTCCGCTCCGCCACCAGCGAGGCCGCCTGGCTGGCCCACGCGCTGCGTACCGCACATCTGCTCGACGGCGTGCCCTGGTCCCAGATGGCGGTGCTGGTCCGCTCCACCCATCTGCACCTGCCCTCGCTGCGCCGCGCCCTGCACACCGCCGGGGTGCCGACCGTGGTGCACGGGGAGGACCTGCCGCTGCATTTGCAACCGGCGGTCGCGCCGCTGCTGCTCCTGCTGCGCTGCGCGCTGGAGCCGGAACGGCTGGACGAGGAGGCGGCGGTCGCCCTGCTGCACTCCCCGCTGGGCGGGGCCGATCCGCTGGCCGAGCGGCGGCTGCGGCAGGGGTTGCGGGCCCTCGCGCTGGCCGCCGGCGACCGCCGCCCCTCCGGGGAGCTGATGGTGGCGGCGCTGCGCGACCCGGCCGAGTTGGCCGGGATCGACCGGCGCTGGGTGGAGCCCGCCCGGACGGTGGCCGAGCTGCTGGCCACCGCGCGGCGGGCCGCGGCCACCCCCGGCGCCACCGCCGAGGACGTGCTCTGGGCGGTGTGGCAGGCCAGCGGGCTGGCCGAACGCTGGGCCGGCGCGATCAACCGGGGTCGCGCCGCCACCGGCGAGCACGAGACCGCCCAGCGCTGGCGGGCCGAGGCCGCCGACCGGGACCTGGACGCCGTGCTGGTGCTCTTCGACGCGGCGGCCCGGTTCACCGATCGCCTGCCCGGGGCGCGGACCGAGGTCTTCCTCGACCACGTGCTCGGCCAGGACCTGCCCGCCGACACCCTGGCGGCCAGCGCCGACCGGGGCGAGGCCGTCCGGCTGCTCACCGCGCACGCCGCGAAGGGCCTGGAGTGGGAGCTGGTCGCGGTGGCCGGGGTCCAGGAGGGCGTCTGGCCCGACCTGCGGCTGCGGGGCAGCCTGCTCGGCTCCGAGCGGCTGGTCGACGTGCTCGCCGGCCGGGCCGACGGCACCGGCGTCCGGGCCAATCTGGTCGGGCAGACCTCCGCACTGCTGGACGAGGAGCGCCGGCTCTTCCACGTCGCGGTGACCCGGGCCCGGCGGCGGCTGCTGGTCACCGCCGTCGCCTCGGCGGCCGTCGGCGGCGACGACCACGAGGAGCAGCCCAGCCGGTTCCTGTACGAACTCGGGGTCGGCGAGTCGCCCGGCCGATCCGGCCCGGCGGCCTCGGCCCAAGACCTGTCCGGTGAGCCCGAGGAGCGCGCGCCGGGCGAGGCCGGCGGGGATGGCGGCCACGGCGGTGCTGACGGGCGTGGGAAGCTGCCGGTCGGGCGGGTGCCCCGGGCGCTGACGCTGTCGGCGCTGGTGGCCGAACTGCGAACCGCCGTGACCGACCCGACCGCCCCGGTCACCCGGCGACGCGCGGCGGCGGCCGAGCTGGCCCGCCTTGCCGCCGCCGGCATCCCCGGCGCCCACCCTGACGACTGGTGGGGGCTGCGGGGCCTCTCCGACGACCGGCCGCTGGTCGACGAGGGCGAACCGGTCCGGGTCACTCCGTCGGCCATGGAGAGCGCCCTGCGGTGCAGCCTGCGCTGGCTGCTGGAACGGCACGGCGGCAGCGGCCCGGCCAGCACGGCGCAGGGCGTGGGCAACCTGGTGCACGCCGCCGCGATGCTCGCCGAGGACGCCAGCGTCGACCGCACCGCCCTGCTGGAGTACGTGTCCGCGCGGTTCGACGCGATCGAACTGGCCGCTCGCTGGATGGTCGGTCCGGAACGGGAACGCGCCGCGGTCATGGTCGACAAATTGCTCCGCTGGCTGGCGGGCAACCCCCGCCGGCTGCTCGCCATCGAGCACGAGTTCGCCGTCCGCCTCGACGACCCGACCCGCCCGGTCGAGCTGACCGGCCGGGTGGACCGGCTGGAGGTGGACGCCGACGGCCGGCTCGTGGTCATCGACCTGAAGACCGGCAAGTCCACCGTGGTCACCGAGCGGGAGGTGGCCGAGCACCCGCAGCTCGGGGCGTACCAGGCGGCCGTCGAGGCGGGGGCGTTCGCCGAGTTCGGCGACGAGCCCGGCGGTGCGGCGCTGGTGCAGCTCGGCACCGGGGCGAAGGACGCCAAGGAGCAGACCCAGGCCGCCGCCGGGCAGGGCCCCGAAGCAGGCTGGGCCACCGCGCTGGTCCGGCGCACCGCCGATACGATGGCTGCCGCGACCTTCGCCGCGGTCGCCAACTCGAAGTGCCGGGTGTGCCCGGTGCGTACCAGCTGCCCGGTGTCCGGGCAGGGCCGTCAGGTCGTGGAACCGCCGGCGAGCCGTCCTCCGGAGCAGCCGTGAACGTGACGAACGAAACCGCCGACGGCCGCCCGGCGGGCACGAGAAGTCGGCCAGGTGCCCCGCAGGCACCATCCGGCCCGTTCGGGCGGCGTCCGGGGGCCGCGACACCGGCGGGGGCACGGCGGTGAGCCAGCCCGCGCTGTTCAGCTCCGCCGCCCCGGTGCCACGGACGCCGGACTCCGGGCCGCGGTGGACCCCGGTCGAGCTGGCGAGGCTGCTGCGGCTGCCCGCCCCGACCCGGGAACAGGCGGCGATCATCTCCGCCCCGGTCGAACCGCTGCTGGTGGTCGCGGGCGCGGGCTCGGGCAAGACCGAGACGATGGCCGCCCGGGTGGTGTGGCTGGTGGCCAACTCGTACGTCCGGCCGGAGCAGATCCTCGGCCTCACCTTCACCCGCAAGGCGGCTGGCGAGCTGGCGCACCGGGTGCGAACCCGCCTCGACCAGCTGGTCCGACGGCTGGGCCGGCGCGGGCGTGACCCGCTGGACGACCCGCTCGCCGGCGAGCCGACCGTCTCCACCTACCACTCGTACGCGGGCCGGATCGTCGCCGAGCACGGGCTGCGCGCCGGGTACGAGCCGACCACCCGGCTGCTCACCGAGGCATCCCGCTGGCAGCTGGTCGACCTGCTGGTGCGCAACTACGACGGCGACATGTCCGAGGTGGACCGGATGCCGAGCACCGTCACCGACGCCGTGCTGGCCCTCGCCGGCGAACTGGACGAGCACCTGGTCGACCCCGACGACCTCGCCGCCTGGACCGGCCGGTTCTTCGCCGACGTGCAGTCCCGGCCCGGCCGGGTCTACGCCGACGTGCGGAGGGCGTTGCGGCTTCAGCAGACCCGGCTGAAGCTGCTGCCGTTGGTCCGGGCGTACGCCCGCCGCAAGGACGACTTCGAGGCGATGGACTTCGCCGACCAGCTCGCCCGGGCCGCCCGGGCGGCCCGCGACCACCCCGCCGTCGGGGCGATCGAGCGGGACCGCTTCCGGGTGGTGCTGCTCGACGAGTACCAGGACACCAGCCACGCCCAGGTGGTGCTGCTCAACGCGCTCTTCGGTGGCGGCCACCCGGTCACCGCGGTCGGTGACCCGTGCCAGTCCATCTACGGCTGGCGCGGGGCCAGCGCCGGCACCCTGGACCGCTTCCCCACCGAGTTCGCCCGCGTCGACGGCACCCCCGCCGAGGTGCTCGGGCTCACCACGAGCTGGCGCAACCGGCCCGAGATCCTCGGCGTGGCCAACGCGCTGTCCGTTTCGTTGCGCGCCGCCGGCGCCCGGGTGCCGGAGCTGCACGCGGCGTTGAACGTCCGGGATCCGATCCCGCACCGTAGCCCGCGCGGGAACGCCGCCGGCGCCGTCCACTGCGCGCTGCTGCACACGTACGCCGACGAGGCCGACTGGATCGCCGACAGTGTGCTGGCCGCCTGGCGGGGGGCGGCCGGGATGCCGGACGCGTTGCCCGAGCACATCCCGGTGCCGCGTCGCCCCACCACCGCCGTGCTGGTCCGGCTGCGCAGCCAGATTCCGGCGATCGAGGCGGCGCTGCGCGCCCGGGGACTGCCGGTGGAGGTGGTCGGCCTGGGTGGCCTGCTGGACACTCCCGAGGTCCGCGACGTGGTCTGCACCCTGCGGGTGCTCGCCGACCCGACCGACGGGGCGGCGCTGCTGCGGCTGCTCACCGGCGCGCGCTGGCGGATCGGGCCGCGCGATTTGGTCGCCCTGCACCGGCGGGCCCGGGCCATCGCCAGGGCCCGGTGGGAGCGGATCGGCGACGACGGGCCGGAGATCACCGTGGACGCCCTGGACGAGGCGACGCTGGTCGAGGCGCTGGCCGACCTGGGGCCGGCGCAGGCCTACTCGGCGGAGGGCTACGCGCGGCTGCGGTCGTACGCGATGGAGCTGGCACTGCTGCGCTACCGGCTGGACCAGACGCTGCCGGAACTCATCGCGGACATCGAGCGGACCATCGGCCTGGACGTGGAGGTGGCCGTCCGGGCCGGCCGGGACGGCACCGGCGACGCCGGCCTGGCCCGGGGCCACCTGGACGCCCTCGGCGACGTCGCGGCCCGGTTCAGCGGGGAGACCCCCGGCGCGACCCTCGCCGGGTTCCTGGCCTACCTCGCCGCCGCCGAGGACGAGGAGCGCGGCCTGGCCCCCGGCGAGGTCGAGGTGGTGGCGGGGGCGGTGCAGGTGCTCACCGCGCACGCCGCCAAGGGACTGGAGTGGGACGTCGTCTCGGTCGCCGGGCTGACCCGGGGCGTCTGGCCCGGCCCGGTGCGTAACTCCGATCACTGGCTGGGTGGGCTCGGTGTGCTGCCGTTCCCGCTGCGCGGGGACGCTGACGGGCTGCCCGAGCTGGCCCTGACGTCGGTGGAGGACCAGCGCGGGGTTGCCCGCGCGCTGGAGGACTTCACCGACGCCTGGCGGGGGCACGACGAACGGGAGGAGCGCCGGCTGGCGTACGTGGCGGTGACCCGCCCGCGCCGGCTGCTGCTCTGCTCCGGCTACTGGTGGGGAGAGGGGACGAAGCGGTTCCGTGGCCCGTCGGTCCTCCTGCGCGAGGTGCACGCCGCCTGCCTCGACGGCGCGGACGGCCACCTGGTCGACGAGTGGACGCCCGAGCCGGCCGGCGACGCGGTCAACCCCACCACCGAGATGGTGCTGCGGGCCGAGTGGCCGGCCGACCCGCTGGGTGTTCGCCGGCCGGCGTTGACCGAGGCGGCGGCGCTGGTCCGCCGCTATCTCGCCGACCCGGACGCGGCCCGCCGTGAGCTGGGCACCGGCCCTGACGCGGCCCGCCGCGAGCCGGGCACCGGCCCTGACGCGGCCCGCCGCGAGCCGGGCACCGGCCCTGACGCGGCCCGCCGCGAGCCCGGCACCGACCCGGCGAGCGGCTCGGCGGCGGATTCGACCGGTCCGGCCGGCTCCGGCGCCGGCGAGGCCGGGCAGACCGTCGCTGACCCGGAGGTGGCGCGCTGGCGGCGGGAGGCGGATCTGCTCCTCGCCGAGCGTGCCGAGCTGCTGCGGCAGGCCGAGGCGGTGGAGGTGGCGCTGCCCGGGCACCTCTCGGTGACGCAGCTGGTGGCGCTGCGCCGCGATCCGGAGGCGCTGGCCCGTACCCTGCGCCGGCCGATGCCCACCGCGCCCAACCCGTACGCCCGGCGGGGCACCGCCTTCCACACCTGGCTGGAGCAGCGGTTCGGCGCGGATCGACTGCTCGACGTGGACGAGCTGCCCGGCGCGGCCGACGCGGACGCCGCGCCCGACGCGGCGCTGTCCGAGCTCCAGGAGCGTTTCCTGGCCAGCGAGTGGGCCGACCGGGTGCCGGTCGAGGTGGAGGTGCCGTTCGCCACGCTGATCGCCGGTGTGGTGGTCCGGGGCCGGATGGACGCCGTCTTCGCCCGCCCCGGCGGCCGGTACGACGTGGTCGACTGGAAGACCGGCCGGCAGCCCGCCGGGCGGGAGGCGGAGGTCGCCGCGGTGCAGCTCGCCGTCTACCGGCTGGCCTGGGCGGAGCTGGCCGGAGTGCCGGTCGACCGGGTAGGAGCCGCCTTCCACTACGTCCGGGACGGCGTCACGGTGCGCCCGGCCGACCTGCTCGACGTCGACGGGCTCACCACACTCATCGCCGGGGTGCCCGAAGTTCCGTCAGGGGGGTGGCACGCCGGCGAATTCGTGATAGGTTGACGGAGTTGCAGTTTTGGTTTCCAGAGACTCTGTGTGCGCCTGGCGGATTGTGGCCCCAGGCGCTCTTTGTTGTGTCCGGAGTTCTCCGGGCGGGGCGACCAGCAGCGACAGCTACGCCGTGCAATCGCGCACGGTGTGCACCTTTTCGGTCCGCAACAGGTGCGGGTCCGAACGTTCCGTCAAGGAGACGAAACACATGGCAATTGGTACCGTCAAGTGGTTCAACGCTGACAAGGGCTTCGGCTTCATCACCCCGGACGGCGGCGGCGCGGACGTCTTCGCCCACTTCTCGGCGATCCAGTCCTCCGGCTACCGCAGCCTGGACGAGAACCAGCGCGTCGAGTTCGAGGTGACCCAGGGCCAGAAGGGCCCGCAGGCGGAGAACATCCGTCCGCTCTGATCTTCGGATCGACCGGTAACACCCTCCGCGCCCTCCGGGCGCGGTGACGGGCCCGGTTCGCCGCGCCGCCCATCCGCTCCGGCGGAATGTGGTGCGCGGCGGCGGGCCGGCCCGTACCCCATCGGTTCGTGCTTGTGAGTCCCGGCGGACGTTTCCGCCGGTGACCGCGTCGCCTCGCGGCGCCCTCCCTCGACACGTGCCGCGTCGAGGAAGGCATTCCGCATGACCATGACCATCCCCAGCTTCGCCGCCACCGGCCTCGCTCCCGCGCTCGTCGCCGAGCTGGCCGCGCAGAACATCAACGAGCCGTTCCCGATCCAGGCGGCGACCCTCCCGGACTCGCTCGCCGGCCGGGACGTGCTCGGCCGGGGCCGTACCGGCTCGGGCAAGACGCTCGCCTTCGGGCTCCCGCTGCTGTCGCGTACCGCCGGCCGAAAGGCCCGCGCCGGCCGTCCGCTGGCGCTGGTGCTGGTGCCGACCCGTGAGCTGGCCCAGCAGGTCACCACCGCGCTGACCCCGTACGCCGGCGCCCTCGGGCTGCGCTGCGCCACCGTGGTCGGCGGCCTCTCCCTGCAACGGCAGGCGGACGCCCTGCGCGCCGGCGTGGAGGTGTTGGTGGCCACCCCGGGCCGGCTGCACGACCTGATCAACCGGGGCGACGCCCGTCTCGACCAGGTGGCGATCACCGTGCTGGACGAGGCCGACCAGATGGCCGACATGGGTTTCCTGCCGCAGGTCACCAAGTTGCTGGAGCAGGTGGCGCCCGGCGGTCAGCGGATGCTCTTCTCCGCCACCCTGGACGGCGGCGTGGACCGGCTGGTCCGCCGCTTTCTGAGCAACCCGGTCTCGCACTCGGTCGACCCGGGCACCGCCACGGTGACCGCGATGACTCACCACGTGCTGCACGTCGACGCGGTGGACAAGCCCGACGCGCTGGCCCGGATCGCCGCCCGGGAGGGCCGCACCATTCTGTTCATGGGGACGAAGCACCGCGCCGACCGGCTGGCCCGCCAACTGCTCTCCAAGGGGGTACGCGCCGCGGCGCTGCACGGTGGCAAGTCGCAGCCCCAGCGCACCCGGATCCTGGAGCAGTTCCGCACCGGCCAGGTGACCGCCCTGGTCGCCACCGACGTGGCGGCCCGGGGCATCCACGTGGACGGACTCGACATGGTGGTCAACGTGGATCCGCCGACCGAGGCCAAGGACTACCTGCACCGGGGTGGTCGTACCGCCCGGGCGGGGGAGTCCGGCACCGTGGTCACCCTGGTCCTGCCCGAGCAGCGCCGGGACGTCTCCCGGCTGATGAGCGTGGCCGGCATCACCCCGCACACCGCGCAGGTCCGCCCCGGCGACGAGGCGCTCGCCCGGGTGACCGGGGCGCGGGAGCCGTCCGGCATGCCGGTGACCATCGTCGCGCCGCAGCCGACCCCGGCGGCCCGCCCGCGTACGACGGGGCAGGTTCACCGGGCGTCGGGCCGTTCCCGCCGTCCGCGTCGTCCCCGTACGGCCTGACGCCGGCCGTCGTCGACGCCGACGACCTGTCCCCGGCTGGCACCCCTCCGGACGCCTGGCGACCGGAGGGGTGCGGTCGGTGACGGGGTGGGCGGGTGAGTCGGTTAAGCGGCGGAAAGTGCGTCCGATCGGCGACTGTCGCCGGGCCGGCGAGTGGTCGATGCTCTCTGCCGGGGGAAGAGCCGACCGGGGGGCCGGCTCGGAAAGGCTGACATGGTGGGCGAGGCCGACACGGGGGCGGTGCGCGAGCTGATGGTGGTGCTGGCGGTGGCCGGCGCGGGCCTGCTCCTCGCCATGGTCGCCGCGTTCGCACCCTGGCATCCGAGGCCGGGCCGGGGCGCGCCGGTGGGTCTGGTGGAGCTGCACAGCCCTGGCGGCGCGGGGGCGCCGGCCGTGGAGCTGACCGCCGGCTGACACGTCCTGGCCGCTCGCCCGCCCGCTGACGGTCCGGCGCGGCCCGCAAGGGTCGCCGGTGACGGAAGCGCCGACACGTTAGGGTCGACCACGTGCCGACGCGGAGAGCGAAGATTCCAGCGACGAAATATCCCATCGAGCGGTTCCGCCTCGACAACGGCCTGCGGGTGGTGCTCACCCCCGACCGCAGTGCCCCGGTGATCGGGGTGGCGGTCGTCTACGACGTCGGCATCCGGTCCGAGCCGGAGGGGCGCACCGGCTTCGCCCACCTCTTCGAGCACCTGATGTTCCAGGGCTCGGAGAACCTGGAGAAGCTGGCCCACTTCCGGCACGTCCAGGGCGCCGGCGGCACCTTCAACGGCTCCACCCACCTGGACTACACCGACTATTACGAGACGCTGCCGGCCAACGCGTTGGAGCGGGCGTTGTTCCTGGAGGCCGACCGGATGCGCGGCCCCCGGCTGACCGAGGAGAACCTGCGTAACCAGGTCGACGTGGTCAAGGAGGAGATCCGGGTCAACGTGCTCAACCGGCCGTACGGCGGGTTCCCCTGGCTGACCCTGCCGCCGGTGATGTTCGACACCTTCCCCAACGCGCACGACGGGTACGGCTCCTTCGACGACCTGGAGTCGGCGACCGTCGCCGACGCCGCCGACTTCTTCCGCCGCTACTACGCCAGCGGCAACGCCGTGCTGGCCGTCAGCGGCGACATCGACGTGGCCGAGGCGACCACCCTGATCGAGCGGCACTTCGGCGACGTGCCGGCCCGGCCCGCCCCGGCCCGGCCCGACTTCACCGAACCGGAGCTGACCGTCGAGCGGCGGCACGCGTACACCGACGCGCTGGCCCCACTGCCGGCGGTGGCCGGGGCGTGGCGGGTGCCTGACCCGATCGACGACTTCACCGGCTACCTGCCGTACGTGGTGCTGGCCGAGGTGCTCACCGACGGCGACGCCTCCCGGCTGGTCGAGCGGCTGGTCCAGCGGGACCGTACGGTCACCGGCCTCGGTGGTTACCTGAGCTTCATGGGCGACCCCTTCGACGTCCGCGATCCCACCGCGCTGCTGCTCCAGGCGCATCTGCCGCCCGGTGGCGACGTGGACAAGGTGCTGGGCGCCATCGACGAGGAGCTGGACCGGCTCGCCGCCGACGGGCTGACCGACGGCGAGCTGGCCCGCACGCAGGCCCGAATGGCCACCCATCTGCTGCGGGACACCGACGCGGTGCTCGGCCGGGCGCTGCGGATGGCGGTGCTGGAGCAGCAGCGGGGCGAGCCGGGCCTGCTCAACGAACTGCCCCGGCTGGTTGGTGAGGTCACCGAGGAGCAGGTACGCGCCGCCGCCGCTACCCTGCGGCCGGAGCGCCGCGCCGCAGTCGAGGTCATCCCCGGAGGAGCCAGGTGAGCGCGAGGAGTGAGCCGGGTTTGCGAGCCCCGCAGTCGCGGACGAAAGGGGGCACGGTGAGCGCGAGGAGTGAGCCGGGTTTGCGAGCCCCGCAGTCGCGGACGAAAGGGGGCACGGTGAGCGCGAGGAGTGAGCCGGGTTTGCGAGCCCCGCAGTCGCGAACGGAGAAGGCCAGGTGACGACGACCATCGTGCCCGCCACGCCGCGCGTCCTGCCGCCGCTCGGCCCCACCCGCAAACTGAAGCTGCCGAAGCAGGCCGAGCGGACGCTGCCCAACGGACTGACCGTGATCGCGGTCCGCCGGCCCGCCGTCCCGCTGGTCGAGTTGCGACTGTGGATGCCGTTCGGGCGTGCCCACCTGGCCCGGGGGGCGATGCTCTCGCAGACCCTGCTCTCCGGCACCGCGACCCACACCGCCACCCAGATCGCCGCCGAGCTGCAGAAGGTCGGCGGTGGGCTCTCCGCCGGAATCGACCCGGACCGGCTGATGCTTTCCGGGGCGGGCCTGGTCACCGGCCTGGGCCGGATGCTGGAGATCCTGGCCGACGTGCTGACCGGGGCCACCTACCCGACCGAGTGGGTCGACACCGAGCGGGACCGGTTGGTCGACCGGATCCAGGTCGCCCAGAGCCAGCCGGCCCACCTGGCCCGGACGGCCCTGCTCAAGCGGATCTACGGCCGCCACCCGTACGCGGTGCAGACCCCCGAGCCCGACCAGGTCCGGGCCGTCCGCCCACCGGTGTTGCGCCGGTTGCACGCGGAGCGGGTCCACCCGGCGGGTGCGGTGCTGGTGCTGGTCGGCGACGTGCAGCCGGAGCGCGCGTTGGACGCCGCCGAGCTGGCCCTGGCCGGTTGGCGGGGCGACGGGCAACAGATCGATCTGCCGCCCGCCCCGCCGCTGGAGCCCGGCCCGCTGCTGCTGGTCGACCGGCCCGGCTCGGTGCAGTCCTCGCTGCGCATCGCGCTGCCGGCGGTGCCCCGCACCCATCCCGACCACGCCGCGCTGCAACTGGCAAACCTGCTCTTCGGCGGCTACTTCTCGTCCCGGTGGACGGAGAACATCCGCGAGGACAAGGGTTACACGTACGGGCCGCACTCGACCGTCGAGCACTCCGTCGCCGGCTCGGTGCTGGTGGCCTCCGCCGACGTGGCCACGGAGGTGACCGGTCCCGCGCTGCTGGAGACCACGTATGAGCTGGGCCGGCTGGCCACGCTGATGCCGAAGCCCGACGAGCTGGAGCAGGCCCGCCAGTACGCCCTCGGCACGCTTCAGCTGGGCATGTCCACCCAGGCCGGCCTCGCATCGCTGACCAGTGCGTACGCCGGCAACGGGCTGCGCCTGGACTTCCTGGCCGAGCATGCCGCCCGGCTGGCGAAGGCGACCGTGGCCGACGTCGCCGAGGTGGCCGCCCGCTACCTGGCGCCGGCGAAGGCGGTCACCGTGGTGCTCGGTGACGCCGACCGGGTCGAGGGGCAGCTGTCCGCCCTGACCCCGGTACGCCGGGAGCCGGCGTGAGCGGCGAGCCAGCCCCACCGCTGGCCCGGTCCACGCTGGACCGGGCGGCGCACCGGCGGACCGACCGGGAGTGGCTGGCGCAGGCGTGGCGGCGAGCCCGGGTGCTGGTGCTCGACTCGACCCGCGAGGGGCGGGCGCTGGTGCGGGGCGGCACCAACCCGCCGGCGCTGGTGCTGCGGGACGCGGTCGAGTTGGGCCCGACGGGGGAGAGCTCGGCACTGTTTCTCGGCGTGGAGCCGGACGGCGTCCCGGTTTTCGCCGTGGACGCGCCGCTGCCGGCGCTGCCGGGCACCCGGGAGGTCAGCCTGCGCGAGGTCGGCCACCTGTTGAGTGACCGGGACGCGGGGCTTTTCACCACCGCGCTGGCGTTGGTCAACTGGCATCTGGGTCACGGCTGGTCGCCACGGACGGGGCACCGCACCGAGGTCGACGAGGGCGGTTGGTCCCGGGTGGACGCGCAGGGCCAGCGGGCCTGGCCGCGCACCGACCCGGCGATGATCGTGCTGGTGCACGACGGGGTGGACGGGCCGGACGGGCGCTGCCTGCTCGGCAACAACGCCACCTGGCCCCGTACGCCCGGGGAGCGGCGCTACTCCTGCCTCGCCGGTTTCGTGGAGCCGGGGGAGTCGGCCGAGGCCGCCGTGCTGCGCGAGGTCCGCGAGGAGGTCGGGGTCGCGGTCGAGCGGATCGTGTACGCGGGCAGCCAGTCCTGGCCGTTCCCCGGTTCGCTGATGCTCGGCTTCCTGGCGGAGGCGGATCCGGGGGTGCCGGTGCGGCTCGATCCGGCCGAGATCGCGTACGCCCGCTGGTTCACCCGCCGGGAGATCGGCGCGGTGCTGGCGGGTCGACCGGTGGACGTCGGCGGGGGCGACCGGATGATCCTGCCGCCACCGTCCTCGATCGCGCTCTTCCTCGTCCACCGCTGGCTCGACGGCCACTGCTGACCGGAAGGCGGCCCGTGCGGTGCGTGCGGCGGGTCCGGCCTTGTGCGGCCCGTGCGGTGCGTGCGGCGGGTCCGGCCTTGTGCGGCCCGTGCGGTGCGTGCGGCGGGTCCGGCCTTGTGCGGCCCGTGCGGTGCGTGCGGCGGGTCCGGCCTTGTGCGGCGCGTGCGGTGCGTGCGGCGGGTCCGGCCTTGTGCGGCGCGTGCGGTGCGTGCGGCGGGTCCGGCCTTGTGCGGCCCGTGCGGTGCGTGCGGCCGGTCCGGTTTTGTGCGGCCCGTGCGGTGCGTGCGGCCGGTCCGGCCTTGTGCGGCCGTGCGATGCCTGCGGCCAATCCGTGCGGTCGGCTCGTGCTTTGCGGCATGTCGCGGTGTCGGGGCCGCAGGATGCCGCAGGATCCCGCATTCTGTGAGGCCCAGCCCGGTCGGCCCGGTCGGCCCGGTCGGGCCGGGGTGGCCGCGGCCCGGCCCGTGGCCGTCGTTGCCGCGGCGGTCACGGGCCGGAACACGGGGCCGTCATGGCGGAGGGCGAGGAACGGCGGGGGAGCCGGTCCGCCAGGACGGCCGTCGGTGGGTCAGGTGTCGGTGGCCGGCCGACGTTCCTGCCAGGTGGGGGCAGGCCCGGCGAGCGGGAGCACCTTGACCCGCTGCCGGCCGGAGCGGACCGCGCCAACGCTGGAGAGCGCCCTCGCGAGCAGCAGCGCGGCCTCCCGGTCCTCGGCATGGACGATCTGGCGGCGTGGCTCGGGCGCGGTCGTCTCGTCGCGGAGCAGGCCGCCGCCGGCCCACGCGGCGGCGAGGTCGATGTCGGCGGCGGCGCGGATGTCGGTACGAACGATCAGGAAACTCATGGTTGTCTCCGGATGAACCGCGACGGACGGGTACGCAGTGAAAGTTCCACGTCACTGAAACGTCATGTTACGCCCGCCGTCGCTCCCAGCAAGTGAAACGCCGCCATCGGCGCGGGGCGTTGTCCGATCATCCGATGCCTGCTCGGGGCGGTCGCGGCGACGGACACGACGGGGGCCGCCGGCGCCTCGCCGACGGCCCCCGTCTCGTCGCCGGATCAGGTCAGATCGAACTGTCCGTTCTTCGCGCCGCTGACGAAGCCGAGCCAGCCGGCCCGGTTGAACAGCAGCACCGGCCCGCTGGGGTCCTTGCTGTCGCGAAGCGCGACCGCGGTGCTCAGCGGGGCCACCTCGACACAGTTCGAGGTCTGGCTGCGGGTGCTCTTGCGCCAGGCGACGTCGGCCAACTGCCGGGCGGGGAGGGTGCTTCGGATCTCGTTCATGGTTCTGCTCCTGCTCTGGAACTCCGATGAGGACGAGTGACGCCCGCCCGACCCCGACGGAGATCCGGTGTGGATCACCGCTCCGTCAGCCGCCCGGACGGCCGACGCTGGGTCGGCGCCGCTGCCGCCCCGTGGACCGCCGTGGACGGAGCCGCCGTCCCGGTCAGCCGTCCCGTCTCCTCGAAGAGCCAAGAGAGGGTGTCCGTCGCGGAGAGCGCCGCCGAGCACAGCCACTCGAAGACCACTTTATAGTGATTCACGGTATTTGCGTCGTGTGACATGACGTCGATGAAGCCACCTTCGATCGCCAGCGTCTCCGGATCCTGCGGATCGGCGAAGCGGTAGAGCGAGAACGCGGTCGGCGGCAGGTAGAAATCTCCGATCACGGTCGTGCGTTGCAGCAGGCGTAGCGTGACGTTGGGAAGTATCGCCAGCTCACAGAGCTTGGACAGCTGCTCGCGTCGTACCTCGCTTGGGCCGGCCCGTTCGCCGAGCGCCGCCTCCTCCAGCACCGCCGTGTAGCGCGGAGCATCGGCCCGGTCCAGCAACGACTGCCGGGCCAGCCGGGCGCGAACCTCGGTCTCTGGGTCCTCGCCGGCCTGCGGATCGCCCGCCGTCGTGGCGGCCCGGTCCGCCGAGACGATCCGTAACCGGGCATAGCCGGGCGTCTGCAGCAGCCCGGGCACGAGAACGGGGTTGTACTCACGGATCTCGGCGCAGCCCGCCTCGATCTCCGCCCAGCCGAGCTGCTGCTGCGTCATCACCGGGTACGACCTGCGCCAGCCGCGCACGTCGCCGGCCTCCCTGGCGATGGTGAGCAGGTCCGTCCGCGACTCGGCGTCCGCGCCGTAAAGTTCCAGCAGGGCGGTCACGTCGTCCGGGTCGGGCCGGCTGCGCCCGTTTTCCAGTCGGGACAGCTTGGACGCCGACGCCCAGCCAATCCTTTCGATCACCTGGTCGCCGGTGAGCCCTGCCGCCTCGCGCAGGCGGCGCAGTTCGGTGCCGAGCCTGCGCCGGCGCAGGATCGGGCTCGGTACGGCAGGAGGCACGGGTGCCCTCGATTCCGTCGACCGCCGCGGACGCGACGGTAACTGTATGAATTTCGCCCCCCACGGTCAGTATGGACGCGCGACTGGCGTCGGAGGTACCCGGCAAGGGCGTGTCACGTGACAAAAAGAGGACTGTGGTAAGTGTCAGCGGCGCGGACGACGATGACCGGGCCGGCCGCACCTCCTCCAGACCGCGCCCTCCGGGCGCCACCCCCGCGGAGGGAACCCCATGCGCACCGTCCTGCGCCGCCCCGACTTCCGACTGCTCTTCGGCGCGTTGCTGGCCAGCATGGCCGCCGAGTCGATCCTGCTGCTCGCGCTCGCCATCTGGGTCAAGGACCTGACCGGCTCGGACGGCCTGGCCGGCGCGACCATCTTCGCGATCATCGCGCCGATGACGCTGGCGCCGCTGGTGGGCTGGGTCGTCGACCGGTACCCTCGCCGGCCCTTCTTCGTGGCCGCGAACCTCGGCACGGCGATGCTGCTCACCCCGCTCTTCGCCGTCCGGGACCGGGCCGATGTCTGGATCATCTACGTGGTGGCCGCCCTGTACGGGCTGTCGTACCTCACGCTCAGCGCCACCCTCAACGGCTTGATCCGGCAGCTCGTGCCCAGTGAGCTGCTCGCCGAGGCGAACGGGGCGTTGCAGACCGTCCGGCAGGGGCTGCGCCTCGGTGGCCCGCTCGCCGGCGCGGCCCTCTACGCGGCGGTCGGCGGCTGGCTGCTCGCCGCGCTGGCGATGGTCGGGTTCGTCACCGCCGCCGCCGTGGTCGGGCTGCTCCGGACCACCGAGATCGAGCCGGCACCGGTCACCCTGCGCTGGTCGGCCGAACTGGGCGCCGGGCTGCGCCACCTGGCCGGTGAGCCGGCGCTGCGCCGGGCGCTGCTCGGCTACGGCCTGGGCTCGCTGGTGATGGGTTTCAGCGAATCACTGATCTTCGCGTACGTGGACCAGGGTCTTGGCCGGGACGCCGCGTTCGTGGGGGTACTGGTCACCGTGCAGGGCGTCGGCGGGCTGGTCGGTGGCCTGCTCTCCCCGGCCGTGGTGCGTCGGGTCGGTGAGGTCGGCGCGCTCGCCGCGGGGGTGACCTTCTTCGGGCCGGCCGCGCTGGCGCTGGCCTGGCCGGACCTGCGCCTGGGCGTGCTCGCGCTGCTGCTGGCCGGGGTGTCGCTTCCGCTGACCTTGGTGGGGCTCAACACGCTGATCCAGCGGCGCACCCCGCCAGGGCTGCTGGGCCGGGTGACCGCGGCGTCGGAGGCGCTGGTCAGCGGGCCGCAGGCGTTCTCCATCGGGGCCGGCGCGCTGCTCGTCGGCGCGTTCGACTACCGCCTGCTCTTCGTGCTCGTCGGGGTGATCACCACAGCGGCCGGCGCCTGGCTGTGGCGCAACCGTCGCCTCTCCCCGCCGTCCGCGCCGCGCTCCACACCGCCTGTCTCTT
>NZ_SMKN01000389.1 GCF_004348675.1 Micromonospora sp. KC606 | reverse complement strand
GGGCCGGGGGATGGGGCTAGGTGAGGCGTGCGAAGAAGTCGGCCATGGCCTGGGTGTGGGTGGAGAAGGCCAGCTCGACCGGTTCGGTGAGGACCAGCCACTCGGTGGCCTCCTCGGTCGGGGCCGACGGCGGCATGGCATGCGCCGGGCGCTCCGGCAACTCGCCGAAGATCATGATGGTGCCGCCGGCCGGGGCGCCGTGCACCGCGAACAGCCGCGCCTGCGCCGGGTCGCCGATCAGGCCGGTCTCCTCGCGTAGCTCCCGCGCCAGCGCGTCGGCCCACTCCTCGCCGTACTCGATGAAGCCACCGGGCAGCGCGAGCAGCCCACGCGCCGGTTCGATGTCCCGGCGGACCACCACCAGGCCCAGCCCGGCGTCGGTGCGCACCGGCACCAGGGCCACCGCCACCGGCAGCGGGTTACGCCAGACCGTCTCGCCGCACACTCCGCAGACCCGCGGCCAGGCGACGTCCGCCGGGTAGGTGGCGCCGCAGTACGAGCAGTGCGAGAACGGTACGGCGGTCATGTCGCCGCACGTTACCGCGCCGGGCCGGAGACCGCCCCATCGGTCGGTCCCGGCGCGGGCCGCTCTGCGTGCTCGACGGCGTACGGCCCGCCATCCCGGCCCGGCGTGGCCTGTGGCGATACCGGATTCGGCGCTCGGGCGCCCACCGACCCGGCCCGGGCCCGCGCTGAGGCGAGTGTCGGGGTCCGAGATCGTCTGCACGGCTGACCGTGGTCGTCCGCACTACGTCGATCGCAAGCCGAACGGCGTGGGCGTGTCGGTGATCTTGGCCGTCTGGGCGTCGAGATAGCGCCTCTCGGGAAGACTCGTCGCGTAGCGGGCCGCAGTGCGGTAGCTGGCCCGGGCTTCCTGCCGCCGGCCGGCCATTTCGAGTAGATGGGCGCGAACGGAATGGAGCCGGTGATGGCACGCCATCCGGTCGTCGGTTTCCAGGCGGGTGACGATGTCAAGGCCGGCATCGGGGCCGTGGACCATGGCGACGGCGACGCTCCTGCCGAGGGTCGCCATCGGGTTTGGTGCGACCTGTTCGAGCAGTTCGTAGAGGGCGAGGATCTGCGGCCAGTCGGTGTCTTCGACCCGTCGGGCTTCGTCATGGACAGCGGCGATCGCCGCTTGGATCTGGTACGGCCCGAGCTGACGAGTGCGGGACAACGTTTCGGTGATGAGTGCGGCGCCTTCGGCGATGAGGCTCTGGTCCCAGCGGCTACGGTCCTGCTGAGGCAGCGGAACGGGTAGGCCGTCGTCGCCGGTGCGGGCATCGCGGCGTGCTTCGGTCAGCAGCATCAGCGCCAGAAGCCCGGCCACCTCACCGTTGTCGGGAAGCAGCCGATGTAGCAGGCGGGTCAGGCGCACCGCCTCGCCGGTCAGGTCATGGCGGGCTGCTCGTTTTCCACATCGATCAGGTACCAGCTGGCCAGGTATTCTTTGGTCTCCAGGTAAGGGCCGTCGGTCACGGCCGGCGCTCCGTTTCGCACCCGCACCGTCTTCGCCTGTGCCGCGTCGGCGGTTCCGTACGCGCCCAGCAACTCGCCGGTCTCCTTGAACTTGTGGTTGAACGCGTCCTGCTCGGCGATGGCCTTCTGGAACTCCTCGGCCGAGAACGACTCCCACAGCTCCTGGTTGCCGTAGATGGCGATCATGTACTTCATGGTCGGTCTCCTTCCTCGACGAGCGTCCCCGCTGGGCGCCCTTCGCTGGCTGGTCGGAGCCGACACGTACACCTCGACATCCTCGACCAGGATTTTTTCACGCTGACTTTTCCCGACGCTTTCGCTGGCGTGGTCTTCGCAGGTACCCGCGCCGCGGGTGAGGGCCATGCACGTGGGCGACCCCGCCGGCGACGTGGTGATCGACGTAGCGGGGCTCCGCTTTGTCGGTGCTCTCTGCGATGCTTCCTTCACGTTTGGTGTCGGGGGTGGAGGGCGGTGGCGCGGCGGTGATGGGGCGGTCCCACGCGCTGTCGGGGGCGGTGGTG
>NZ_SMKN01000388.1 GCF_004348675.1 Micromonospora sp. KC606 | reverse complement strand
GGGGTCGGTGAGCGGGGGGCTGCTCGTCGCGGGCACCACCTCCGACGCGGGCAAGAGCGTGCTCACCGCCGGCATCTGCCGGTGGCTGCACCGGCGCGGGGTGAAGGTCGCCCCGTTCAAGGCGCAGAACATGTCGAACAACTCCGCCGTGGTGGTCGGCTCCGACGGCCGGGGTGGCGAGATCGGCCGGGCCCAGGCCATGCAGGCGGCGGCCTGCGGCATCCCGCCGGACCTGCGGTTCAACCCGGTGTTGCTGAAACCGGGCAGCGACCTGGCCAGCCAGGTGGTGCTCCTCGGCGAGGCCGTCGACACGGTCACCGCCGGCAACTTCCGGCAGCTGCGTCCGCGCCTGGCCGAGACCGCCAACGCGGCGCTGGCCGAGCTGCGCGCGGCGTACGACGTGGTGGTCTGCGAGGGCGCGGGCAGCCCGGCCGAGATCAACCTGCGCGCCGGCGACTACGTCAACATGGGACTGGCCCGACACGCCGGCCTGCCCACGATCGTGGTCGGTGACATCGACCGGGGCGGCGTGTTCGCCGCCATGTTCGGCACGGTCGCCCTGCTCGACCCGGCTGACCAGGCACTCGTCGCCGGATTTGTGATCAACAAGTTCCGGGGCGACCCCGGCCTGCTGAAACCGGGGCTGGACATGCTGCACCGGGTCACCGGCCGGCCCACGTACGGGGTGCTGCCCTGGCACCTCGACCTCTGGCTCGACGCCGAGGACTCCCTGGCGTACGGGCGGGTGCTGGGCCGCCCGGCCGCCCCACACGGCACCGGCTGGCTCGACGTCGCCGTGGTCCGGCTGCCCCGGATCAGCAACGCCACCGACGTCGAGGCGCTCGCCACCGAGCCCGGCGTCCGGGTCCGGCTGACCGTCGAACCCGCCGAGCTGGCCGCCGCCGACCTGGTCGTACTGCCCGGTTCCAAGTCCACCGTCGCCGACCTGGCCTGGCTGCGGGAAACCGGCCTGGCCGACGCGGTCACCGCGCACGCGGCGGCCGGTCGGCCGCTGCTGGGCATCTGCGGTGGCTTCCAGATGCTCGCCCGGGCCGTTCACGACCCGGTGGAGAGCCGCCGGGGCACCGTCCCCGGGCTGGGCCTGCTCCCCGTCGAGATCACCTTCGCTCCGCGCAAGACCGTCCGGCAGTCCGCCGGCACGGCCGGCGGCGTCCCGGTGCGCGGCTACGAGATCCATCACGGGTACGTCTCGACCGCCGATCCGACCCTCCCGCCGTTGCTCAGGTACGCCGACGGCACGGGCGAGGGTGCCCGGCTGGGCACGGTGTACGGCACCCACTGGCATGGCGCGTTCGAGTCCGACGAGTTCCGCCGCCGGTTTCTCACCGAGGTGGCCCACACAGCCGGCCAGTACGGCTTCCGGGTGGCCCCCGACACCGCCTTCGCCGCCGCCCGCGAACGCTCCCTGGATCTGCTCGGCGACCTGGTCGAGGAACACCTGGACACGGACGCGCTCTGGCGGCTGATCGAGTCCGGGCCCCCGGCCGGGCTGCCGTTCATCCCGCCCGGCGCGCCCCCCTCGACCTGACCGCCGGGGCAGCCGGCGACCCGGCGGCCGGGAAATCAGTGGCGGACGTCGGCTGGGCCGTCGTTGAGCGGCAGGCCCGCCTCCCGCCATGCCTGTACCCCGCCGACCATGTCGGTGGCGTTGCGCAGCCCCAGCGCCTGGAGGCTCGCGGCGGCCAGGCTGGAGCTGTAGCCGTGCCGGCACACCACGACGATCTCCCGGTCGTAGCCGGTCGCCTCCGCGATGCGCCACTCGCTGGCCGGGTCGAGCCGCCACTCCAGCACGTTCCGGTCGATGACGATCGCGCCGGGCAGCTCACCCTGCTCGCGGCGCTGCGCCTCGGTGCGGGTGTCCACCAGCAGAGCACCGGCCCGCACCGCCTCGGCCGTCTGCTGCGGGCTCAGCCGGCGCAGCCCGGCCCGGGCCTGTTCCAGCAGGGCGTCCACACCTGGACTCATCACGTCATTGAGCACGTCCAGATCATGCCCGGCCCTGGTC
>NZ_SMKN01000387.1 GCF_004348675.1 Micromonospora sp. KC606 | reverse complement strand
CGTCCGACGTACCCGTGCCGGGCGTACAGGTCGCGGCTGATCTCGCTGCTCGCCTCCAGGTACGCCGGCACCCCCTCGGCGTCCAGCACCGCGTGGTGGTGCCGCAGCAGCGTCGTGCCGACGCCCTGCCCCTGCCGCTGCGGGGCCACCGCCAGGAACGCCAGGTGGTGGTGCTCGTCGCGCGGATGGTGCGCCTCGAACAACTCGTCGAGGTGACGGAACCGGTCGGTCCACTCGCCGCAGGCAGCGGCCAACCGCGCGTCGTAGTCGACCGGAGCCGGCGTGGGCTCACCCACCTGCGGGAACCAGACCGCCACTCCGGCCCGGTCAGCGGTGCCGTGGACCAACCCGTGCCGCATGGCATGGTCCACCAGGATCTCGAAGTGGCCGGCCAGCGCCGCCTCCCGCTTGCTGGTCTCCGGCACCAGCCAGCCCGTCGCCGCCAGCACCTGGAACGAGTTGGCGATCCGCTCGGCGACCGCCCGGGTCTCCCCCGGGCCGAGCCGCTCGATGGTCGGCCCGCTCACCGGGAAACCCCCGTCCCGGCCGGGTCCGGCTCACCCGTGGTCGTCCGCAGGCCCGCCGCCGCGCTCGCCGCGCCGAGGCCGATGCGGGCGTACACGTCGGGGCGGGTGCTCCTGAGCACAAACCCCCAGACCAGGCCGAGCAGCGCGGCGGCCGGATAGACCGCCGGGACGCCCCAGCGCAACGGGGAGTCCGGCGCCACGCCGAGCAGGATGGCGAAGTTGTCCACCGCCACCGCGATGATGGCGACCAGCGCGACGGCCGCCAGGCCGGGCGCCACCGCCCGCCGCCACAGGCTCTCCGTCGAGGCGTTCCGGGCGAAGAAGGCGATCACCGCGATGCTGGTCATGGCGGTCAGCAGCAACACCCCGAAACCGCCGCCGGCACCGGCCCAGTAGAACAGCTGGAGGATCGGATCCCAGCCGTTCACCGCGTACAGCAGGATCACCACCAGGCCGAGCAGGCTCTGTGCCGCCGAGGCGACCCAGGGCGAGCCGGTACGCGGCGAGGTCTGCCCGAACACGGCCGGCAGCACCCGCTCCCGACCGAGGGCGAACACGTACCGGGCCGTGGTGTTGTGGAACGAGATCATCGCGGCCAGCAGCGAGGTCATGAAGAGCGCCTGGCCGATGGTGACGACGGTGCCGCCGAGGTGCGCGGCGGCCAGGTTGAAGATCAGCTCGACGCTCTGCTCACCGGCCTGCTGCGCGATGTTCTCCGGCCCGGTGGCCACGGTCATCGTCCAGGACGACAACGCGTACAGCCCGGCGATGATCGCGATGGACAGGTAGGTCGCCAGCGGCACCGTCCGCTGCGGATCCTTGCTCTCCTCGCTGAACACCACCGCCGACTCGAACCCGACGAAGCCGGTCGTGGCCAGCACGAGCACCGCGCCCACTCCCGGCACCAGCAGGTTGGTCGGGGAGAACACGTCGAGACTCACCGCGCCGCCGGCCGGGTTGCCGAGCTGACCGAGGTCGAACACGACGATCACCACGATCTCGGCGATCAGCAGCACCGCCAGCACCAGGCCGTTGACGTCGACCCGTAGCAGACCCAGTACAGCGACCAGGGCCCAGGCGGCCAGCGCCACCAGCGCCCAGTGCGGCTCGATGCCGAACAGGTTGCCGAACACGGGGGCCGACGCCGCGCCGATCGCGCCGTAGAGCCCCACCTGGAGGGCGTTGTACGCGATCAGCGCCATCCAGGCCGCGCCGACGCCGGCCGGCCTGCTGATTCCACGGGAGACGTACGCGTAGAAGGCCCCGGCGTTCTCCACCCGGCGGGCCATCGCCACATAGCCGACGGAGAAGAGCGCGAGGACGGCGGCCACCACGAGGAAGGCCAGCGGGATGCCGGTGACGCCGGTTACCGCGTACCCGGTGGTGACGACGCCGGCGATCACGGTGAGCGGTGCCGCGGCGGAGAGGACGAAGAACATCACCGAGGGGACGCCGAGCCGGCCCCGGGCCAGGGCGTCCGAGACGTTGCTGGGGCGTTGCAACGTGGGTGCGGGTGTCGGGGGCATGG
>NZ_SMKN01000386.1 GCF_004348675.1 Micromonospora sp. KC606 | reverse complement strand
GAACGGGCTGCGCGGGCGCGGGGGAACCGCAGCTGGTCAGCGCGGCACCAGCGGCGAGGAAGCAAACCAAGGTCAAACGCAGTCGTGTCACAACCGTTGCTTTCGTCCGAGAGAGAATTTCGCTAACGATAACGGTTGTCATGTCTACATGGTGGGGGAGGTGGCGCGCGGTCGGCTCACATCCGCCGCACCGTCCGGATGCCCAGCAGGTGGAGCCCGTGACGCAACGTCCGAGCGGTCAGCTCGGCCAGCAGCAGTCGGCTCTCCCGCAGCTCGTCCGGAGCGCGCAGCACGGGACAGCGCTCGTAGAACGCGCTGAAGGTGGTGGCCAGCCGGTGCAGGTACCCGGCGAGGCGATGGAACTCCAGGCTCCACTCGACCTCCGCGACCACCGCGGCGAACCCGAGCAGCTCGATCGCCAGCGCCCGTTCGGCCGGCTCGGTGAGGAGGACCGGCGCATCGGGCCGCGCGGCCGTGCCGGCCCGCCGGAACACCGACCGGATCCGCGAGTACGCGTACTGGAGGTAGGGCGCGGTGTCGCCGACCAGGGCCAGCATCCGCTCCCAGTCCAGGACGTGGTCCTTGGCCCGGTCGGCGGACAGGTCGGCGTAAGCCGGTCGGTGAGCAGCCTTTCCAGATCCATGGGTACGCCGATCTCGCTCGGCCCGCGCCGTCACGCGGGTCTCCGAACAGGGAGAGGTGCGGGCAGATCGAGGACGATCGGTGACCACCGGCGGCTCGATCCGCCGGTCGCAGGGGAACAGGTCAGCGCGGGCGGGCGACGGATCGCCGGCGTCGCTCCGCACCGACCTGGACGTCGTACGACGTGCCGGTGCTCCGAGCGGGCGCGCTGGTCATGGGGAGGCAGCGTAGCGGACCGACCGGGGCGGGACGCGGAGTTCCCCTGGGCGGGGCGGGTAGCTCGACACCGCGCCGGCGGCGACCGCGGCCCGGAGTGGGTACAACGAGGGGCCCGGCACCCCCGGCCGGGTCAGCTTCGTCGGTACCCCCGGCGTCGCCGACCCGCTTCCGGTACTCCGGTGCCGGCTCCGCTGGCATACTCGCTGACCATGGTGTTGTCCCGCGGCTGGTCGATCTTCCTCATCGCTGTCGCCGGGTGGACCTGGGTGATCTGGCCGAGGTTCGCGGTCGCCATCTGGAACGATCCGCGTGCCTGGTCCACCGGTACCGTCGGGGACGGTGCGCCGACCGGCTTCCTCTGGGTGCACGCCCTGCTCATCACGGCATCGCTCGCCATCGGCACCACCGTCGGCGTGCTGGGAGTGCGCGGCTGGCGTGCGGTCCGCCGTGGCGGGCCCGCAACCTGACCTCCTGGCCGAGCAGCACCCGTGGCAGCGGCCGACGGCGAAGGCGGCGGTGCACAGGGGATCGACGTTTCCGCCCTTGGGACACCGCTTCCTGCTCGAAACAGCGGCCGGCGGCGAACGCGGGACGTACAGGGGGTGGCAGACCGGCCTCCGCGGACGGCCCGCCGCGAGTGACGCGGCGCGCTTACCTGCGGATTTGACGACCAAACCCACGGACGCGTAACTTTCTCTCTGCCAGCAGGAGCGGGGCAAACGGGACGAGAGGCCCGAAGTGCCGAACTTGCTGGTGCCGGGTCGGAGCAGGGCTGGTTCCTGACCGACGCGGGCCGGGCGGGGCTCGACTGAAAACGCCGCAGGGCGGATTTGGCGGAGCGGAGCCGGCCGGGTAAGGTTGACGACCGGCAGGGCACCGGGCGAGCCTGCGGGAGACCGCAGCGGCCGGCCTGCCAAATCCGATGATCGAGCGTTGCGGTTACCGCTGCGCACGTTCAGCGGCACCAACCCGCACGAACCGCGACAGACCGGGACACACCGGTTGACACGGGGAAGGCGAGGAGGTAAAGTGGTAAAAGTGCTCGGCGCGGTTGTGTCGGGTGTGTGGGGATAGGCCCTGCTGGGGGTTCCACGGTGTGGGGCTTTCTGGTGGTGTGTGGTTGTTCTTTGAGAACTCAACAGGGTGCTTGATAAGCCAGTGCCAAATTGTTTGATACCCCGTGCTGGCTGGGTCTGCCTTTTGGGT
>NZ_SMKN01000385.1 GCF_004348675.1 Micromonospora sp. KC606 | reverse complement strand
ATGGTTCCGGCGGCGTTTGTGGTGCTTGACGCGTTGCCGCTGACGCCGAACGGGAAGGTGGACCGTCGGGCGTTGCCGGCGCCTGCGGATGAGGCGTATGCGCGTGGTGTCAGCGAGGCGCCGGTGGGTGAGGTCGAGTCGTTGCTGGCCGGCTTGTGGAGCGAGTTGCTGGGCGTCGAGCGGATCGGGCGACGTGACAGTTTCTTCACCCTCGGCGGGCACTCGCTCCTCGCCGTCCGGCTCGTCAGCAAAATACGTCAGATGGGGCATGCCGTCGATGTCGCTGCTCTCTTCGAGAGCCCGCGGTTGTGCGACCTGGCGGCAAAGCTGACACAGAAACCAAGAGTGGCTGTACCAGACAATGCGATCACGCGGGAAAGCACGTTCATCACACCTTCAATGCTTCCCCTGGTTGATCTGACTCAGGCGGAGATCGACCATGTCGTAGCACAGGTGCCGGGAGGGATCGCCAACGTTCAGGATATCTATGAACTGTCACCTCTTCAGGATGGGATGTTGTTCCACCATCTACTGAAAGAATCCGGCGACACCTACATCGTCGGCTCGAAGATGGCGTTCGCAAGCCGAGATTTGCTGGACCGGTATTTGGAAGCGGCGCAACATGTCGTTGATCGTCATGATGTCCTTCGGACGAGCTTCGTGTGGGACGAGCTCTCATCACCCGTGCAGGTGGTATGGCGCCATGCTCCTCTGGATGTGGAGTTCGTCGAACTTGACGCATCGGCCGGCCCGGCCTTGGAGCAGTTAGAACGTCGCTATGATCTCCGGCAGTACCGGATGAACTTGGGTCATGCGCCGCTCATGCGTTTCGTTGTTGCGCAAGACACGCAAAACGAGCGCTGGCTGATGTTGGAATTTTCTCACCACCTGATCGGGGACCATTCCACTCAGGATGTGCTCAACGAGGAAATCGGGGCCATCCTTTCCGGTGGAAAAGACGGTTTGCCGGATCCGGAACCGTTCCGCAATCTGGTCGGAGAGGCGCGCCTGGGGATCTCACAGGAGGAGCACCAGCGCTTCTTTCAAGCCATGTTGGGCGATGTTGACGAGGCCACCCTGCCGTTTGGCTTGGATGACGTGAGGGGCGCCGGCGAGGGCGTTGAAGAGGCGCGTGAGTTGTTGCCTCAGGATCTAAATACCCGACTACGCGCTGAAGCGCGCCGCTTGGGTGTGAGCCTGGCGAGCCTCTGCCATCTGGCGTGGGCCCTGGTGGTGGCCCGCACCTCGGGACGTCAGGACGTTGTGTTCGGGACGGTTCTGCTTGGCCGCACACAAGGGACAGCGGTCCTGGACCGGGCTATGGGCTTGTTCATCAACACCTTGCCGTTCCGTTTGGTCGTCGACGAAACAGGTGTCGAGGCCGCTGTGCGCAAGACACATTTGCTTCTTGCGGAGCTTCTGCGGCACGAGCATGCCTCGCTGGCGCAGGCGCAACGCTGCAGCCGCGTCGAGGCGCCTGCTCCATTGTTCGGCGCCCTGCTGAACTATCGTCACCAGGCACCATCCGCGCCAGATCCAACTAGGGCGTTGTCAGGCGTCGAGAGGTTGGGGGGACAAGAAGCAACAAACTACCCGATCGGGATGTCCGTTGAGGATTACGGCCACAGTCTGGGTGTCACGGCTCAGGCGGTGGAAGGCGTGTCGGCATCGATGCTGTGCGCTCTGATGCGGCAGGCGCTGGAAAGTCTCGCGCACGCACTTGATCATGAGCCGACGCTCCCGCTGCATCAGCTTGATGTTGTGCCAGAGGCTGTACGCCGCGTTCTGCTGGAGGAGTGGAACGACACGGCGGTTCCCTTTGCCGATGAGGCGTGCGTGCACGAGATGTTCGAGGCTCAGGTGGCCCGCTCGCCTGACGCGGTGGCGCTGGTCCACGAGGGGAGTGAGATCAGTTACCGTGAGTTGAACGCGCGGGCGAACCGTCTGGCCCACCGGTTGATCGAGCTTGGGGTGCGCCCTGACACGCGGGTCGGGATCTGCGTGGAGCGTTCGCCGTTGATGATCGTTGCGCTGCTGGGGGTGCTGAAGGCAGGCGGAGCTTATGTGCCGCTCGATCCTGCCTACCCGGCAGACCGCCTGGCTTTCATGCTCTCGGACAGCAACCCCTTGGCCGTGCTCGCGGA
>NZ_SMKN01000384.1 GCF_004348675.1 Micromonospora sp. KC606 | reverse complement strand
TCTCCTCGGCCGGTGGTCTGGTGCTGGCCGCCGGGCAGGGCAACTACGCGGCGGCGAACACCTTCCTCGACGCGCTGGCCGAGCACCGCCGGGCGGCCGGCCTGCCCGCCACATCGCTCGCCTGGGGACCCTGGGAAGGCGTCGAGGAGCAGGTGGACGCGCGGGTGCTGGACCGCTCCGGCGCGGTGCCGCTGCCTGTACCGGACGGCCTGGCGCTGTTCGACGCGGCCCTGGGCGCGGCCGATCCGGTACTCGTGCCGCTCGCGCTGGACACCGCCGTGCTGCGCGCCGGTACCGCACTGCCGGCACTGCTGCGGTCGATGACCGGTGAGTCGTCCGCCGTCCGGCTGGTGGCCGAGGACGGCGTGGCCGCCCCGGACGAGGCCGCCGACCTGGCCGGGCGGCTCGCCGGTCTCGACGGCGCCGAGCGGATCGACGCCATGCTCCACCTGGTACGCGGCCAGGCCGCGGCGGTTCTCGGCTATTACGACCCGGACGCGGTCGACCCCGACAAGGCGTTCGTGGACCTCGGCGTGGACTCGCTCGCCGCCCTGGAACTGCGTAACCGATTGGGTACGCGGACCGGGCTCCGGCTGCCCGCCACGCTGATCTTCGACTACTCGTCCGCCACCCCACTGGCCCGGTACCTGCTGGCCGAACTGCTGCCGGAGCCCGATCCCGCCGCGCCTGCCCAGCCCGACGCCGAGGAGGTGGCCGTGCGGGAGAAGGTTGCCGGGATGGACGTCGCGGCGCTGGTCCGTTCCGTGTACGACACCGGAGAGGAGTCCACGTGAGGGAGCGGAGCGACGAGGTTTCCACCGAGCAAATCGTCGGGGCGCTGCGCCAGTCGGTCCTGGACAACGAGCGGCTGCGGCGCGAACTGGACCGGCTGACCGAGGCGGCCCGGGAGCCGGTGGCCGTGGTCGGCATGGCGTGCCGCTACCCGGGCGGCGTCCAGTCGCCGGAGGACCTCTGGCGGCTGGTCGCCGGAGGGGTAGACGCGGTGGGCGACTTCCCCGACGATCGAGGTTGGCCCACCGGGACGCTGTACCACCCGGAACCCGGCCAACCCGGCCGCACCTGTACCCGCCACGGTGGCTTCCTCGACGGCGCGGCCGACTTCGACCCGGAGTTCTTCGGCATCTCCCCGCGTGAGGCCCTGACCACCGACCCGCAGCAGCGGCTCTTCCTGACCGCGTGCTGGGAGGCGGTGGAGCGGGCCGGGATCGTGCCGGCCACCCTGCGGGACACCCCCACCGGCGTGTACGCCGGGGTGATGTCGCACGACTACGTGGCGGCCAGCAGCGACGGCAGCCTGGTCTCCGGCCGGGTGGCGTACGCGTTGGGGTTGGTGGGGCCGGCGGTGAGTGTGGATACGGCGTGTTCGTCGTCGTTGGTGGCGTTGCATGTGGCGGTGGGTGCGTTGCGGCGGGGGGAGTGTTCGCTGGCGTTGGCTGGCGGGGTCACCGTGATGGCCCGGCCGGACATGTTCGTGTACTTCAGTGAACAGCGCGGGATGGCCCCGGACGGCCGCTGCAAGTCGTTCGCGGACGGCGCCGATGGCGTGGGCTGCGCTGAGGGTGTTGGGGTGCTGTTGTTGGAGCGGTTGTCGGATGCGCGGCGCAATGGTCATGAGGTTCTTGCGGTGGTGCGTGGTTCGGCGGTGAACCAGGACGGTGCGTCTAACGGCATCACGGCGCCGAATGGGTTGGCGCAGCAGCGGGTGATTCGGGCGGCGTTGGCGAACGCTGGGGTGGATGTGTGTGGGGT
This sequence comes from Micromonospora sp. KC606, assembly GCF_004348675.1. Taxonomy (GTDB): domain Bacteria; phylum Actinomycetota; class Actinomycetes; order Mycobacteriales; family Micromonosporaceae; genus Micromonospora. Next base: position 410 of record NZ_SMKN01000384.1, on the reverse strand, counting down.
TGATGTGGTGGAGGGTCATGGGACCGGGACTCGGTTGGGTGATCCGATTGAGGTGCAGGCGTTGTTGGCCACGTATGGGCAGGGTCGTGAGTGTCCGTTGTGGTTGGGTTCGTTGAAGTCGAATCTTGGTCACACGCAGGCGGCTGCGGGGGTGGCTGGTGTGATCAAGATGGTGATGGCGTTGCGGCATGGTGTGTTGCCGCGCACGTTGCATGTCGGTGTTCCGTCGTCGGTGGTGGATTGGTCGGCTGGTGCGGTGGAGTTGTTGGCCGAGTCCCGGTCGTGGGCGTCGTCAGGGGGTCGGGTGCGGCGGGCGGGGGTGTCGTCGTTCGGGATTTCTGGCACCAATGCGCATGTGATTGTGGAGGAGGCGCCGGGGGAGTTGGCGGGGCCGGTGGCTGGTGTGGTGT
>NZ_SMKN01000383.1 GCF_004348675.1 Micromonospora sp. KC606 | reverse complement strand
CGATGGGGGTGGTGGGCGGCGTGGCGCGGCCAGGGGCCGACCCGTGACGTGGACCCCTCAGCGCGGCGGCAGCCAGATCCGCCAGCCGGCCACCGTGAGCGCCGCCGCGCCGGGCGGTGGCTGCCGGTCCAGGGTGGCCGCCAGCGGCGACCCGACCGGTGCCACGTACGCCACCTCGCCGGCCCGGGCGACCGCCCGGCCGTAGCCGGGCAGTCGGTCGAAGCCGGGGCGCAGCCGGTCGTCGACGACCGCGCAGATGATCTCCTCGCCGGCGGCGAAGGTGAGCCGGTTGCAGGTCCAGTACTCACCGTGGACGTGCCGGACACCGTGCGCGCGCAGCGCGCCGACCATGGCGGCGTGCCGCCGTGCCTCGGCCCGGTTCTCCGGCACGGTGGTGAGCGTGCCCGCGGTGGCGACGGCGGCGCCGGCGAGCACGGCGCCGAGGACGCCGACCGCTGCCGCCCGTACCACGGCGACCGTCGGAGGCCGGCGGGTCGGGGTACCGCTCGTGCCGCTGCTCCCCGGACGGGCCGGCCGGCGGGCCGCCGCCCACAGCGGCCAGAGCAGCGCCGGGATCGAGATCAACAGGCAGGACAGGTAACGGGAACTCTCCACCGGGGTGCGGCCGGCGGAACTGCTGAGGGTGTACGCCGCGAGGGTCCCCACCGCGCCGGCCACCAGCGCCAGCCGTACCGCCGCGCCGGCCCGCCGGTTCCGTTCTGAAGCCGGCCAGGCGGACGCCGTCGGACCGCCCATGATCGACTCGGCTTGCGGCAGGTCGTGGCATCGTGTTGGGTTCGAAACCCCGACATTCCGCATCCGAAGTCGATCATCAAGCGCGGAGCCCTTGAACGCCGTGCTGGTCGCCCCGTCCGGCCCGGCGGCGGGCGGCACCCGGGGAATGGCGGCCGACGCGGGGCCGCGCAGCGCCCGCCAGGCGGACAGGCCGGCCAGGGTCAGCAGCACCGGCAGCGCCAGCGACCACCAGAGCTGCCAGGTCGCGCAGTGGCCGGGGGCGCAGAAGCCCAGGCCCAGCGCCGGACCGAGCACCAGCCCGCCGTGCAGCCGGTCGGCCCAGCTCGCCGCCGCGTCCGCACCGCTGGCGGCGAGGACTGCCGTGACCGGGTTGTGGCCGTGCGCCAGGCTGTGCGCGAGCAGTGGCGCGGCGCCGAGCAGCGCCCCGCCCGCCAGCGCCATGCCGGCCGGGCCGCGCAGCTCGCCGCCCACCAGCGCCATGCCGGCCGGGCCGCGCAGCTCGCCGCGGTCCGGCCAGCGGGTACGACCGGCGCGAGCCCGAGGCGCCGGACCCCGCCCGCGTGCGGCTGCGCTGCCCGAGCCGCCGACCACGCGGCCGGTGCCGACCAGCACCGCGCCGAGCGCCAGCACGTACGGCAGGAGCAGCGGATCCACCCAGACGGCCAGACCGGCGAGGAATCCGAACCCGGCGTACCGCCACCGTCGCCCGTCCGGCCGACCGGCGGCGAGGTCGAGGGTGAGCAGGGCCAGCCCGACGCCGATCGGGTTCAGCTCCGGGTAGCCGCCGCCGGCGATGAGCTGGTTCTTGACGATCCGGTCCGACCCGAACGCGAGCACCCCGACCACCAGCAGGGCGAACCAGCGGTCCCCGCCGAGGCGGCGGGCCAGCCGCCAGCTCAGGAACAGGAACAGGGCGTACAGGGCGAGCAGCGGCAGCCGCAGCGCCAGCCAGGACGGGCCGGCCAGCGCGACCAGCGGCGCGGCCAGGTACGCCTCCAGCGTCCCCATGTACGCCTGGCCGTAGAAGAAAACCGGGAAGTCGTCGCCCCGGGCGATGCGCAGCGCGGCGAGTCCCATGGTGGCCTCGTCGCTGTTGGTGCGGGGCGTGTCGGCCAGCAGCAGGGCGCACCGGTACGCCACCCCGGCAGTCCCGACGACGACGGCGAGCAGCGCGGGGCGGGACCAGCGGGTCGTACGCCGACGGGCCGCGCCGCGCGGCTGTGGGCGTACCCCCGTGGTCATGCCTGGATCATGTCATCCGCGTGGCCGACCGACAGCCCCGCGACGTGGATTCAGCGGGCCTCAGCCTGCGGCGATGACCCCCGCGCGGGCGTCGATCGCCTGCTGGTAGAGCCGCCCGGCCCGGTACGACGAGCGCACCAGCGGGCCGCTCATCACGCCCGCGAAGCCGATCTCCTCGGCCTCCTCGCGCAGTTCGACGAACTCCTCCGGCTTGACCAAGCGGGTCACCGG
>NZ_SMKN01000382.1 GCF_004348675.1 Micromonospora sp. KC606 | reverse complement strand
CAGTGAACTCCACCGGCGAAGGGTGGCAGCGCGGACGCCCGGAACTCAGGGACCCGCGACGACGACAGCGGGTCGAGCTCTGGAAGAGGGGGCGTCAGATGCGCATGCCCGCACAGTAACGGTGGCCGGCGGTGGGCGCACCCGATTTACCGGGCGGACACCGTGGGAAAAGTCCACCAGACGGGAACGCTCGGTGGCCGTGCCCCACCCGCAGCCCTGCGGGCCCACCATGAGACGCGTCGGCCCGACATCCACAACCGCAGGTCAACAGTGGTGCGTGCCCTGTGGGTCGGCGTCACTGCGCGGCGACGACGCGCGGCGTGTTGATCACCCAGCGTCGACGTCCGCTCCCCGGGCGAGGTCAGGCAGGATACGGTCGCAGCACCAGGCACGTACGAGAAGGGCGGACATAGATGGCGCAGCAGGCGACGGCGCAGATCGGGGTGACCGGGCTGGCGGTGATGGGCCGCAACCTGGCCCGGAACCTGGCCCGCAACGGCTTCACCGTGGCGGTGCACAACCGCTCCCCGGAGCGCACCCGCAGTCTGGTGGCCGAGCACGGCGACGAGGGCGCCTTCGTGCCGTCGGAGTCCCTCGCGGACTTCGTCGCCTCGCTGGAACGGCCCCGTGCGGTGATCGTCATGGTCAAGGCCGGCGCCCCCACCGACGCGGTCATCGACGAACTGGTCCCGCTGCTGGAGGAGGGGGACATCGTCGTCGACGCCGGCAACGCGCACTTCGCCGACACCCGCCGGCGCGAGGAGACGCTGCGCCAGCACGGCCTGCACTTCGTCGGCACGGGCGTCTCCGGCGGCGAGGAGGGCGCGCTGCTCGGCCCGAGCATCATGCCCGGCGGTTCTCCCGAGTCGTACGCGAAGCTCGGGCCGATGTTCGAGAAGATCGCCGCGCAGGTGGACGGCACGCCGTGCTGCCGGCACATCGGCCCGGACGGCGCCGGCCACTTCGTGAAGATGGTCCACAACGGCATCGAGTACGCCGACATGCAGCTCATCGCCGAGGCGTACGACCTGCTGCGGGCCGGGCTGTCGGCGACCCCGGCGGAGATCGCGGAGATCTTCCGGGAGTGGAACGCCGGCGAGCTGGGGTCGTTCCTCATCGAGATCACCGCCGACGTGCTGGCGCACACCGACGCGACGACCGGCCGCGCGTTCGTCGACATCGTGCTCGACCAGGCGGAGCAGAAGGGCACCGGCCGCTGGACGGTGCAGAGCGCGCTGGACCTCGGCATCCCGATCACCGGGATCGCCGAGGCGACGTTCGCCCGGTCGCTGTCCGGCCACGCCGGCCAGCGCGAGGCCGCCCGGCGCGCCTTCGCCGGCGCCGGCGAGAAGTGGCAGGTCGACGACCGGGAGACCTTCGTCGAGGACGTGCGGCGCGCGCTGCTGGCCAGCAAGATCGTGGCGTACGCGCAGGGCTTCGACCACATCCGCGCCGGCAGCCGCGAGTACGACTGGAACATCGACCTGGGCGGCACCGCCACCATCTGGCGGGGCGGCTGCATCATCCGGGCCCGCTTCCTGGACCGCATCCGCGAGGCGTACGACGAGCAGCCGGAGCTGCCGACGCTGCTGGTGGCGCCGTACTTCGCCGACGCGGTCGGCGACGGAGTGCCGAGCTGGCGGCGGGTGGTCGCCGACGCGGCCCGGGCCGGGGTGCCCACCCCGGCGTTCTCCTCGTCGTTGGCGTACTTCGACGCGCTGCGCGCGGAGCGGCTGCCGGCGGCGCTGATCCAGGGCCTGCGGGACAACTTCGGCGCCCACACCTACCGCCGGGTCGACCGGGAGGGCTCGTTCCACACGCTCTGGGCCGGCGACCGTTCCGAACTGGCGGACTGACGCCCCGTCCGGTCCACGCGCCCCGCCCGGTCCGGGTGGGGTGCGATGGGCCAGGCGATTTGCGGCATGTCGCGCCATCCCGTCCTCGGGACGCGCGACATGCCGCACTCTGTGACGGGGGGCATCGCGGGTCCCCCGGGCGGGCACCGACGCCGTCGCGGTGGGCTCACCAGGCCCGCTGTGCCTCCTCCGGCGGGGTCGGCACCCAGCCGGTGGCCGGCTCGCCGGTGGCCAGTTCGGCGATCTCGCCGGAGCGCACCTCCGGGCTGTGCCCCTGCTCGGCGCAGTAGCGCTCGGCGACCCCGGCGCACACGTCGGCGACCCGTTCCCGCTGCGCGGCGTCGACCAGCTCCGCGTCGGCCAGCGCGGCGGTCATCTCGTACCGCAGATCCCGCATCCCCACCCC
>NZ_SMKN01000381.1 GCF_004348675.1 Micromonospora sp. KC606 | reverse complement strand
GCCCTGGGTGGCGGCGGCGAAGGACACCAGCCGTTCCAGCGTCCCGAACCCGGCCCCCGGGACGTCCAGCGTGCCGAGCCGGTCGACGGCCTGGGATGCGGCGTCCTCGTCGGGCATCGGCAGCTCCATGCCGGGCTGGATGACCAGGCCGGTGGTGACCATCGGCAGCGCCATGGTCGGCGCGGCCCAGGCGGTGCCCTGGTCCACGGCGGTGTCCTCGTCCACGGCGGTGCCCTGGTCGACGGCGGTGCCCTCGTCCACGGCGGTGGTGGACGTGTCGGGGGTGAGCACCGCCGGCAGCGGCGTCTCGGGGGCCGCCACCGGCCCGATCGCGCCGGCCGCCGCCGGCGTCTGCTGCGGGGGCACCTCGGCCGCGCGTGGCGCGGCACCCGGCTTCAGCCAGACCGGCTGGCCGGCCACCACCAGCGCCACGGCGTCGCAGGCGTCGGCGACGGCCCGGTTCGCCGCGCCGAGGGCGTCGGTGAACGCCCGGCCCAGTGGGGTGGTCGGCACCAGCGACAACCCCACCTCCGGGCTGACCAGCACCACCCGTGCCACGGTGTCCCGGACCGCGGCGGCCAGCTCGGCGACGGTGGCCACGTCGTCGGCGGGCTGGTGCGCCGGGTCGAGCAGCACCGTCACCCAACCGCCCAGGTCGTCCACGAGCAGCGTCTCGTGTGGCCCAGCGGAGGCGAGCACGTCGGCCAGCCGGCGCGGCTCGTCCGCGGTCTCCTCGGTGGCCCAACTTCCCGGGCGGCGCGCCCGGTGCGCGGCCAGCCGGCCGGTCCACTCGGCGTCCTCCGGGTCACCGGCGGCTGACGTCGCCACGTACCGCACGGTGGGGGCGTCAGCCACCAGGGACTCGGCGAACTCCGACTTGCCCGAGCGGATGCCGCCGAGCACCAGGACCGTGTTCCACCCGTCAAGGGACATGTCCGTACCTTAGAGCCGCCCGGAGCGTGGCCGCCGGCCGGCCCGGCTCAACCGCAGTGCTCGAATCCGCTGCCGTAGCTGGCGCCCCCAGCAGCCCCGCCCCACTTCACGCACGTCCCGCCGGCGCCGGCCCGGACCGGGCCGGCGTAGTACTTGAAGGAGCCGCTGTCGGTGCTGCGCTTCTTCCCCTTCACCTCCAGGAAGGCCGACACCCTGGTCGGCTCGCCGACGGCGGCCTGCTTCAGGGTGACCACGCAGTTGGCCTGGGCGCTGCCGTTCCAGAGCAGGTACACGCGGCCCTGCCGGACCCCGCCGGCGGTGAGCGTGGCCGAGTCGATGACCTTGTAGCCGCTGCCGCAGACCTCCGTCGGCGTGTGCGGGTTCGCCACCGCCGGCGCGCTGGTGGTCGTACTCGGCCGCGGGGCGGCGGTGGTCGGGGCAGTGCTCGGCGGCGTTCCGGCCGGACTCTGGGTGCGGGTCGCGGTGGCCTCAGGACCCGACGCCGATGGCCGGGAACCGGTGGCGCTCGGACCGGGCTTCGGCCGTTCGCCACGGGAGGCGCTGGCGGCCGGAGCGGGCGGGGTTGCCGTAACCACCGCCGACTCGGCGGTCAGGTCCGGACCGCCCGACGCCCGCTCGTCGGGCTGGAGCGCCAGCACCGCGCCGGCGCCGACGAGAACGGCGACCACCGCGCCGGCCGCGCCGACCAGGGCCAGTCGCCGGCGTCGCGCGCCGCCGGCCCGTTCCTCCCGGGTCGGGGCGGTGCCGGGCACGGCGTACGGGAACGGCGGGGTGTCCTGCTGCCCACCCACCACGGCCGGGTACGGCCCGCCGGGGTCCGGCGGCATCGGCGGAGGGCTGCCGGGCATGCCCGGGACCGGCAGGTTGGCGCCGCTCTGCTGCCATGGCGGCCCGGCGCCCGGCCCGGCGCCCGGCCCGGCGCCCGGCCTGGCGGCGGCCTGGGCTGGTCCGCCGACGCTCTGGTCCGCCGGGTTCGCCCCGGGGCTGCTTCCCGGACCGTCTCCGTGGCTGCCCGCCTCGGCGGACCGGTCGGCGGTCACGGCGGGCGGGCCGCCGGCCGCTGCGCCGGCGGGCATCGGCGGCCCGGACGGGCTGGCGGTTCCCGCCGGCGTCGGTGGTCCTGCGGGAGCCGCATCGGCCGGCGTCGGCGGCCCCGGCGGGATGGCTGCCGCCGGCAGGGCCGGGCCGTCCACCGCCCACGGCGGGCGCGGCGGCACCGGCAACACGGCCACCGTGGCGTCCCGGGCGTCCGTCGCGGCGTCGGCCATCGCGGCGGCGCTGGGCCAGCGGTCGGCGGGGTTCTTGGCCAGGGCGCGTTCGACCACCGCGGCCACCGGTGGCGGGATGTCGTGGGGCAGCGGCGGCGGAGCGTCCTGGGCGT
>NZ_SMKN01000380.1 GCF_004348675.1 Micromonospora sp. KC606 | reverse complement strand
GGCGAGGGGCGGGTGCCGTTGTTCCCGGTGCGGTCGGGCCGGTTCGGCTGGAAGCTCTCGCTCTCCTCGGCGACGGCCGGCAGGTGCGCCGGGTCGCTCGGTACGGCCGTGGTCGGCGTGCTCTTGATGTCGGTTGCCCGATCGCCGGCGTCCGTGGTGGCGCCCAGCGCGGCGCCGAGCGCGGTGAGCGCGACCAGCACCGCGGCCAGCGCGCCGGCCAGGGAACCACGCCGACCCCGGCCACGCCGGGGCGCCGCCACGGTCGCCGCCGGAAGCGCCGGCACGGCGTTTCGGGTGCTGGTCCGGCTGCTCGGCACAGGGGCCACCAGCGCGGTCGGTGCGGCGCTGTCGTCGCCGAGCGCCGCCCGGGCCGCCGCGGCCATCTCCGCGCCGCTGGCGAACCGATCCGCCGGGTCCTTGGCCAGTGCCCGGGCCACCAGGGACTGGACGGACGCGGGGATGTCGGCGGGGAGCGCGGGCGGCTCGTCGTCCAGGTGGCGCACCGCCACCTGGAGCGGGTTGTCGCCGGTGAAGGGCGGGGTGCCGGTCAGGCAGCAGTAGGTGACCGCACCCAGCGCGTAGATGTCGGTGGCGCCCGACACGGGCCGGCCCGCGGCCTGCTCGGGTGCCATGTAGAGCGCCGTGCCCGGCACCGCGTTGGTGCTGGTGATGCTCGTCACGTTGGTCGAGCGGGCGACGCCGAAGTCCACCAGGACCACGGTGCCGTCCTCCTGCACCAGCAGGTTGCTCGGCTTGACGTCCCGGTGCACGATGCCGCCGGCGTGCGCGGCGTGCAGCGCCTGGGCCGCCTGCGCCACGATCGACATGGTCTCGTCGACGTCGAGGTGCCCGGCGGTCTCGATCCGCCGGGACAGCGGCTCGCCCTCGACGAACTCCATGACGAGGTAGTCGGCCCGCCCACCGTCGTCCAGGTGGTCCTCGCCGCAGTCGAAGACCTGCACGATGCCGGGATGGCGCAGCGCGGCCATGATCCGCGCCTCGGCGCGGAAACGGGCGATGAAATCGGGGTCGGAGACCAGTGCGGGCAGCAGCACCTTCACCGCGACCCGGCGACCCAGGACGAGGTCGGTGGCACGCCAGACGTCGCCCATGCCGCCGGTGGCGACACGTTCGTCGAGGCGGTAGCGACCGCTGAGCACGACCTCCGATGACAACACCTCCATACCGTACCCAGAGGTTGCGAGAAGGACTCACGGCGATCCCGGGGGGATGCCGTCCGGCAGGCCGGGTGACCCGGCTCCGACGGTCGGCACGGACCGGTGCGTGACGACCTCCCGACGCGACGTCACGATGCCGGGAGAATCGATGCGTAAGCTGGGGCGAAACGGCCTCCCGGAACACCACGCCTACCCTGAACTGCGGGGGGAGCGTCCGGCGGACCGCCGGTGTTACATCGACACACCGTCGGCGGAGGTAGACAATTCTCACTCCGACGGGTCGTGCCCGCGACTTGTCCCCCCGCCGATCCGCTCCTAGCGTTAGCGCGACCCTGGCCGGCCCACGGTGCCGGTACGGCATCCACGCCGACGCCCGTACTGCCGGCGGGGGTCAGACATGCCGCCCGGGCCTGCCGGCACGGGCGCGACCAGCGGTCAGCGGGGGGCTGATGGTGCACGACGCATCTCCTCAGGCCGTGGCCAGGGGCCGGGCGGCGGGGACGGCGGACGCATGACCGGTGAGCTGACCGAGGCGGTGGTCGCCGCGCAGGCCGGCGACGAGGGAGCCTTCCGCTACCTCTACCGCAGCCTCCAGCCGGGTCTGTTGCGCTACCTCACCGTGCTCGTCGGGCCGGACGCCGAGGACGTCGCGTCGGAGACCTGGTTGCAGATCTCCCGGGACCTGCCCCGTTTCACCGGTGGCGAGTTCCGGGCGTGGACGGTCACCATCGCTCGCAACCGGGCCATGGACCACCTTCGCCGCCAGCGACGCCGTCCCGCCCTGACGGTGCCGGTCCAGGCGCTGAGTGAGGTGGCCGGCGGCGTCGACACGGCCGAACGGGCCGGTGAGACCATCGGAACCGAGGCGGCGCTGGCGCTCATCGCCACGCTGCCACCCCGCGAGGCGGAGGCGGTGCTGCTGCGGGCGGTGATCGGGCTGGACGCCGAGACCGCCGGCCGGGTGCTCGGGCGGCGGGCGGGAGCGGTCCGGACGGCCGCACACCGCGGACTGCGTCGGCTGGCTGTGCTGCTGGACCGGCGGGACGCGTCCCGGCCGGCGGAAGCTGAGGAGCGGGTTACCCCGCCCCTGCCCCGACGCGGTCGACGGGCCCCCGACGCCCGTGTCGAGTCGGCGGACGGATGACGTGAGGGGACACTGGATG
>NZ_SMKN01000037.1 GCF_004348675.1 Micromonospora sp. KC606 | reverse complement strand
TGTGTATAAGAGACAGGGCTGGGAGGACACCGGGCAGGCGGCATCGGCCGCCTCGCCGGAGAACCGGCTGGTGATGCTCCGGGCGCTGGCCGCCGTACCGCCGCGCCAACGCGCCGTCCTGGTGCTCCGGTACTGGGAGGACCAGTCGATCGAGGACGTCGCGGCACTGTTGGGGTGCTCGCCCGGAACGGTGAAGAGCCAGGCGGCCCGCGGCCTGGACACGCTGCGCGGCCTCCTGACCCCTACGTACAGCGGGACCGAGAAGGGGACACGATGAACGCAGAACAGTTGCGCGAGACGCTGCGCAGCGAGCTGGCGGCGAGCAACCCGCCGCCACCACCCAGCACGGCTGCCGCACTGAGCGCCGGCCGGCGGGCACTCATCCGCCGCCGTACCGCCTGGGCCTGCACCGGGTCCGCCGCCGCCGTGCTGGCGATCGCCGGGGTCGCCGCCATCCCCGGCCCGGCGGCCGAAACCTACCGACCGGCGGGCCCCGGGCCGCAGGCCGTCCCGGGTCCCCTCGCCAACGCCACCACCGGGCCGCGGGCCGTCCCGCACCCCTCGGCGACGGACACCAAGGAGCCGTGGCCGACCGGCCCCGACGGTCAGCCGCAGGAGGACCGGACCGCGCGGGCGGGCACCCGGCACGACCAGGGGGCCCGGCTGCTCGACCAGATCCTCACCGTCGTGCCGCCCGGCTACACCGCGCCGGAGAACCCGGCGAACCAACCCGCCGGCCAGGAGCCGCTGCGCGAGCACCAGGCGCAGTTCGACAAGAAGGTCAACGGCGTCGAGGTGTGGAGCTACCTGTCCTCGGCCACCCTCGCCCAGGGGGAACGGAAGGGGCGCCTGTTCGTGGAGGTGCACACCAGGGGCAACGAGCTCCCGACAGAACCGTGCGCGCTGGCCCAGAAGTTCTGGGGCATGCAGGGCGAGTGCCAGGTAGAGACCGTCGGCGCGCGGAAGGCCGGCGTGGTGGTTCGCCCCACCGGCGACGACCGGCTCGACCAGTGGGCGGCGTACCGGCACCCGGACGGCGTGGTGGTCTTCGTCGCGCAGAGCCGCGGGCGCAACGGCGGTGGGACTGAGCTTGCGAAGCTGCCGTTCACGGTGGAGCAGTTGGCGGCCCTCGCCACCGACGACCGGTTCCACCTGAGCTGAGCCGCTCCACGGCTGCCACGGCGGCGGCCTCGAAGGCAGCATGATCGGCACCAGTCATCGACTGGTGCCGATCATGTGTCAGCGCTGGCTGGCCGAAGCCCTGTCGACGGTCGACGCCTGGACCACATCGGCACGCTCGCCCGAGTGCCGCGCCACCATCGTCCCCGGTCAGGCGAGTTCGACCAGCCGGGCGGTGAGCACCGGCACGTAGAACTCGGTGATGCCGGCGATGTTCGGGTGGGTGCCGGTGCCGCCACTGCCCGGGTAGCCGCCCAGCAGTCCGTCGAACGTGTACGCCACCCGTTGGGCCTCGACGCGGGTGTCCAGGGTCGCGTCGGCGAAGACGTCGGCGACCGCGACGCCCCACTTCTGGGCGGCCTGCAGGGTCACCTGACGCAGAGCGAGCTGGGTGCCCCAGTCCCGCGAACCCAACTTGTGGACCGCCACGTACACCAGTCGGGCGGCGGGCCACTTCTGCCTCATGGCGTAGATGGTGGCTTCGAGCGATCCGGTGTAGGTGCTGGTGTCGAAGGTCGCGGGATCCCGGGAGCCGCTGACGGTGCCGATCTCGTATGCGCGCTTGTCGTGGATCTCCATCGCGTCGTTCGTACCACCGTCGAAGACCACGAGGTCGGGCGCGCGTGAGCTGGCCGACCGCACCTGAGTGATGATCTGCCCGCCGGAGGCACTGGACGGAGCCACGGTCGCGCCGTTCCTCGCGTACTTCGTCAGCGCCATTGCTTCGCGTTCGGCGACGAAGTTCACGAAGCTGCGCGAGTACTGGTGCCCGTGGACGATGCTGTCGCCGAAGGCGTAGACGGATTTGCCGGCGAGGGCTCCATATGCGGCGTTCTCGGGCCGGACCAGTCGGAAGTTGTCGATCGACTGTTTGCCGGTTCCGTAGTAGTTGCAGGCGACGAGCCTCGCGAGGTTCGTCGCCGTGATGCTCCCCGTACCGGAAGCCATCACCCTGGGTGCGGCCTCCTTGCTGGTGATCGAGTACTGGAGCCTGCCGAGGGTGAAGTCCATGTGCAGATCGACCGTGTACCACTTGCTCCGGTCGAAACCGGTCCTGATCCAGGTGGGGTTGAGCGAATCGGGGGCGGAGGCGGAATTCGAGTCGGGTCCCGTCACGGCATAGCGGAGTTCGGCGGCGGTCGCAGCGATCGCGAAGACGAGGCGGCCATGGTCGTCACGCAATTCCACACCCGTCTTCATCGCGCTGCTGGCGATCGCTGTCTTCCAGTCGAAGCGCAGATCGAGCGTCCTCTCGCCCAAGGTGGACGGCGCGAACTGCCGCACCGACGTCGTGTAGTTGCCCATGCCTTCCGTGACGTTCAGAACGCCGTTGCTGATGCTGGCTCCGGCGGGGAATCCGAAGTTGGCGGGATCGGTCTGCGCGCCAAAGGTCTCGTTGATCAACGTTGCACCTGACGGTTCAACGGCCGAGGCGGCGCCAGGAGCGACCAGGGGTGCGCAGAGCAGGACCCCGGCGACAAATAGGTTGGCCCGCTTTCGAGGTCGCGAGCCCGTGCTGCCCATGGCGGTATACACATCGTTCTCCCTTGAACACACCGGGCGTCCCCCTGCCTCGGCGGGCGTCAGGCCCGAGAGGCGACAGCCGTGAACGACCTGGTGAAGACGGCGCGGTCACGACCCCTCCTCCGGAGAGCTGGGAAAACGTATTCCGCAGTTTGCTGCCCACAACCGGGCACGTCAAGGGTTTCGGGCAGGTGACTGCGGGGTCAACGGTGGAAGCGGCGTGCGCCCGGCTGCGGCGGTGCGACAACCCGCGGGGTGCTGGCACGCACTACCACCTCGGTCGACACCCGCACCACCTCGGGCGCGTCGGCGACGAGCGCCATGCGTACGGCCTGCAGGCCGACGTCCCGTAGCGGCACCCTGACGGTGGTCAGGGGCGGCATGACGTCAATAGCGGAACCGATGTCGTCGAATCCGGCGACGGCGATGTCGCGACCTGGGGTGAGACCGGCCTCGCGCAGGGCCGTCATGGCACCGATCGCCATGACGTCGTTGACGGCGAACACCAGGTCGAGATCGTCCGCGCCCCGCTCGACGAGGGTGCGAACGCCGCGCATGCCACCGTCACGGGTGAACGGCACCTCGATCATGCGGCATGCCTCGACGCCGATGCCGACCTGCCGCAGACCTTCGACGAAGCCGGTGCGGCGCTCGTGGGAGGTCCGGATGGCGTCCGCGGCGTGGATGAGGCCGAAGCTGCGGTAGCCCTGTTCGACCAGCGCGGACGCCAACCGCTGCGCGCCGCCGTGATTGTCGATGGCGAGCGTGGCGAACGGCAGGCCCTCCTGGCTGACCACGGCGACCCGGCCACCCGCGGTGCGGTAGGCGTCGAGTTCGTCGATGAGGGCCGCGCGTGTGTCGGTGCCGCTGATGCGGCTGCCCGCAATGATGATCACCCGTGGGCGCTGGCCGCGCAGGGTGCGCACGATCTGCAGTTCCAGGTCCGGGGACCGGTCGGCCACGGCCATGGTGACGATCAACCCGGCGGCCTCGGCGGCCTCGGTGACGCCGGCGGCGATGGAGGAGAAGTACGGGTCGTCGATGTCGCTGACGACCAGGGCGGCGGTGCTGGTCGAACCTCTGGCGATGGCCTGGGCCGACAGGTGCGGCGCGTAGCCGAGCTTTGCCGCCGCGGCGCGCACCCGGCTGACGTTGTCGGCGCGCACGATGCGGTCGCTGCCGTTGAGGGCACGGGAGGCGGTGGCGTAGGAGACACCGGCTTCGCGAGCCACGTCGTGCAGCGTCACGGCCCGGCCCCTGGCCGCCGGGTGGAGGGGTTTGTCCACGTGCCGATTGTGCCATCGGCGGTGGACGGCGGGCGCGGTGGACGGACGCGGTCCGCGCCGCCACGTGCAGGGTGGCTATTCTTTGGTGTGTTGCCCGCTGTGGGCATCCGTGTGCTGTGCGCTTCGGAAGGAACCACAGGCGTGCCGCATCCATCCAGGCCGACCGTCACGCTCCGCGACGTGGCCGCCGCCGCAGGCGTGTCTGTGGCCACTGCCTCTCGTGTCCTGAGCGGCAGTTCCCGCACGGTCGCGGCAGAGTACGAGGGCAGGGTGCTGGCCGCGGCGGCCGCGCTGCGCTACACCTCGGACATGTCGGCGCGTGCGATGCGGCGCCGCAGCGACTCCATCACGCTGGTCGCCGACGACCTGACAACCCCGTCCATCGGGCTGGTGGTCGCGGCGATGGAGCGGCAGGCCCGTGCCTACGACGCCTTCGTCAGCGTCTCCTCCACCCGGGGTACGCCGCAGCGGCAGTACGAGACCGTGCGTGCGCTGTGCGCGCTACGGCCGCGGGCACTGGTGCTGACGTCCAGCCGGATCGAGGCCGAGGCGCTGGGTGGCCGGCTGCTGGATGAGCTGCTCGCCTACGAGCAGCAGGGCGGCCGGGTGGTGATCTTCGGAACCACGGACATGCCGTTCGACTCGATCAGCATCGACGACCGAGGCTCGGCGAGACTGATGGGTGAGCATCTGGCCGAGACCGGACATCAGCGGTTGGTTATCCTCGCCGGCAGCCGGGGCACAGCCAACGTCGCGGCCCGTACTTCCGGTTTCCTGTCGGGTCTGCTGGCCCGCGGCGTGGACGCTCAGGACGTGCGGATCGTGAACTGCCAGGTCAACAGGCAGGGCGGCTTCGACGCCACCTCCCGTCTGATCGAGGAGGGACTGGACACGGAGGCGATCGTGGCCGCCAACGACATCATCGCGGTCGGCGCGCTGTCGGCGTGCCGCGCCGGAGGGGTCGACGTTCCGTCGCAGGTCTCGGTGACGGGCTTCGACAACATCCAACTGGCGGTCGACGTCACACCGCGGCTGACGACGGTGGCGCTGCCGCTGGCCGAGATCGGCGCCGAGTCGATCCGGCTCGCGCTGGAGCCACCGCTCGGCGGCGGAGCCCCGGCGGCGGGTTCACTTCGCCGCACCGTCCGAGGCGAGCTCATCGTCCGCCAGAGCAGCACGCGGCGCCGCTGACCGATGGCGTGCGGAGACCTGACCAGCGGCTCATCGCCAACGGCTGAGAAAGTCCGCAGTCACACCGCCGAAACACTTGACGGCCATTCGGGGCTCGCGCAGACTGCGGAATACGTTTTCCCACCCCTGCACCGCCGGGCGGTCCCCGTCACGCCCAACGGCCCCCCATCTGCCCGGCTTTCTCCAGAAGGAGGGTCGTGTGACAGCTCTTGGCGAGCATCAGCGGCTCCGCGCGTCGCGAAGAGGTTCACTCCGCAAGCGGGACGACAAGGCCGCGTTCCTGTTCCTGCTGCCCTGGTTCGCGGGTTTGTTGCTGATCACCGCCGGGCCGATCGCGGCCTCGCTCGTGCTCGGCTTCACCGACTACAACCTGATCCAGCCGCCCGAGTTCAACGGCCTGGAGAACTTCGAGCGGATGCTGACCGACGAGCGGCTACACGCGGCACTGGGCGTCACGTTCACCTACGTGTTCGTCTCCGTGCCGCTGCAGCTGATCTGCGCGCTGGGTCTGGCGCTGCTGCTCGACCGGGGCCTGCGCGGGCTGTCGTTCTACCGCTCGGTGTTCTACCTGCCGTCGCTGCTGGGCTCCAGCGTCGCGATCGCCGTGCTGTGGCGGCAGATCTTCGGCGCCGAAGGCATGGTCAACCAGGTCCTCGCCCTGGTCGGCGTGCAGGGCCGCGGGTGGATCTCCGATCCTGACTCGGCGCTCTCCACCCTGATCGTGCTCAACGTGTGGACCTTCGGCGCGCCGATGGTGATCTTCCTGGCCGGGCTGCGGCAGATCCCGGTCATGTACTACGAGGCCGCGTCGGTCGACGGGGCGTCGCGCTGGACGCAACTGTGGCGGATAACCCTGCCGCTGTTGTCGCCGATCATCTTCTTCAACCTCGTGCTGCAGATCATCCACGCGTTCCAGTCGTTCACCCAGGCATTCGTCGTCTCCGGCGGCAGCGGCGGGCCGTCTGACTCGACGCTGTTCTACACGCTCTACCTCTATCAGCGCGGGTTCAACAACTTCGACATGGGCTACGCGTCGGCGCTGGCCTGGCTGCTGCTGGTCATCATTGCCGGGTTCACCGCGGTCAACTTCTGGGCCGCCAAGCGTTGGGTCTTCTACGATGACTGATCTCGCCACCCCCCGAGCCGCCAGCGCCATCCGGCACCGGAACCCGGTGGTCCGCGCGCTGCGCCCCGTGCTGCGGCACGTCGCACTGATCCTGCTCGCCATGGTCATGCTGTACCCGGTGGTGTGGATGGTCGTCAGCTCGCTGCGGCCCAACAGCGAGATCTTCCGCAATCCCGGTCTGGCGCTCGACGGACTCCAGATCCAGAACTATTCGCTGGGCTGGGACGCGCTCGGCGCACCGTTCGGCCACTACCTGCTCAACTCGGCGATCGTGGTGCTCGGCGCGATCATCGGCAATCTGGTGTCCTGCTCGATGGCCGCCTATGCCTTCGCCCGGCTGGAGTTCACCGGTAAACGTTGGTGGTTCGCCATCATGCTCGGCACCATCATGCTGCCGATCCATGTCATCATTGTGCCGCAGTACATCATGTTCTCCCAGGCTGGCTGGGTGAACACGTTCCTGCCGCTGATCATCCCGAAGATGCTGGCCACCGACGCGTTCTTCGTCTTCCTGATGGTCCAGTTCATCCGCGGCCTGCCCCGGGAGTTGGACGAGGCGGCCCGCATCGACGGGGCCGGGCACCCGCGGATCTTCCTGCGGGTCATCCTGCCGCTGATGACACCGGCGCTTGCCACCACGACGATCTTCACGTTCATCTGGACATGGAACGACTTCTTCAGTCAGTTGATCTACCTCACCGACCCCGAGAAGTACACCGTCCCGGTCGCGCTGCGCTCCTTCGTCGACGCCACGGTCGAGACGTCCTGGGGCTCGATGTTCGCCATGAGCGTCGTGTCGCTGATCCCGATCTTCCTGGCGTTCCTGGTCGGCCAGCGGTACCTCATCCGCGGCATCGCCACGACAGGCATCAAGTAACCCCCTCCGCGACCCTGAACGTTCCATCGCACCACCCACCTCACCCCCGCACCACCTCACGAAAGGGCACACGCGATGCGATACGGATCCACCCGCCGGTCTGCTCTGGCCCTGGCCGCGAGCCTGGCCGCAGCGACCGTCCTGTCCGCCTGCGGCGGCTCCGGCGGCGACGCCAACCAGGAGCTTTCCAAGGACCCGGTCACCCTCCGCTTCACCTGGTGGGGCTCGGACGCGCGGCACCAGCGCACCCAGCAGGTGATCGAACTGTTCCAGAAGGCCCACCCCAACATCACCGTCAAGGGTGAGTTCAAGGAGTGGAACGGCTACTGGGACAGCCTCGCGACGACCGTGGCGGCGAACGACGCGCCGGACATCATCCAGATGGACGAGCTGTACCTGGCCTCGTATGCCGAGCGCGGCGCGCTGCTCGACCTGGGCACCGCGAGCAAGCACCTCAAGACAGGTGACTTCGATGCGAACGCCCTGGGCACCGGCAAGGTCGACAACAAGCAGTACGCGCTGCCGGTCGGCCTGACCGTCTACTCGATCATCGCCAACACCGACCTGCTCGCCAAGTTCAACATCGCGGTGCCCGACGACGCGACCTGGACGTGGAACGATCTCAAGAGCGTCGGTGCGCAGGTGAGCAAGGCCAGCGGCGGCAAGGTCAGCGGCGTGCAGTCGCTCGGGTTCGACATCGGCGGCGTCAACATCTTTGCCCGGCAGGCCGGCGCGTCGCTGTACGACGACAAGGGCAACGTCTCGATCCCGCCGCAGGTCCTGACCAACTACTGGCAGTACATCCTCGATCTGGCCAAGGAAGGCGCGGCACCCGCCGCGTCGGTCAGTGTCGAGCGGGCCAGCGCGGGCCTGGACCAGTCCGGCACCGCCACGAACACCGCCGCGTTCGGGAACTGGTGGAACACGCAGGTGACCGCGCTGACCAAGGCCAGCGGCGGCAACCTCAAGCTGCTCAAGCTGCCCGGCGAGGCGCAGTCCGCGGCCCCGGCGGCGTACTACAAGCCGTCCATGTTCTGGACCATCTCGTCGCGGTCCAAGCACCCCGCCGAGGCGGCGCTGTTCGTCGACTTCCTGGCCAACAACCAGGAGGCCGCCGACATCCTGCTCACCGACCGCGGCGTGCCCGCCAACAACAAGATCCGCACGGCGATCCTGCCGAAGCTGACCGCCACCGACAAGGCCGCCGGCGAGTACCTCGACACGGTCAAGGTGAGCCCGCCGCCGCGGGTCACCCCCAACGGCGCCAGCGGCGTGGAAAGCATCCTCAAGCGCTACACCGAGCAGGTGCTCTTCGGCCGCATCACGCCTCAGCAGGCGGCCGAGAAGTTCATCGCCGAGCTGCAGAAGGAAATCGACAACGCCTGACCGCGGCACCAGGCGGGTGCGCCCACCGGGCAGGGCCCGGTGGGCGCACCCGCTCGCCCGAGACGATCACGAGCCCGGGGCACCCCACACGAAGGAGCAGCAGAACCGTCATGCCTGGACACAGATACCGGACCGCGATCGTCGGGACCGGCGGCATCGCGCACGCGCACGCGCAGGCGCTGCGTGAGCACGACGAGCGTGCCGAACTGGTCGCGGTGGTCGACGTCGACCTCGATCGGGCGCGGGAGTTCGCCGCCAGCTGGGATGTGCCGACGGTCCACCCGAACCTGACGGAGTTGTTCGGCGCCGGGCAACTCGACGTGATCCATGTCTGCACGCCGCCCTCCTCGCACGCACCGCTGGCCCTGCAGTGCCTGCGGGCGGGCGTCACCGCGCTGGTCGAGAAACCGCCGGTGCTGTCGCTCGTCGAACTGGACACCCTCGCCGACGCCTCCCAGGCATCCGGCGCACACCTCGCCACCGTCTTCCAGCACCGGTTCGGGGCCGGCGCGGTCCGGCTCCGCGCCATGGCCGCCGCCGGCCGACTCGGCCGCAGCATGCTGGCCACCTGCCACACCCAGTGGTTTCGTGACGACGCCTACTTCGACGTGCCGTGGCGAGGCAGGTGGGAGACCGAGGGCGGCGGACCGACCATGGGCCACGGCATCCACCAGTTCGACCTGCTGCTGTCGGTGCTCGGCCCCTGGGAGTCGGTGACCGCCGTCGCCGCCCGACGCGCCCGGCGCGTCGACACCGAGGACGTGTCCATGGCGCTGGTCACCTTCGCCGACGGCACCGTGGCGTCGATCGTCAACTCGGTGCTCTCACCTCGGCAGACCTCGGCGTTGCGGTTCGACTTCGAGTACGCCACCGTCGAGGTCGAACACCTCTACGGATACACCGACGACGACTGGACCGTCACCCCCGCGCCGGGCCACGACGACGTACGGGCCGAGTGGGCGGCCACGCGGTCGGACACCACCAGCGGCCACGCCGGACAGCTCGCCGCCGTCTACGACGCCCTCGACGCCGGCGCCGCGCCACCGGTCGGACTCGCCGACACCCGACGCACCATGGAGTTCGTCGCCGCGCTGTACGCCTCGGCATTCACCGGCGAGCGGATCCGCAGCGGCCAGATCGACCACGACCATCCCTTCGCCCAGCGCATGAACGGAACAGGAACCCCATGGTGAGCGACAACCGTCCGACGACCTTCCACCTCGACCACGCCGTGGGTCACTCCGTCGACGTCCGGGCCGGCGACGCACCGCTGTTCACCTACGTGTACCGGCCCGACACCGCGCAACTGGAATCACCCAAGCCGTACCTGCACCCGATCCGCACCCTCGCCGGCGACGTCGTGTCCCTGTTCCGACCGCACGACCACGTCTGGCACAAGGGCATCGCCTGGTCACTTCCCCACGTCGGCGAGCACAACTTCTGGGGCGGCCCGACCTACGTCCACGGCAGCTCCTACGTGCAGCTGGACAACAACGGCAGCGCCGTCCACCGCGGGATGACAGCGCTGCGGGGCGGCGACGGGCGCGCCGACATCGCCCACCACCTCGACTGGATCTCCCAGCGGGGACAACAGATCATCACCGAACACCGCACCCTCACGGCCACCGTCCTCGACGACACCAGCTGGGCGCTGATCTTCCAGACCACGATGACGAACGTGTCGGGAGCGACCCTCAACATCGGCTCGCCCACGACGAAAGGCCGCGAGAACGCCGGTTATGGTGGCCTGTTCTGGCGCGGCCCGCGCTCCTTCACCGGCGGGACCGTCCAGTCGCCCGCCGGAACCGGCAACGACGACCTGCGGGGCACCCGAGCCGAGTGGCTGGCCTTCCGCGGCCGCCATGACGGAAGCGGAACCTCGTCGACGATCATCATGATCGACGACACCGCCAACCCGCAGCACCCACCGCAGTGGTTCACCCGCAGCGAAGAGTTCGCCTGCCTGTGCCCGGCCCCCTTCTTCAGCGAAGAACTGCCCGTCGCGCACGAGCAGACCATCACGTTCCGGTACGCGGTGCTCGTCGCCGGCGGCGACCACGGCACCGACGGCACCGTCGCACTCGCCGACCAGGGCCGCGCGGCCCTGAGCCGGTGGACGGCCCCGTCGTCCACCGGGGAACCGGCATGAGCACCACGCCGCCGTTCCCGGGCGGCACCTCCGTGACCAGGCTGTCGGTGTACTCCAGCCCGTGCGCCGACGGCCTGGCCGGAGGCACCCCCCACCTGCACACCGCCTCCACCGAGGCGTACGTCGTCATCGATGGCGACGGCGAGCTGCAGACCCTCGACGCGTCCGGTTTCCGGTCGACGCCGCTGCGCGCCGGGACAACCGTCTGGTTCACCCCGGGCACCATCCACCGTGCCGTCAACCACGGCGATCTGCACGTCGTCGTCGTGATGCAGAACGCCGGTCTGCCCGAGGCTGGTGACGCGGTGATGACCTTCCCGCCCGAGATCGTCTCCGACGCCGACCGCTACGCCGCCGCGGCAGCACTACCGGCGAACGCGCCGGCCGAGGAGGTCGAGGAAGCGGTGCGACAACGGCGCGATCTCGCCATCAGCGGGTTCCAGCGGTTGGTGGCCAGCGCGGACGCTGGGGACTTCGCACCGCTGGAGCGGCTGTACGCCAGTGCCGTGGCGCTGGTCAGACCGAGGATCGACGCCTGGCGGCAGATCTGGAAGGACAGCGTCGAACGAGAAGCCCGTCAGACCGCCGACATCCTCGACGCCCTCGACCGCGGCGACGGCCACCACCTGCGGCAGTCCATGCTGCTCGGCTCGCCCGCCAGCGAGGCCGCACGCTGGGGCATGTGCGGGCGTCTGCACACCCACGACGTCCGGCAACCGGCGGTGCTGTCCGGACCGAACCGGTCCTGAGCCACCAGCCGCTCAGCAGAGCGGTTCCACCGCTACCTGGTCAGCCTTGTCCCTTCCGACAGCCGGCACCGCCCCGCCGGGCCGAAACGGCCCGGCGGGGCGGTGTCACTCTCAGGATGTCAGCGGCCTGAGGCTCCACTGCTGGTTCTGACCTGAGTGGCAGTCGAACTGGATGAGCCGGGCGCCGTTGGCCGTGGAACCGCTCGCCACGTCGACACACCTACCCGAATGCCGCGCCACGAGCTGGTAGTAGCCGCCGCCGGCACCGCGCAGCTGCCACTGCTGGCTCTGCGCGGAGCTGCAGTCGAACTGCACGAGCTGGACCCCGTTGGCCGTGGAACCGCTCGCCGGCTCGACACACCTACCCGAATGCCGCGCCACGAGCTGGTGGAAGCCGTCGTTGGTGTATCCGGGGCCGCGCCAGAGCCGGACATCGTCGACGTGTGCCGACCCGCGCTCGTTTCCGTTCGCGTACCAGGCGACCTTCGCGATCCCCGGCATGGCGGTACGGAACGGCGCGTCCGTCACCATCCGCCGGCCGTCGATGTCGAGGTCGAAGCGCTGGTTGGCGGTGTCCACAGTGAGCGTGATCCGATACCACCGGCCGGGGGTGTACCGACCGATCACGCGTGCCGTTCCCCCGTCGTACGCGTGGATCTCACCCCGGGCGAACGCGACGCTGACGGCCTGGCTGCCGCTGGCGTTGTACAGGTAGGGCAACCCGAACCAGCCTGCCTGTGTGTCATCGCGCATCACCTGGGCCTCGATCGTGACCACGCCCTGTAGCGGGGTGTCGAAGATCCGGGCGAGGTTCGTCCCGTCGGTGCCACCGCCGTCGGCCGTGCGGCTCAGCAGGACGCTCTTGTCGCTGACGGAGGGCGTCTCGGCCACCGCGACCGTGTTGCCGGTCGCGACGACCCGCCATCCCTTCGTCCCATCGGCGAACGGACCGGTGGCCAGGTCGTCGAAAGACTCCGCGAAGGCGATGTCGGGCGCGCCGCGTTCGAAGGCGCCGATGTCCGGGCCGGTTCCGGTCGGCACGGGCGCGCCGGCGAAGTCGAGGCCGCCGTTGCCGGTGACGCTGGCGCCGGCGTCGCTGAACACCGAACCGGCCTGGAGCGCGAAGTTCGCCGCCGTTCCCAGGTTCGGGCCGTTCTCATCCCCGTAGGGCCCTCCGGCGGTGCGATCGACGAACCGGGGATCTCCGACGACGCGGGTCGAGTCGGTCGACGGCGGGGTCAGGTTGGCCGAGTACCCGTTCTTGCTGTAGGTCACGTTCGACTGCGTGTTGAACGTGACATCGGGCCGTTCGGAGATGAACAGGTTGTTGGTCAGGGTGGCCCGGCCGGAGACACCGCCGCTCACCATGTTCGGCGCATCGGTGCTGTAGAAGGTGTTGTGGTAGATGTGCGCCACCGTGCCGGTCTGCTGCGACATGTGGAGGTTCCACCGCTTGCTGCCGGTCACCACGTTGTAGCGGATCACCGCGCTGCCGAAGCGCGCGGAGCCGCACCCGCAGACCAGGATGCCGTCGCCGTTGTCGTGCAGGTAGTTGTACTGGAACAGCTGGTTGGTGGTGGCGATGTCGGGGTCCAGGCCGTTCGCGTCGGCACTGCCCTGCGCATGGCGGGTGCCCATGACCTCGTTGTACTGGACGGTGACGCGGTCGGCCGCGTACGTCTCGATGCCGGAAACCCCGACTCGGTCGATCACGTTGCCTTCGACGAGCGCGTCTCGGACGTCGGTGAGGTAGACGCCGTTGCCACCGAAGTTGGTGTTCGCCTGCGACACGTAGTTGCCGCGGATCGTGACGTTGGTGTGCGGGGTGAAGAGGGCGTCGTCGGCCGTCCGGCGCGTGCCCCAGCCTGTCGAGACCGCTCCCGGCGCGTCACCGGTGTACTGCTTGACGACGATCCCCGCGAACGACGTGTTCCTGATCGTCGAGTTCTGCACGGTGATGCCGCTGAGCACCGTGGGACCGCCTGGCGCGGCGATGTCGGGGACGGTGGTGGTGAAGGCGATGCCGCCGGTGTTCTTCGAGCGGTCCCAGCCGGTTCCCCAGGTGACACCCGGGGAGTTGTTGGCGGGGTTGCCGCCGATCCACCTGACCTCGCCGGTCACGTCGTGCACGTCGACTGAGTCGATCACGAAGTGGCGCAGGGTCCGGCCGTTGTCGCCGTGCACACCGATGCCGCGGAAGTCGCCGAGGTTCGCGCCCGGCGTCGCGGTCGCCGGCGCCGCGTTCGACACGTCGAGGTTGCGGATCTCCCAGTACTCCTGGTTGAACAGCCGCACCGCCTCCCCGACCGTGCCCTGCCCGGCGACCATCGGTTTGGCGCCCTCGCCGTAGCGGTCGATGACGATCGGATCGCCGCTGACGCCGGACCCCTTCGGCCACAGCTGCCCGACCCACCTGTCACCGGCCCTGAGGAGGATGGTGTCACCGGGCTGGAAGGCAGTCGAGTTCACCTTGTCCAGCGAGCGCCAGGCCGCCCCGCTGCTGGTTCCGGCGTTGGTGTCGTTTCCGGCCGCGCTGACGTAGTACGTGGTGCCGGCGGCGTGGGCGGGCTGCGCGGGGGTGAGCGCGACCGACGCGAGCACGACGACAAGCGCGGACACCGCCGCGGCGACCACTGTCGACACGGATCTTCGGATGGCGGTCATCTGATTCCTCTTCTCCTCCTGGGCCGCTTCTCCTTGTCGGCGGCGGATGGGGCAACGCGGCCTGTGGTCCTGCGTACCGCCCGTCGTCGGCGCGGCTCAACTGTGTGCAGGACGACCGAACTGGACAGTGGTGGATGCTCGGATCGGCGATCCAGCCCTCGCCCCGGCTGCTGGCAGGCGATCACAACCAGGGTCATCGAAGATGCTGGATCAGGTTGTGGTCGCTGAGCTCCAGCAACGAGCGATGCCATGGTTGACGGCTACCGAGGGCATTCACGCCTCTCTCCGCAGGCGGGAAAACGTATTCCGGAGTGTGCGCGTCCATGATCGAGCACGTCAAGGGTTTCGGGGAGATGAACGTCCTCGAAACCCACCACCGGCCGCTGGACCAACTCATTCGCCCAGCCCGCCACCGGTCACCGACCCGACCCATCCACGGGCTTGACGAGTGTACGACGTACACCTACTGTGAGGGCGCAGGTGTACTACGTACACCACCAAGGTCGGCACCGCCGACAGAGGGTCGGGTGATCTGATGAAGGCAATCGTCCAGGACCGGTACGGCTCACCGGATGTCCTGCACCTCAGGGAGATCGACACGCCGGAGCCGACCGGCGCCGAAATACTGGTACGGGTGCACGCCGCCGCGGTCAACGCCTACGACTGGCATGTCATGCGCGGTGACCCG
This sequence comes from Micromonospora sp. KC606, assembly GCF_004348675.1. Lineage (GTDB taxonomy): Bacteria > Actinomycetota > Actinomycetes > Mycobacteriales > Micromonosporaceae > Micromonospora. Next base: position 20,904 of record NZ_SMKN01000037.1, on the reverse strand, counting down.
TACATCATGCGTCCCCAGCTCGGATTCGGCGGGCCCAGGATGAAGGTCCGAGGCCGGGACTTCGCAGGCCGGGTGGAGGCGGTCGGCAGGGATGTGACCCGGTTCCGGCCCGGTGACGAGGTGTACGGCGACCTCGGCGACGCCAACGGAGCCTTCGCCGAGTACGCGTGCGTCCCGCACACCGTGGTGGAGCCGAAACCGGTCAACCTGACGTTCGAGCAGGCGGCCGCGATGCCACTAGCTGCCAACACGGCCCTCACCTGCCTGCGCGACGCGGCACGGCTACAACCTGGACAACACGTCCTGATCAATGGAGCCTCCGGCGGCGTGGGCACCTTCGCCATCCAGATCGCCAAGGCACACGGCGCGGAGGTGAGCGGCGTGTGCAGCACCAGAAACGTCGACCTGGTGCGGTCGACCGGCGCCGACCACGTCATCGACTACAGCCGTGAGGACTTCACCCACCACACCCGTCGATACGACGTCGTCTTCGACCTGGTCGGCAACCGGTCGTTGGCTGAGTTTCGACGCGCGCTGGACCCGACCGGAACACTCATCCTCTCCGGCGGCGGTGTCTCCGGCGGCGGCAGTCTCCTCGGCCCGGTCGGCCTCATCATCAGGGGGAAGATGCTGTCGCGTCTCATCCGTCAGCGGCTGGTCGTACCCACCGCGAACCCAAGCCAGGAGAACCTGGCAGCCCTCCGTGAACTCGCCGAATCCGGAAAGGTCACTCCGGTCATCGACCGGACCTACCCGTTGAGCCAGACGGCCGACGCCATCAGATATGTCGAGATGGAGCACGCCCGCGCCAAGGTCGTCATCGCCGTCTGACGAGAAAAAACCCCCGCAGGGCCGCCGACGAACCGACGCGCCGCTGCACTAGACGTATCCGGCCTCGTAGGCCAAGATCGCTGCCTGGACGCGGTTGTTCAGGCCCAGCCGCAGCAGGATCGCGCTGACGTGTGACTTGACGGTGCCCTCGGACAGGAACAGCTCGCCGGCGATCTCCTGATTGGACATGCCTCGGCCGACGAGTGCGACCACCTGGCGTTCACGCGGGCTCAGCAGCTCGACCTGCTTGCGCGCGGCGTCCGCTCGGGATAGCTGGCCACCGCCGAGCCGTGCGATGATTTTCTGCGCGATCCTCGGTGACAGGTACGCCGCTCCGTCGGCGACGGCCCGGACGCCGATGATGAGTTCGCGCGGATCGGCGGCCTTGAGCAGAAAACCGGCGGCTCCGTCGGCGAGCGCACGGGCCACGTACTCGTCTTCGTCGAACGTGGTGAGCATGATGATGGCGACGTCGGGCACGGCGGCGCGCAGCTCCGCGGCGGCGGACAGTCCGTCGAGGCGGGGCATTCGAATGTCGAGCATCGCGATGTCCGGACGATGGGCGCGGACGAGTTCGACCGCCTCGCGCCCGTCGCCGGCCTCGGCGACAACCTCGATCTCCGGGTCGGTGGCCAGGATCGACCGCACACCGACGCGGATCATCGCCTCGTCGTCGGCCAGCACAACCCGGATCACCGCAACGCCTCGCTCTCTTCCACGCGGTTGTCGTCCCGATCGCACGGCAGCCGCACGGTCACCGCGAATCCATCGCCGCGCGGCCCGGCGGACAGCGAACCGCCGAGCAGCCGTACCCGTTCGCGAAGCCCCGCCAGGCCGCTGCCGCCGTCGGAGGGCCCGGGTTGCTCGCGGGGTGCGCTGTTGCTCACCGTGACCACGACCGCCTCGGAGGTGTCGGCGACGTGGACGAGCACGTCCGCGCCAGGTGCGTGACGGGCGGCGTTCGTCAGCGACTCCTGCACCACCCGGTGCGCGGCCCGGTCCACCAGCGGCGGCAGGACCCGGCCTTCACCCTCGCGGCGGAACTCGACGGCCATCCCTGCGTCGCAGGCACGCTGCACCAGGGCTTCGACGGTCTCGTCCGACGTCCGGTACACGTCCGTAAGCACAGCGTCGGCCTCGCGTAGCACGCCGACGGTGCGGCGCAGCCGGTCGGTCGCGGTGACCGCCGATGCCCGCAGCTGTGCCGCCGCCTCCCGGTTGGGCTCGGTCATGTCGGTGGCCAGCTCGAGCGCGCCGGCGCGCAACGCGATCAGCGCCAACTCGTGGCCGAGCGAGTCGTGCATGTCCGCGGCGATCCGGGCGCGTTCGCGGAGCCGGGCGCGTTCGGCGACCAACTCCTGCTCCCGTTCGAGCTGGGTGACCCGGTGCCGGCCGACCAGGATCAGGTCTGCCTGCTGCCCGCGGAAACGACCGGCGAGCCACGGCGACACCACGAACAGGGCGTACACCATCAGCGCCCCACCGCCTTCCCAGAAGTCCGGCACGACGAACCCTGCCGCCGCCACAGCCGCCAGGCTCAGCAGCAGCCAGTCGCCGCGCCCGGGCAGATGACGTCCGTGCAGGTACGCGGCCACGGCCAGCACGATGAACAGCAGCTGCCGCCACGGCGGGAGGTGGTCGAGGTTCAGCCCGTTGACCACCCCGGCCCCCGCGACCACCGCCAGGATCGCCCGTCTCTTCACCGGGTCGAGCCTATCGACCGCAGCCTGAACAGCCGGGTCAGGCCGGTCACCACACCGGCGGCCGCCATGACGACGAGGGTGATAGTCAGCGGCGCGGCGGAGTAGGTCACCTGGGGCCAGGTCACCGTCCGGCCGTTCATGAGGAACGAGGCCCACGCCGGGTACGCGATGAGCACCAACACCGGCAGGAGCACCGCGATCAGGCGCAGCCCGATCCGCCAGGCCGGCCGTCCGGCGCGGCGGCTCGCCCAGCGCCGCGAGCGCAGCACGCCGAGCACGCCCAGTCCTGCGGCGGCCAGCGCGACCAGGCCCAGGATCAGTTCGACCTGCTGCCGACCGCCGCCGGGCACATCGGGGGTCCGGCCGTGGCTCATCGCCACGAGCCCGGTGAGCACCTCGTACACGTCGTCGTAGAGGCCGGCGCTGTTCGTCATGACCGCGAAGCCGTATCCCGTGTCCGGCGCGATCGCCTGGACGGCCGTGTACGTGAACAGGTTGCCGGAATGCACGAGCAGTTTGGCGCCGTCGACGGTCTCCTCGCCCCAGCCCATGCCGTAGTCCTGCACCGCGGTGGGGGCATGCATCGTCTGCAGGCTCTCCGGCCGCACCAGCTGGGTGCCGTGGCCGGTCTGGCTGATCAGCCACCTACCCATGTCGGCGGCGTTCGTGATGACGCCGCCCGCGCCGCCGCCGTACGGGAAGTCGCGAAGCTCCGGCCGCGCCACCCACACGCCGAACAGCGAGTTGAATCCGTTGGTCGGCTTGACCACCGCGTCGCCGACCGCGCTGCCGGTCATGCCGAGCGGTCCGAACACCCGCTGCCGCAGGTGTTCGTCGAAGCCCATGCCGCCGGCCGTCTCCACCAGCCTGGCGGCGATCTCGTAGTTGGCGTTGCAGTAGGCCCACCGCGTCCCGGGGTCGGCGGCGAGGGTACCGGTACGCAACGCCGTGACATAGCCCGCGAGGCTCTCCGCCGACTCGGCCGCCCGCATGTCCACCGTGTAGTCGGCCAGGCCCGACGTCTGGTTCAGCAGCTGCCGTACGGTGATGTTGCCGGCGCGGGGATCGGCCATGTGAAACTCGGGCAACTGCGCGGCGACCGGCTCATCGAGCGCGAGCTTGCCGGCGTCGACGAGCGTCATGACCGCCATCGCGGTGAACGACTTGCTGACCGACGCGACCCGCATCGGCGTGCGCTCCGTTACGGGCTCACCCGCCGAGTCGCGCCCGTAACCGGCCGCGTGCACGACCCGTCCCTCGTGCGTTACGACGGCCGACATCCCCGGCAGCGCCGTGGATTCCATCGCCTTGGCGAGATACGCCCCGACGGCGGCCGGAGTCGGCTCCGCCGCGTTGGGCTCGGCCACCGCGGCGGGCGCGACAGCAACGGAGAGGACCTGAATACCCGCCAGGAGTGCGAGGAGTTTGCGTTTCATGGGTGCAGACGCTACGAATCGGCCAGCCCAGATGGATCTGACGATCCACCACAACCACCTCTGACGAAAGGAGGAATCGCCTTCACAGCGAAACGACGGAGCTGGTGCCGCGCCGCGTTGCGGCGCACGGCTGAGTCCCACGATTCGCCTCGGCGCACACCACACACCACGACCAACACCCACGCCACGACAGCGCGTCACAACAGCAAACCGACGTGCAGGTCAGCGGCCAGGTCAGAGCCCGGGTCGTGCCAACCTCCACCTGGCCCCGCCGAGCAGTCCGTGAGACGGTTGCGAGATGTCGCGGCGATCCGGCTCGGGAGGGGCGATGGAGATCAACAACCAGCCCCTCCCCTCCTAAGTATCGCCACGCTTCCCGCGATGCTCGGCATGGTCACGGGCCAGGAAGGCGGCGCCCGAAGGCGCCAGCACCAGACCGGGCAGTTACGCCGGGGATGCGAGCCTGTGCCGTAGGGCCTCGTTGTCGTCGTGGTGGACGACCTCGTCGAAGCGCAGCCGCAGCCCGTGCCTGGTCAGCAGGTCGGCGACGATCGCGTCGAGTTGTTCGCGGTGTTCCTTGGTGCGGGCCTGCAGGTATGCCTCGCGGACATCGTCGGGTTCGTCGGTGAGGACCTGGTCCATGCGTTCGCGGATGTACCGCTTGAGGTTGATGTGCTCCATGAACACCTCGCTCACCCCGGCCTCGACGAGCCGCCCGAGGAGGTCGTCCAGGAGTTCGGGCTGGGTGGCGAAGTGTGGCAGGAGCGGGCCGACGAAGGCGTAGGTGGGGATGCCGGCGTCCCTGAGTTCGGCGAGGGTGCGCAGGCGGCGGGAGGCGAGTGGGGCCCGTACCTCCAGCCAGCGACTGACCTTGTCTTCGGTGGTGGTCACGGTCATGCCGACCTCGGCGCGGGGCAGGCTGGTGAGCAGGTCGATGTCGCGGGTGACGACAGGTGACTTGGTGAGGATGCGGACCAGGCCCGGGTACTCAATGGTCTTCAGCTCGCGCAGGATGCCCCGGGTCAGGCGGTATTTCGTCTCGTGGCCCTGGTAGGGGTCGGTGACCGAGCTGAGCAGCATCGTGCCCCGGCGCTTGTCCTCCGGCATCTTCGCGAGCTCTTTGCGGGCCAGCGCCACCGCGTTCGTCTTGACGTACAGGTAGTCGCCCCACTCCGTGACGGATCGGCCGAGCTGCCGCCCGGCGAAGCTGGCGAAGCAGTAGGCGCAGCCCAGCACGCAGCCGGTGTAGGGGTTGATCACGTAGTCGTTGGACGGAGTCTTCGACTTCTGGATGAGGGTCTTCGCCTCGATCTCGACCAGTTCCATGGCCGACCACCTTCCTGCTGGTTCAACCGTTCGCCCTGAGTGCGGCCGGTCTCCTGTGCTGTCCATGGGCGGCCGGCTGGACGCCACCGAAACCCAATCCATGGAACAATAATCCCTGGAAGTTGATTCCACGGAAAGTAAGTGGTTTGCTGGGCACCGGCCGATCAGCGCTTGGGCCACCTGCTCGGCTTGCCGGGCCGACGCCGAAGGTTGCTGTCACCCAAAGAGTTCAGTGCGCCTCATCGAGTCACCACGTTCCCGGTCGCGGGGCAAGGAGTGGATGTCATGACCGTTCCCGCCTTCAACTCGGTCGCCTGGTGCGAGTTCGGCACCGGCCAGCCGGAGAAGGTCAAGGAGTTCTACGGCCAGATCTTCGACTGGAAGTACGTCCTCGTCCAGGAGGTCGCCGCGACCGTCAAGCGCGGCCAGGGGCTCGGCGCCGAGGTCCTCACGGAACCGGTTTCCGACTCTGCGGGCTTCACCTTCGCCCGGCTGCGGGACACCGCCGGCAACCACATCGGCGCCTTCTCCGTACCCGATGCCTGACCGGTTCCGCAGGGCCGCGTCCCCACTGTTCCCCACCTGGAGGTTCCCGATGTCCGGCGCCAGCGCCACCAGCGAAGAGATCCCCGTCCGTGTCTACGGCGGCCCGACCACCCTGATCGAGTACGGCGGGCTCAGGTTCGTCACCGACCCCACCTTCGATCCGCCCGGCGAGTACCCGATGCCCCTCCCGGGCGACCACAAGCTCGTCAAGACCGACCCCGCGCCCGTCACCGCTGCCGACCTGGGCCGCGTCGACGCCGTCCTGCTCTCCCACGACGAGCACGACGACAACCTGGACAACGCCGGCCGCGACTTCCTGCCCGAGGTTCCGGTCGTGTTCACCACTGTCGGCGGCGCCGATCGTCTGGGCGGGAACGCTCGCGGGCTGGCCGTCTGGCAGACCGCCGAGCTCTGGCGGCCCGACGGCGGCACCGTGACCGTCACGGGCGTACCCGCCCGGCATGGCCCCGTCGGCTGTGAACCGGTCAGCGGCGACGTCGTCGGCTTCATGCTCACCGCCGACGACCTGCCCTCGGTCTACGTCAGCGGCGACAACGCCGCCCTGGAGCACGTCAAGGAGATCGCCGAGAAGTTCGCTCCCGTCGACACCGCGGTCCTCTTCCTCGGCGGCGCCCGCATGCCCTTCGCCTTCGACAACGCCCTGCTCACCCTCGACAGCGCCCAGGGTGCCGAGGCCGCGAAGATGCTCGGCGCCCGCCGGGTCGTCCCCGCCCACTTCGACAGCTGGGCCCACTTCAAGGAAGGCCGAAACGAGATCGAGGCCGCGTTCACCGAAGCCGGCCTCGCCGACCGCCTCGACTTCGCCCGATAACTACCACCCCGCACAAGAACCCAAGGAGCAAGTGACATGGCCAGCACAAACATCGACATCGCCCGCACCTACTTCGAGGCCGTGCAGACGGGAGACATGGCCACCCTCGGCGAACTCCTCGACGAGGCGATCGTCTGGCACCAGCCCGGCGCCAACCAGTTCTCCGGCGAGCACAAGGGCCGCGACGCCGTCTTCGAGATGCTCGGCAGCATGATGGAGACCAGCCGGGGCACCTTCGCCATCGACAAGGTCCACACACTCATGGCCAACGGCGACCTGGTCGCCGCGACCATCCACTTCACCGGCCGCCTCGACGACGCGTCGATGAGCATGGACGGCGTCGACGTCCTGCGCGTCAACAACGGCAAGATCACCGAGATGTGGCTGTTCTCCGCCGACCCGGCCACCGAAGACGCCTTCTGGGGCTAGAACCTGCGGTGCCCGAGGCCGACTCGGGCCTCGGGCACCACGAGTCGATCCGTACGCACACAAAAGGCGCCCGAATGCGGAAGATGACCGAGCAGGAGTGGCGAACCGGCCCCCGTACGCGTTCGTCCTGCGCGCCGGGACGGGCGAGCGCAGCGTCTCGGCCCGTCAGCCCACGGGCACTGCGGGGCCGTCGCGGCTCACGACGCAGGCCGGCCAGACGGCTTCGGCGCACGCATGCCCGGCACCGGCGTTTGCCCCGCGGCCTTCCGCTCCGCGTCCAGGGCCCTTCCTGCCGCCCGCAGCGTGCCGAGAACCACCGTTACCTCGCGCACGGCCTGCTCGGAAATCACCGACCCGATCCGCAGTTCCAGCTCGTCCTCGAAAACCTTCAGCGCCCCGTTCACCAACTTCCGCCCCTCAGCCGTCAACTCGACGACCGAGGAACGGCGGTCATTCGGATTGGCCCGCCGCTCACACAGACCCGCCGCCTCCAGACGGTCGACCACCTTGCTCGTACCGCCCACCGTGATCGAGAACTCCTCCGCGATGTCCTGGATCCGTGGCCCAGGCCGACGCAACAGCAGGTGCAGCACCTCGAACGAGGTCAGCGGCAGGTCGAATTCGGCCCGCAACCGCCCCTCGATGCCATTCCACAGCTCGATCTCCAACGAGACCAGCTCCCGGTACAGCTGCTTCAGGTCAACCATCACTCATCTTCCGAAGAACCATCTTCCATGGATGATTAATGTTAGGTCACCGGCACCGGACTCTCAGCGAACGCAGAGTCCCGGTGCGGGCCCGCGCCCACGGCGAGTTCAGCGACGACGCCCACCCCGGCTGAACACCGCACTCACCGAATTCGGCGACGGCCGCAACCGGGCCACCGCACCACGCAGCACCCGCCTGGCCAGCGCACCTGACACCTGGCCCGAAGGCCGCACTGCCGCTCGCATCGCCCTCGATGCCGCCCCGGCTGCGCGCGTGCGAGGTTGCCTGTCATGCCGATGTTCACAAACCCTCGACACCGACCACTGTGGACTGTCACGATCGCCCACGTCCTTGATCAACAAATCGGATGAGGTAACCGTGAACACTCCCAGACGGCGGCTGCTCCCATTGGGCCTGGCCGCCCTGACTGCCCTGGCCATGGCTCTCGGCGCCGCCACGCCGGCAAGCGCCGACGACGGCGCCGGAGAAGCGCACGCGGACGTCCTGTCGATCACAGAGAACGCCGACGGCACCATCGTCGAGAGGCTCTTCCGGCCGGCGCCTGGCGTCACGCCGGCCGAACTGGCCCAACTGCTGACCGAAAGCGGCGTACCCAACGTCGTGATCCGGGAGGACGACGACATCACCGCACAGGCCGCCGCGTGCAAACAGGGCAGCGCGCGCACCTGGGCCAGCTCGGCTACCTGCTTCGTGAAGTGGGCCAAGAAGGGTAACCCCCGGCCGGTCATCCACTTCCTCGACCGCTCCAGCGCCAAGTGGCCGGTCGGCCGCGCGGTCACCGAGTGGAACAAGACCTCCGGCATCGACTCCATCTACCGCGCGCCGAGCGCCGGCTGCGCCAGCAGCGCTCACTGCGTGGAGGTGGTCAGCGCCAACTATGGCGCGAGCGGCTGGATGGGCGAGACCGTGCGCCACCTCAACGCCGCCCGGACCTACCACACCCACGTCTCGGTCTACCTCAACGATCACTACCACAACAACGAGACCGTCCGGTGGGAGACGTCCTGCCACGAGCTCGGCCATGTGCTGGGACTGGGCCACAACACGTCGAAGTCGAGCTGCCTGTACGCGTACGGCGCATCCGACGTCAGCAAGTACCCGAACAGCGACGACCGGGCGCTGATCACACGCTTCTACTGATCCCGCCCAAGCCGTAGCGCACAGGGGCACGCCAGCGCGTACTGAGCGGACACCGCGTCGAAACCGTCTCGGCGACCCACACACGGACAATCACGGCCTCGGCCACCGCGACCTGCTCGCGGTGGCCGGCGCTGTCATCGTGCCGTGACTCCTGCGTACGCGGGCAGCCGCAGGGTGAACCTCTTCGGCTGAAGACACGGCCTAGTCCAGAGACTGGCGGTCGGCCGCCGGTGGCTGGTCCGGGTCGGGGTCCGATGGGCGAGGCCCCTCAGGGCCGTCGACAGACATGCGGAGCAGCGTCTCGATACGGGTGACCCGGAACCGCCGTCCGAGCACGGTGAGGTCGTCGACGGGGTTGCCGTCGAGCTCGTCGGCGGCCTGGTGGTAGAGGGCCGCCTGCTCGTCGGTGAGCCGGAGCAGGCGAGGCTCGATGTGCCGGAGACCGAACGCGATCTCGTCGCGGGCCAGCTGCGGTGTGGCCACCGCACGGCTGTAGGGCCGCCACGACCCGCCGACGCTCTCCGCAGCGGCGTAACGGGCCGGCAGGACGACCCCGACCGGGTGAGAGGTGACAGCGGCGACGCTGTCGGCAAACACATCGGCCGGCACCTGCGCGCGGGGGTAGTGCGCGGTCATCAGCTCCACCCGCAACACCGCCTCACCCATGCCGGTCGCCGCGTCCGGATCGACGAGAATGTCCTCGTCAAGGAAGCTGTCATGGTCGTCGGCATCGCGGGGATCACGGTCGGTCGGCCGGGGCGGCTCGGGTCCGTCCGGGCCGAAACGCGCGAACGTGTCCACCCGCACGATCCGGTGCGCCCGCCCGGCCACCACCACCTCGTCGAGCTTCTCCCGGTCCAGGGCGTCTACCACGGCGGTCAGCTCTCCGGCCAGCCGAGGATCGTCGGTGTCATCCAGCCGCATTCGAAGCCTATGTGCGAGAGTGTCCCGCGCCGCCTGCGGCGTGTCGGCCACCACGGCACGCACCTGCCACCGGCTCGCGCCGGCGTGCACGGCGTGGCCGAACAGTGGGGCGCCGATACGGATCGTCGGGTAGGCCGCCGCCCGACGCGCCGCGTCGTCCTCGGTGACCGCACCGACCGGGTCGTCACGCCGCTGCACCCGCACTACCACCGCCGGCGTCCGCATCTCACTGTCACCCATGTCGCCCATTCTGTGACAGTGGCGAATCCTCTACGAGGACGGCGCGCCCGCGCGGCGACAACTCCCCTTCGCCCCCGCTACGGACTGGCGCGGCGACCGGCGGCGGTGTCGCCCTGCAGAGGTTTCCATCGTCTTGGAATGAGCATGCCCCAGTCGCCGCTGCATGGCAGGACGGGGGACACCATGATCAGCGCCCACCGTCGCAGAGGAGTGGCGGCCGTCAGACGACACCTAGGCTGGGCCCGAAAGCAATCGACCGCACACCACGACCAGCACCGACGCCGCATACAGCCGGTCGCTGGCGACGTGAGCTAGGACAAGGTGCGGATGATGTACTTCATCACCGCGTTGCGGTAGTCGGCAAGCGTGGTGACGGCGACGTCAGGTTCCCGTTCTTGAAGCCATTCGACCAGCTCAGCAGCGACAGTGCCGTCCTCGGCAAGGTCTACGTTGCCGAACCGAGTGCGCGCCTCGCGCTCAGCGAGCTTCTCAGTCTTGAATCCCCGCCGGCGCATCTGACGCCGCTTGCCGTCGCGCCCTCTGGGGAGGTCAATGGCGAACTCGCACGACTTGCGCTTGGTGCGTAGTTGACCGACATGTTGCACGCCCGTGGTCACAAGTACCGTTCGGAGGTTCAAAAGTCACTGAATCTTTGTGACCACGGGTGACTCAAGAACATCGCCCGTGGTCAATACCACCAGGTCGAACCCGGTGGAGCCGAGGGGACTCGAACCCCTGACCCCCACACTGCCAGTGTGGTGCGCTACCAGCTGCGCCACGGCCCCTTGCTCGTCCCCGGCGTCCCGGGCACGGAGAGAACTATACACACGGCCACCACGAGGGTCATCTCGCGGGGCCCCTCCGGCTGGCCTCAGTTCAGCGCCACGTCAGGCGGAAAGTGGGCGACCGCCGCCAACATCCCGCCCTGCCGGCGCAGCACCATCGGCCACAGGTCGTCGGGCCGGTCCATGAACCCGTCGCCGGGCAGGGCGTCGAAGACGAACCAGGAGCCTTCCTCGATCTCCTGCTCCAGCTGGCCGGCGCCCCAGCCCGAGTAGCCGGCGAAGACCCGGATGCCACCGATGCTGTCCCGCAGCTTCTCCGGATCCGCCGACAGGTCGACCGTGCCGACCGCGCCGGTGATCTGCTGGAAGCCCTTCAGGCGCCGCATCGGGTGCCGCATCCGGGCCAGGCAGATCGCCGAGTCCGGTTGGACCGGACCGCCCTCGAAGAGCACCGCGGGGTGGCGGGCGAGGTCGCTCCAGTCGCCCAGAACGTCGGCCACCGGGACCTCGGTGGCCCGGTTGAGCACCACGCCGAGCGCCCCGCCGGCCTCGTGGGCCACCAGCAGCACCACCGTCCGGTCGAAGTTCGGATCCTTCAGGGCCGGAGTCGCGACCAGCAGCCGCCCGGTCATCGACTCCGTGGCTCGACCGCCGATCGCGCGTCCCTCCTCCTGCATCTCGGACATCGTCAGCCGCGCGCCGGGTCGGGTAACGGGGCGTCGCCGAGGGTCCGTGCTGTCACCGCCATGCCTGGCACCATAGCTTGCGCCCGGGGCGGTGGCTAAGGTCTGAGCGGCGGATGATCGAGCGGCGACAGGGGAGGATCATTGAGTCCCACGGCGGACATCGCGGTGATCGGCGGTTCGGGCCTGTACGCGTTGCTCGACGGCGCAACCGCGCACGAGGTTCGGACGCCGTACGGGCCTGCTTCGGACCCGGTCACCATCGCCGAGGTGGGCGGTCGCCGGGTCGCGTTTTTGCCCCGGCACGGCCGGGACCACCGGCACCCCCCGCACCTGATCCCGTACCGGGCCAACCTGTGGGCGCTGCGTTCCCTCGGGGTGCGTCAGGTGCTCGCGCCGTGCGCGGTGGGCGGGCTCCGGCCCGAGTTGGGGCCGGGCACCTTCGTGGTGCCGGACCAGCTGATCGACCGCACCGCCGGGCGCACCCAGACCTACTACGACCGGGGCGCGGTGCACGTCTCGTTCGCCGACCCGTACTGCCCGGTCGGGCGGCATACGCTGCTCGCGGCGGCGGCCGGGCGGGACGTGGCGGCAGTGGACGGTGGAACGGTGGTGGTGGTCGAGGGGCCGCGCTTCTCCACCCGCGCCGAGTCCCGCTGGTACGCCTCGATGGGTGGCACGGTGGTCAACATGACCGGCCACCCGGAGGCGGTGCTCGCCCGCGAGCTGGCTCTCTGCTACACCTCCATCGCGCTCGTCACCGATCTGGACGCGGGCGTGACGGCCGGCGAGTCGGTCACGCAGGCGGAGGTGTTCCGGGTGTTCGCGGAGAACACCGACCGGCTGCGCGGGGTGCTGCTGGACGCGGTGGCGGCGCTGCCAACCGAGCGGGACTGCCCGTGCGAGCATGCCCTGGACGGCATCGACCTGCCGTTTTCCCTGCCCTGAGCCGACCGCGCCGCACCCGGATCCGGTGCCGGCTCAGCGGGGCTGCACGGTGAGCACCCGCCCGGTGAGCACGTCGAGCACCGCCCGGGTGCCCAGCGGCGCGGCGAGGGTGACGGTGACCGGTTCCAGCTTGAGTTGCTCGGTGCACACTCCGGTGGAGCGGACCACCCCGCCCCCGATCACCACCACGTCGTCGTGCTCCTGCACCAGCGGGGTGATCCCGGTGTCGCACGCGCCGACACCGATCAGGTAGGTCACCGTCGCGCCGTCGACGTCGCGCAGCTGATTGGCGGCCACCACCTCGTCGGGGCCGGGCCGGGCGGGCGCGGTGGGCTCCGGCGGGGCGGTGACCGCCTGCGGCGCGACCGCGACCCGGGCCACCGGCGCGGTCAGCTCCGCCACGGTGAACAGCCAGGCCGGCACCTCGGCCATGCCCCGGCTGGTGCGTACGGACACGGTGCCGAGCGTGACGGCGGTGACGGTCAACGGAATGCAGGCCATGGCGGCGGAGGCGGAGACCGAGCCGTCCGGGCCCGGCTCGACCGTCGGGACGGGCGCCTTTGGACGGCCCTCGCACGGCGGCGGGTCGCCCTGGTCGAGCTGCCGGTACGCCTCGGCGGCGCTGACCAACGGCACGGTCAAGGTGCCGTCGGGGAAGCGGATGGTGCCGGCGGCCGGCCGGGCCGGCGGTATCTCGATCTGGTCCCGGTACCAGCCTGCGGCGAGGGCCATCTCGAGGTCGGGGGTGAGGTCGGGGTCGCCGACGAGCACGGTCGGGTCCTGCAGCGGGACGTACCCGCTGGTCCAGCCTGGGCCCGGGTGCCACGCCTCGGCGACCTCCACGGCCCGCTGGTGGAACGCCTCCCACCGGTGGTCGTCCCTGTCGCCGGACGGGGCGGAGTCGACCGGCGCACAGGCGGCCACGGCCAGCAGGGGGAGCCCGAGCAGGGCGACGAATCGACGCATGCCGTATTGGACGGTGGCGGGAGCCGGTCGGTTCCGCCCCTGCTCAGGTCTCCCCGCCGAGGTCGGCCTGGTACGCCTCCCAGTGCAGGCCCGCGCCGCGCTGCCGGTGCCGGGCCAGGGCCCGCAGCAGTAGCCCGGTACGCCGGCGCAACTCCCCGGCGCGCACGACGCTGCTCCACGGCCTGCTGGAGGTCGGCGAGCGCCGTGAGGAGCGCCGCGTGCTCCCCGGTCAGCAGTCGTACGCCCCGGTGCAGTCGAGGTGCCTGGTGGAGCAGTTCGGCGTAGAGCCCGCCCGACCCCTCGGTGAGCCGGACGTGTTCGACGAAGTTCTGCCGGACCGGGATGAGGTGACCGGCGGTGACGGCCATGACGGCAACCAGCGCGGCCCGCACCGACGACGCGTTCCCGCCAGCGTGGCAGCTCAGGGCATGTCCAGAGCGCCGTCGCGCCTCATTTGCCTCAGGTGGTCCCGGTTGCCCCTGCGGTTTCGCCAGACGCGCCGCTAACGGGAGGTCGGCGTCGGCGTGCGGCAGAGCGCACAGATGCGCCCCGGTCCGGGAGGACCGGGGCGCATCGTCAGGTGGTGGAGGTGCCGGGAATCGAACCCGGGTCCTTCGCCGCATTGTCAGGGCTTCTCCGAGCGCAGCTCGCTGTGCCTCTACTCGGCCCCTCCGATCACGCGAGCGAGTCGGTGTGGCGGGCCCAGTCGCTGATTGATCTCGCCGCACGGACCCCGCGACCGGGTCCGGTTGGCCAGCCTTCTAGCTGATGCCGGCTAACTGGGTCGAAGGCGCTCCCAGGCCGACAGACTCACTACTCGCCTCAGGCGGCGAGAGCGAAGTCAGCGCGATTGTTCTTGGCGCTTATTGGTTTCCGACGAACGATTCTCGAGACGACGTCGGCTTCCTCGGCTCGCTTCCCCTGCCGCAACGTACGAAGTCGAAACCAGTCACCCCCTCGGCGGGCCGCCGGTGTTGGCGGCTCTGTCAAGACTAACGCCTCCCGCAACCGGATTCATCCCGAGGCCCGGCCTGATCCCGCCAGCCGGACAAACGGGACGAATCAGTCGTCCATCCCCTTGCCGCGCCGGCCCACCGCCCGGGTGATCTCCCGGTCGGCGTCCCGCTTGGCGAGATCCTGACGCTTGTCGTACGCCTTCTTGCCCTTGGCCAGGGCGATCTCCACCTTGGCCCAGCCGTCCGAGAAGTAGACCTGCAACGGCACCATGGTCAGGCCGCCCTCACGGGTCTTGCCGACCAGCCGGTCGATCTCCAGGCGCTTGAGCAGCAGCTTGCGGGTACGCCGAGGCTCATGGTTGGTCCAGGTGCCCTGGGTGTACTCCGGGATGTGCATGCCGTGCAGGAAGAGCTCGCCGTCACGCTCCTGGGCGAAGGCGTCGACCAGGGACGCCCGGCCGGCACGCAGCGACTTCACCTCGGTGCCGGTCAACGCCATGCCCGCCTCGTACGTGTCGAGGATGGCGTAGTCGTGGCGGGCCTTCTTGTTGGAGGCGACCACCTTGCGGCCCTTTTCCCGTGGCATCCGGCGCCACCCCCTTTCGTGTGACCCCCGACCGGACGACCGCCGGCGAGGCGCAGATCATGCTACCCGAACGACAAGGGCCCTCCCGCGCCATTTGTTCCCGGCACGGGAGGGCCCTCGCAGAGCCGGGGCGGCGCCTAGACCCGCAGGTAGAACCGGAGGGTGACCCAGCCGGTGATCGCGCTGAACAGGGCGCCGACGCCGGCCATGATCGGGAACATCAGGAAGATGTCCGACCAGGAGATCGGCGTGATCAGGCCCTCCAGGGCCGACAGCGAGCCGCCCGCGGCGACGTACTTCCCGACCGCCATGAAGGTCAGGGCGAGGATCGAGCCGACCAGACCGGCTACCACGGCCTCCAGCACGAACGGCGCCTGGATGAACCAGTTCGAGGCACCGACCAGCTTCATGACCGCGACCTCACGCCGCTTGCTGTAGGCGGCCACCTGGATGGTGTTGGCGACCAGCAGCAGCGCCGCGGCGGCCATGAACACCGCGATGGCGAGCGCGAAGGTCTGGATCCCCGTGAGGACGCCGAAGACCTTGTCCAGCAGCCGGCTCTGGTCGACGATCTCGTCGACCCCCTCGGTGTCCTTGTACTGGTCGTAGATGTCCCTGTACTGCTCCGGGTTGACCAGCTTGAGCCGGAACGACTCGGGCAACTGGTCCGCCTTGACGGCGTTGACCAGGTCCGGCGCGTCCTGGTACATCTCCTGGAAGCGCTTGTACGCCTCGTCCTTGTTGACGTACGTGACCTCCTTGACCAGGGGGTCGCTCTTCAGCTTGGCGTCGAGGTCGTCCCGCTGCTGGGGGCTGACGTCGGGCTTCAGGAAGATCGAGACCTGGACGTTCTCGTAGTAGAGGTCCTTCATGTCGCCGACCTTCTGGTACAGCAGGCCCGCGCCGCCCAGCATGAACAGCGACACCGCCATCGTGATGATCATCGCGATGGTCATGGTGACGTTGCGCCACAGTCCGACCAGTACCTCGGACAGGACGTACTTCATCCGCATCGGGTGTTCCTCCGGCTCTCCGGCGTGAGGTGTTCGTCAGGTCGTACGGCAGGGATGACGCGTCGGCTCACCCGTAGACGCCGCGAGCCTGGTCACGCACGATGCGTCCGCTCTCGATCTCGATGACGCGGCGGCGCATCTGGTTGACGATGTTGGAGTCGTGGGTGACCATCACGACGGTCGTGCCGGTGCGGTTGATCCGGTCCAGCAGGCGCATGATCTCGATCGAGGTGTCCGGGTCGAGGTTACCGGTCGGCTCGTCCGCGAGCAGGATCAGCGGACGGTTCACGAACGCCCGGGCGACGGCGACCCGCTGCTGCTCGCCACCGGAGAGCTCGTGCGGATACCGGTGCTCCTTGCCACCGAGCCCGACCAGCTCCAGCACCTCGGGCACCACCCGACGGGCGACCGCCTTGGTCTTGCCGATGACCTCGAGGGCGAACGCCACGTTCTCGTAGGCGGTGCGGTTCGGCAGCAGCCGGAAGTCCTGGAAGACGCAGCCGATCGAACGCCGGAAGTGGGGCCGCTTCCAGGAACGCATCGTCGTGACGTCCTTGCCGTTCACGACGACCCGGCCCTTGTTGGGGCTGACCTCGTGCAGCAACATCTTGATGATGGTGGACTTGCCGGAGCCGGAAGGACCGATGAAGAAGACGAACTCGCCCTTCTCGATCGAGACGGACACGTTGTCGAGCGAAGGCCGGGACGCCTTCGGGTACGTCTTCGTCACTTGCTCAAGCTGAATCACGGGTGGTGAGTCTACGCGGTGTAACCGCTGAGCCAAGTCCCACGCCCCGCCGTTGCGAGCCGCGTCATCGATTCCCCCGCTGACCTGGAGATCGACGACGCGTCGCGTCGGCGGACGATCACGCAGTGTCGCCGGCGAGCTGCTGCTGCTTGCGCCAGCGGATACCGGCCTCGATGAAGGAGTCCAGTTCACCGTCGAAGACGGCGGACGGATTGCCGGTCTCCTGCTCGGAGCGGAGATCCTTCACCATCTGATACGGGTGCAGGACGTACGAGCGCATCTGGTCGCCCCACGCGCCGGTTGAGTCGGACTTCAGACCCTGGAGCTTGGCCTGCTCCTCCTGGCGCTTGCGCTCCAGCAGCCGGGCCTGGAGCACCCGCAGCGCGGACGCCTTGTTCTGCAACTGGGACTTCTCGTTCTGGCAGGTGACCACGATGCCGGTCGGGATGTGGGTGATCCGCACGGCCGAGTCCGTGGTGTTCACGCTCTGCCCACCCGGGCCCGAAGAGCGATACACGTCGATCCGCATCTCGTTCTCGGGGATGTCGATGTGGTCGGTCTGCTCCACCACCGGCAGCACCTCGACGCCGGCAAAGCTGGTCTGCCGGCGGCCCTGGTTGTCGAAGGGGCTGATCCGGACCAACCGGTGGGTGCCCGACTCGACACTGAGGGTGCCGTAGGCGTACGGAACCTTGACCGTGAAGGTGGCGGACTTGAGGCCTGCCTCCTCGGCGTACGAGGTCTCGTAGACCTCGGTCGGGTAGCCGTGCCGCTCGGCCCAGCGCAGGTACATCCGCAGCAGCATCTCGGCGAAGTCGGCCGCGTCCACCCCGCCGGCGCCGGCCCGGATGGCCACCAACGCCTCCCGGGAGTCGTACTCACCGGAGAGCAGGGTACGGACCTCCATCTCCTGGATGGCCTTGCGCAACCCGGCGATCTCGGTCTCGACCTCGGCCAGCGCCCCGGAGTCGCTCTCCGCGTCGGCCAGTTCCAGCAGCACGTGCGCGTCGTCGAGGCGGGACCGCAGGCTGCCGAGCTTGCTGATCTCGCCGTTGACGTACGACAGTTGGGAGGTCACCTGCTGCGCGCGCGCCTGGTCGTCCCAGAGGTCCGGCGCGGACGCCTGCTCCTCCAGTCGGGCCTTGTCCGCCCGGAGGCGGTCGAGGTCGAGCACCGACTCGATGTTGCGCAGGGTGGCGTCGAGTTCCTTGAGCTGTTCGGCGTAATCGGCAACGGTCACGACAGACAAGACTACTGCGAGAGCCCGCGGCGGGCCTGCGAGCCCCACGGTCACCGGCGAAAAGTGTCCGGCGCGGGGTGGCTGGCGGCCCGCGGACGGTCAGCCGACCGGAGCGGTCTTGAGCCAGGACAGCGCGGCCTTGTGGTACGCGACGGCGAACTCCAGCGCGCTGGCGTCGTAGGTGTCGCCCTCCTTCTTGGCGTTCTTCACCTGCTCCCGTACGTACGCGAGGGCCTCGGTGTGGTACTCGTTGGCCGTCGCGTACAGGTTCTTCAGTTGGCTGGCCGAGTGCAGGTCACCGAAGGCGACACGGAGGGCGACCGGGTTACGGATGGTGTCCTTGCCCGGATTCTCCGCCAGCCACCGGGAGAACGTCCGTTTCCCGGTCGGGGTGATCGCATACGGTTGGCTCATTCGCGGCCCGGGCTTGCCGAGCCGCACCAGACCCCGCTCGGCCAACACCGGCAACTCCCGGTAGACCTGACTGCGGGTCATCGACCAGTACGGCGCCAGTCGGCGCTCGGCGGCGGCCATCAGTTGGCCGCCTGTCATCGGCCCGTCGTGCAGCAGACCCAGCAGGGCCGCCGCGGTAGGGTTGACTCCGGATTCCGCCATGCCCTCTAAGCTGCCACTTTGCCGTCACCACGTCCAGGATTTCCGTATTTGCCACCCGCAGGATTTCCTATGTGCACTGTCGGCGGACGACAGTGGCAGCAGGAGCATCGATGCCTCGCCGCCGCCGGGCGCGCGGCGGCCCGCTCTCGCCGGGTGACCAAGCGCCCAGCCGCCGGCTCCCGCAGGCGACGCAGCGGCCCGGCCGCCGGCTCCCGCGGGCGACGCAGCGGCCCGGCCGCCGGCGCTGCGGCTCAGCCCATGTGCGGGTACGTGTGATCGGTCGGCGGCACGAACGTCTCCTTGATCGTTCGGGGCGACATCCAGCGGATCAGGTTGTGCCAGGAACCGGCCTTGTCGTTGGTGCCGCTGGCTCGCGCGCCACCGAACGGCTGCTGCCCGACCACCGCGCCGGTCGGCTTGTCGTTGATGTAGAAGTTGCCGGCGGCGTACCGCATCCGCTCGGCCACCGCGTCGACCACCCGGCGGTCGGTGGCGAAGATCGAGCCGGTCAGCGCGTACGGCGCGATCGACTCGGCCTGGGCGACCACCTCGTCGAACCGGGCGTCGTCGAAGACGTGCACGCCGAGGATCGGCCCGAAGTACTCGGTGGTGAACGTCTCGTGCGCGGCGTCGGCGCACTCGAACAGGGTCGGGCGGACGAAGTACCCGACCGAGTCGTCGGCGGTGCCGCCGGCGAGGATCCGGCAGGTGTCGTCGCCGGCGATCAGCTCCAGCGCGGCGGTGTGCCGGGCGAACGCCTTGTCGTCGATGACCGCGCCGCCGAAGTTGGTGAGGTCGGTGACGTCGCCGTAGCTGAGCGCCTCCGCGGTGGCGGCCAGCCGGTCGCGCAGCCCGCCCTCCCAGATCGACCGGGGGACGTACGCCCGGGACGCGGCCGAGCACTTCTGGCCCTGGTACTCGTACGCGCCACGGATCAGTGCGGTGTGCAGGGCGTCGACGTCGGCGCTGGAGTGGGCTACCACGAAGTCCTTGCCGCCGGTTTCGCCGACCAGGCGCGGGTAGCCCCGGTAGGTGGCGATGTTCTCGCCGACGGTCCGCCACAGGTGCTGGAAGACCTTGGTGGAGCCGGTGAAGTGGATGCCGGCCAGGTCCGGGTCGGCGAGCACGACGTCGGAGACCTGCTCGCCCCGCCCGGTGACCATGTTGATCACGCCGGGCGGGAGGCCGGCCGCTTCGAACAGCCGCATGGTGAAGTGCGCGGCGAACTGCTGGGTCGGCGCGGGCTTCCAGACCACGGTGTTGCCGAGCAGGGCCGGCGCCGAGGGCAGGTTGCCGGCGATCGCGGTGAAGTTGAACGGGGTGACCGCGTAGACGAAGCCTTCGAGTGGGCGGTGGTCGAACCGGTTCCACACCCCCGGCGAGGACAACGGCTGCTCCGCCAGCAGCTCGCGGGCGAAGTACACGTTGAACCGGAGGAAGTCGATGAACTCGCAGGCTGAGTCGATCTCCGCCTGCACGGCGGTCTTGGACTGGCCCAGCATGGTGGCGGCGTTGAGGGTGTCCCGCCAGGGGCCGGCGAGCAGCTCGGCGGCGCGCAGGAAGATCGCCGCCCGCTCCGCGAAGGGCAACGCTCGCCAGGCCGGGGCGGCGTCCTTGGCGGCCTTCACCGCGGCACGGGCGTCGTCGTGGGTGGCGTGGCCGGTGACCCCGAGGACGTGCGCGTGCCGGTGCGGCTGAACCACGTCGATCGGCTCGCCGCCGGCCATCCGCTGCTCGCCGGCGATAGTCATCGGCAGCTCGATCCGCTCGGCGGCCAACTGGGCCAGCCGCCGCTGGAGTCGCTCCCGGTCGGCGCTGCCCGGCTCGAAGGGGCGTACCGGCTCGTTGCGCGGCTCGGGTACGGAGAAGACGGCGTCCATCACGGCTCCTGTGGGATCTCGACGGCGACGGCGGAACCGGAACCGCGGGCATCGGCCGGGCGGCCGGACACCGGGCGCCGCGTGGGATACCGGTCGCGGCGGCGGGACCTCCGGCGATTCTTCCACGCCGCCCGCCCGGCGTTCACGCCCTGCCCGCCCGACAACCGTGGATCGCCAGGCGCAGCCGCAGGTTCAGCCAATGATCCGTATCCCAACTCCGCAACCCACCGAAGGAAAGAAGACCGCCACTGCCCTGAACGATCATGATCGACACGGTCTGCGGCACATCGCGGTGACAGCTCGCCGGAACACCCCCGCCCGCCGCAAGCCGCGAGCCCACCGTCGGCC
>NZ_SMKN01000379.1 GCF_004348675.1 Micromonospora sp. KC606 | reverse complement strand
CCCCCCACCCGAGCAGATGTGGAAGGAGGATTCGGCGCACGGGCTCACCGCCCCCATCGGCGAGGGTCCGCACGGCCGCCCCGTGCTGCTGAACCTCGGCGACTACCCGCCGCACGCGCTGATCGGCGGCCCATCCGGCACTGGCAAGACCAACCTGATCTTCGCCTGGATCGGCGCGCTGGCCGCCCGCTACTCCCCGGCCGAGCTGGAGTTCTACCTGCTCGACTTCAAGGAGGGGGTATCCTTCGCCCGGTTCGCGCAGGGCCGGCGCGACCCGAGCTGGCTGCCGCACATGCGGCTGGTCGGCATCAACGTCAACACCGACCGGGAGTTCGGGCTGGCGTTGCTGCGGTTCCTCGCCGAGGAGCTGCGCCGCCGCGCCGACGCGGCGAAGAAGCACGAGGTCACCAAGCTCGCCGAGTTGCGGGCGGTGGACCCGGCCGGGCACTGGCCGCGAATCGTGGCGGTGGTCGACGAGTTCCAGGCGCTGCTGGCCGGCCGGGACGTGGTCGCCCGGGAGGCCGCCGACCTGCTGGAGGACCTGGCGCGGCGGGGCCGTTCGCAGGGCATCCACCTGGTGCTCGCCTCGCAGGACGTTCGCGGCATCGAGGCGTTGTGGGGGCGACCGGCGCTGGTCGCCCAGTTCACCCTGCGGATCGCGCTGCCCAAGGCGCTGCGGATCCTGGCCGAGCGCAACGACGCCGCGCAGGCGTTGCCGAAGTACCACGCGGTGGTCAACGCCGAGTCCGGGATGACCGAGGGCAATCAGGTCGCCCGGATCCCGTCGGCCAGCGACTGGGAGACCTGGAGCGAACTACAGCATCGACTGTGGCGGATGCGCCCGGCGGACGCCGCCCCGGCCCGACTCTTCGACGGCGACGCGGTGCCCCGGCTGACCGCCGCGCCCGACTTTCGCGCACTCACCCCGCCGGCCGGCGACGCACCGCACCGGGGGCCGGTGGCGCTGCTCGGGGAGATCATCGACGTGCAGGCCCGTTCGGCGGCGCTGCGCCTGCCCCGGGCGCCCGGACGCAACCTGGCCGTGATCGGCACCCGCGTCGACGAGGCGTGCGCGGTCCTCGACTCCGCCGCCCGCTCGCTGGCGCGCCAGCACCGGCCCGGCACCGCCCGCTACTCCATCGCCTGCCTCGACCCGGACGCCGACCCGGTGGCGCGTGCCCTCTACGAGGACCTGGCCGACGACGCCGCCTGGTACGACGAGGAGACGGTGCCGGAGCTGATGGCCGAGACGGCCGAAACGCTGGGCCGGCCCGGCACCCCGACAATCCCGCACTACCTGTTCCTGTTCGCCGTCGACGCGGCGGCCGGCGCGCTGTCGGCGAGCACCGGCGGGCGCAGCGGCCTGGACCGGCTGCGCCGGATCCTGCACGACGGGCCGGAACGGCGTATCCACGTGCTGGCCTGGTGGCGGGGGGTGGCACGGATGCGCGCCGACCTGGGCGGGCCGGCCGCCCGCACCGACCAGATCGGGGCGTGGGTGGCGCTCGACGTGCAGGGCGGCGAGTTGGGCTCGTCGCTGTACCCGGGCACCGGTGGGCCGGACTGGTACCCGCGCCCGTGGCGGGGACTGTTCTTCGACCGGGCGGTGCACCGCACCGGACAGGTGATCATCCCTTATGGTCCGTTTCGATGAACGAACCGGTCGCCAGCGACACGTACGCCGCCCACGTCCGCCGCCTCGCCGAGTTGGCCGGCCGGGTACGGACCCAGCGCGCCGAGGCGCAGGCCTGGCACGACCAGCAGTGCGCCGCCGCCGAGCGGGCCGTCGCCGAGGCGGTCGAGCGGCTGCGCCGCGCCGAGGCGGAGCTGACCGAGGCCCGGTCCATGGTGGACCGGGTGGAGGCTGAGGTGGCGCACCTGTGGGCGGAACTGCGTGGCCGGCTGAGGCTGGGGGCGCGCCGGCTCGGTCCGCCGCCGGGGCCGGCCCGCGATGCCACCGGCGACCCGGTCGACGCGTTGCGCGCCGCACGGGACCTGCTGGAGCGGGCCGGGCAGCCCGGGGAGCTGCCGGGATCGGCGAACCCGCTGCTGGCGCTCTGTGGGGTGGCGGGCGCGCTTCTGACGTACGCGCTGGGCGCCGGGGCCCGGGCGGTCGGCGAGCGGTACGGCGGCGACCTGGCGGCGGGAATGCCGGTGCTGGCACTGGTGGTGACCCTGCTCGGCCCGCTGGCCGGGCTGGCCCCGGCGAAGCGGCTGGCCGACCGGCGGCACGCGCTGCTCGGCCCCCGACCGGCCGGGATCGTGCTGGTCGCCGGCCTGGCGACCACGGTGGCGCTGCTGGTGGCGGCGGCCCGCTGACCGCGACGCGCCGCCGACCGGGGC
>NZ_SMKN01000378.1 GCF_004348675.1 Micromonospora sp. KC606 | reverse complement strand
CCCGCAGCGTGGCCGGCACGATCCCAGCCCGCTCGAACGCCTCCCACGACACCTCCAACAGCAACCGCTGCTGCGGATCCATCAACACCGCCTCACGCGGACTGATCCCGAAGAAATCCGGGTCGAAGGCACCTGCCTCGGCGAGGAACCCACCGGCCCGCACGTACGTCTTGCCGGGGCGACCGGGCTCCGGGTCGTACCACCGCTCGATGTCCCAGCCCCGGTCCTCCGGGAAGCCGGCAATCCCGTCGCGTCCGGTGGCGACCAGGTCCCACAGGTCCTCGGGCGAGCCGACCCCTCCGGGCAGCCGGCAGGCCATACCGACGATCGCGATCGGCTCGTCGGATCCGGCGACGGCGCTGGGCTCGTCGGCGAGGTCGAAACTCCCGCCGGTGACCTGGGATCGCAGGTGCCGGGCGACGGCGAGCGCGGTGGGGTGGTCGAAGACCAGGGTGGCGGCCAGCCGCAGGCCGGTGGCGTCGGCGAGGCGGTTGCGCAGGTCAAGGGCGGACAACGAGTCGAAGCCCAGATCGGTGAAGGGCCGGTCGGCCGCTATCGCGTCGCCGCTGCGGTGCCCGAGCACCACCGCGACGTGGGCCCGGACCAGGTCGACCAGGACCCGCTCGGCGTCCACAACGGACATGCTGCGCAACCGCCCGGCGATATCCTCGGCGGCCGCGGTGGGCCCGGTCGGGTTTCCGGCCCGCCGGCGGAAGCCGCGCAGCAGCGGCTCCGCCGGATCGGTGGGGCTGATCGAGGTCGGGTCGAGGCGGATCGGGTAGAGCGCCGCACGGCCCACTCCGGTGGCCGCGTCGAGCAGCCGCAGCCCGGCCTCGGCGGTCAGCGCACCGACCCCGGCCTCGGCCAACCGCCGCCGCTCGGCCGGGGAAAGTTCGGCGGTAAGTCCACCGTCCTGGTCCCACAGCCCCCAGCCGAGCGACACCGCCGGCCGCCCTGTCGCCCGGCGGTGCTGGGCGAGGGCGTCCAGGAACGCGTTGGCGGCGGCGTAGTTGCCCTGACCGGCGGCGCCCAGGGTACCGGCGGCCGAGGAGAACAGCACGAACGCGGCCAGGTCGGCGTCCATGGTGGCCCGGTGCAGGTGCCAGGCGGCGTCAGCCTTGGCCCGGAGAACCGAGTCGAGCCGGGCCGGGGTGAGGTCCGAGATCAGGGCGTCGTCGAGGAGCCCGGCGGCGTGCACGACCGCAGTCAGCGGGTGTTCGGTGGGGATGCCCGCGCAGATCCGGGCAACCGTGTCCGGATCGGCGACGTCGCCGCCGACCACCGAAACCGTGGCACCGTGGCCGGCGAGCTCGTCGACCAGTTCCGCGGCGCCGGGAGCGGCCTGGCCGCGCCGGCTGACCAGGGTCAGGTGCCGGACGCCGTGCCGGGTGACCAGGTGACGCGCGACCAGGCGGCCGAGACTGCCGGTGCCGCCCGTGATGAGCACCGTTCCTCCCGGAGCAAGGTCCGGGGCGCCCGTACCGGTGCCGGCCGGTACCCGGGACAGCCGGGGAACGAGCAGCTGACCGTCCCGGATGGCGACCTCCGGCTCGGCCAGGTCGAGCGCGGCGGGCAGCGCGGCCCAGGAGCTGTCCCGGTCGTCGAGGTCGATCGCGACGAACCGGCCCGGATGCTCGGCGCGGGCGGAGCGCAACAGGCCCCACAGCGGTGCGTGCGCGAGGTTCACGTCGGCATCCGTACTGGTGGCGACCGCGCCACGGGTCACCACAGCCAGCCGGTTCCGGTCATCGGCGAGCGCGCCGGTCAGCTGGTCGAGCAGCCAGTGGGTGGCTACCCGGGCGGACTCCGGCGGGTCGGCGGTCGGCACCGGGGCCGTCCGCGGCGCGGGGCGCGGGTTCGCGGCGTCGGCCGGCCGGGGTACCGGGATCCAGTCGAGCTGGTAGAGCGACGACCACTCGACCTGATCCGTGGCTGTCGCGGGTCGGGTGCTCAGGGACTCCACCGCCGCGACCGGTGCGCCGGTGAGGTCGGTCAGGTCGATCCGCACCGCGCCGGCCCCGGTCGGGGTGAGCCGGGCCCGCAAGGCGGAGTGGCCGGTCGTCCACTGGGTAACGCCGCGCCAGGTGAACGGGACCCCGCCGGCTCCGTCCGCATCGGCCAGGGCGACCGCGTGCAGGGCGGCGTCGAGGAGGATGGGGTGGAGGGTGTAGCCGTTGTTGGTGTCGGGAAGGTGGACTTCGGCGTAGATGGTGTTGTGGTGTTGCCAGGCGGTGTGCAGTGCTTGGCAGGCGGGGCCGTAGTGGTAGCCCTGTTGGGCGAGGCGGGGGTAGGCGTTGGTGAGGTCGATGGGTGTGGCGTGTGGTGGTGGCCAGTCGGTGAGGGGGG
>NZ_SMKN01000377.1 GCF_004348675.1 Micromonospora sp. KC606 | reverse complement strand
CAGCCCCGCCGCCCCCACCACGACAAACACCACCACCGAACACACCAGCACCCGAAACACCCGAAACACCCTCCTGAGACGACGCAGGGTGCAAGAGTGCGCCCTGCGACCTTCGACCTGCCACCCGGCCGCCCCCGCACGACGGCTTCGTCGACCCCGGCCGCCTCCACACCGCCGTCCACGCCCTCGACCGCCGACAACCTCGCGGGAAGACCTCCTCCGTGGCGCTGCTACACCGCCTCGGCACCGACTCGCCGAGGAACCGGCCGTACCCGGCCTTCCGCACCCGGATTGACTTGTCCCAAGGCTTGACGCACCATGATGAGACAAGCTTTGCGACATAGGAGGCGTCGTGTCGAATGAGACATTGCCAGATGTCGACCCCCCGGTGCGCCCGGCAGACCTTGAGCGGGCCCGCGCGTGGTTGGCCGAGCACGGCCTGGCCGACGCCCGGCCGACACCGTTGCTGGCGACGCGTCTGGCGGTGCGGCGACGTACCCGCCTGGCCGCTGCTGTCCTGCTGGCCGCGTTCATCATCGCGGTTGCCCTCGCCTACACCGGCGGCATGGCTGACGGGTCCGGGTACCGGCGTTGGCTGCTGCTGGTGCTGACGGCGCTGGTGGTCGGGTTGGTGGTGGCCCAGTCGTCGCTGGACTGGTGGGTGCGGCGGGTCGACCGGCGCGCCGGTGCGACGTTGCCGCGACGGGCGGCCCACCCGGTCCGGCTCGGCTGGCGTACCGTGCTCGGCTGGCCGCGCGCCGCGTTCGCGGCTGCCACGTTCGCGGGCGCGACGACGCTGGCGATCGGCGCCCTGACACTGCACAACTCCAACGCGAGGTACGCGGCGGTCATCCTGCTCATCGGGCTGGGCGGGCTCGCGGTCGGCATTGTCGTCCAGCTACGCCATGTTCTGACGCACCCGGTCGTGGCGGACGACGAGGTCTCGCTGACCGCCGATGTCATCATGCGGGTCGAGGACGCCCGAGTCGGCGCCGTGCCGACCGCGGTGTGGTCGGTGTGGTCGCTGCCGGTCGTGTCGGTGTTCAATACCGCCTTCGGGTGGTGGAACGCTGCCTGGATGGTCTTCATCGTCCTGAGCGTCATCGCGCAGGCCCTGATCGAGGCACGGACCACCCGGAGCGCCATGGTGGCGCGGCAGGTCATGAGCGCACCGTGAACCGAATGGTCGTCATCGACCCATCGTCGCCCGTCCCGCCGTTCGAGCAGCTCCGTGCCCAGCTAGCCCGGCAGATCCAGGACCACACGCTCGCCGTGGGCACCCGACTGCCGACCATCCGTCGGCTGGCCGCAGACCTCGGCCTGGCCGTCAACACCGTCGGCCGGGCCTACCGGGAGCTGGAGGAGGCAGGGTTGATCGAGACCCGCGGGCCAGCCGGCTCGTTCGTGTCCGCAGCCGGCGAGAAGGGCCGCGAACGGGCACGCCACGCCGCCGCCGACTACGCCGCCGTCATCGCCAGCGTCGGCATCGACGCCAACGAGGCCATCCGCATCGTCCAAGCAGCGCTGAACAAGGGCATCGCGGTATCCCCCGCCGCACCCGAGCCGAAAGAAGCATGACATGGCCGTACCCGACAGCCTCCCCCAGCGCATCTTCGTGCTGGCCTACAACCCCGACAAGGGCAGGGTCGGCGTGGACACCGACCTCGGCGCCATGCTCCGCGCCGCGGCCCTGGCGGACCTCCACCTGCGCGGCCACCTCACCGACGAACGCGGCCGCGCCGCCATCGACGTCCGGCACCCCTGCCACGATCCCGTCCTCGACGCGCTCCTCGAAGAGATCGCCGGCTCCAAGCCACGCACCTGGCAGCACTGGGTCGACGGCCGCCAGCGCGCCGCCGTCCGCGCGGTACGTCAGCAGCTCAGTGATGGCGGCTGGGTCCGCCTCGAACCACACAGGATCCTCGGGCTGCTCCCCACGACCAAGATGACCATCCACGACCCCCGCGTCCGCAAGGAACTCCTCGGCCGGATCACCGCCGCCCTGAACAACCCCATCGACAGAATCGACCCCGCCGACGCCGCACTCGTGGCCATCGTCGCCGCAGGAGACCTCAAGCTCGTCCTCGACCGTAGGACCAAACGCGCCAACAAACGGCGCATCCAGCAACTCACCGAGCTCAGCGGGCCGATCGCCCCCGCCCTGCACAAATCGATCCAGGCCGCCGCCGGCGTCGCTTAGTTGTCACCACGATCAGGGGAGCGACATGACTGACGGGTTCCGTCGTCGACCCCGGCTGAACGCCGCCACCCCACTCAGTCGCCATTGACCGCCCGACGCGCCGCCAACCACGCGTTACGGAACAACATCGCCACCGTCGTCGGCCCCACCCCAC
>NZ_SMKN01000376.1 GCF_004348675.1 Micromonospora sp. KC606 | reverse complement strand
CGCTGACCCACCCCACCCCTCCGCCTCACTGGCGTTGATCATGCGGTCGGCGGCAGTGCCCGTGCCACCGTCCACTCCATGGGTCGGCACGGGCTGGGGTCGGGGTCAGAGCTGACCGAGGGACTTGAAGCGGAGGTAGGTGTCGGCGACGGTGGGGGCGAGACGGTTGGCCGGGGTGTCGACCACGGTGACGCCGTAGCGGGCCAGGGCGGCGCGTACCCGGCCCCGCTCCGCGAGGGCCCGCCAGCCCGCCGCCGCCGCGTACGCGTCGCCGGGACGGGCCGGCACTGCGGTGGTCAGGCCGGTGAGCACCGGGTCGTGCACGGCCGCCACCACCACCCGGTGTCGGGCGGCCAGCCGGGGCAGCACCGGCAGCAACCCCTCGCCGAGCGCGCCGGCCTCCAGGGCGGTGAACAGCACCACCAGGCTGCGCTGCCGTGCCCGGCACATGATCTCTGCGGCGATCAGCTCGAAGTCCGTCTCCACCAGGGCCGGCTGTAGCGGCGCGACCGCCGTCACCAGCCGGTTGAGCAGGGCCGGCCGGCCGCTGCCGGTCACCGTCGCCCGGATCGCGGTGTCCGCGGCGAGCAGGTCGACCCGGTCGCCGGCCCGGGCGGCGAGCGCGGTGAGCAACAGCGCCGCGTCGATGGCGGTGTCCAGGCGGGGCTCGTCACCGATCCGAACCGCCGAGGTGCGGCCGGTGTCCAGCACGCAGACCAGCCGCCGGTCCCGCTCCGGCCGCCAGGTGCGAACCAGCACGTCGGCCCGGCGGGCACTGGCCCGCCAGTCGATCGAGCGGACGTCGTCGCCGACCACGTACTCGCGCAGTGTGTCGAACTCGGTGCCCTGGCCCCGGCCTCGGGCCACCTGCGTACCGTCGATCACCCGTAGCCGGGACAGCTTCTCGGGCAGGTGCCGGCGCGAGTCGAAGCGGGGCAGTACCCGCAGCGCCCAGGGTGGCGTCGCCGGCCGCCCGGCCCACTGCCGGAACGCCAGCCCCAGCGGGCCCAGCGACCGCACCGCCAGGGCCACCGCCGGTCGGTCGCCGCGCCGGGTCGGGGTCAGCCGGCTGGGCAGCGCCGCCGTGCCGCCGGGTGCCACCCGGGTCACCCGTTGCGGCGGTACGGTCCCGACGGCACCCGCCGACGGCACCCAGGCGTCCCGGACCTGGGCGCGCAGCGTACGGCCGGCGGTGTTGGTCAGGCGCAGTGTGACGGTGGCGGTACCGCCGAGGCGTACCGACCGGTCGC
Source organism: Micromonospora sp. KC606 (assembly GCF_004348675.1). GTDB lineage: Bacteria > Actinomycetota > Actinomycetes > Mycobacteriales > Micromonosporaceae > Micromonospora. The sequence continues at coordinate 1,105 of NZ_SMKN01000376.1, read as the reverse complement.
CGTCCCGGGCCGCGGCGACCGCGCGCAGCGGTGCGGCGAGGGCCCAGTCCACGGCGCAGAGCAGCAGCACCGCGCCGGTCATCACCGCGACGCCGACCAGCGGGGCCGGCCACACCGGCAGGGTCAGCGCACCTACCAGCAGCAGGACGGCCGCCCGCCAGGTCATCGCGGTGTCGGCACGGTGGCCAGCACCGTGTCCAGCACCGGGTCCACGCCGACGCCCTCCAGCTCCACCTCCGGGCGCAGCCGCAGCCGGTGCCGCAGCGTCGGCCGTGCGGTCGCCTTCACGTCGTCCGGGGTGACGTGGTCCCGACCGGCCAGCCAGGCCCACGCCTTGGCCGTGGCGAGCAGCGCGGTCGCCCCACGGGGCGAGGCGCCCAGCTCCAGCGCCGGGGTGACCCGGGTGGCCCGGCACAGGTCCACGATGTAACCGAGAACGGTTTCGGCGACGTGTACCCGGCCGACCGCCTCGCGGGCGGCGGCCAGGTCGGCCGCGGTGGCCACCGGTCGTACGCCCGCCGCCGTCAGGTCGCGCGGATCGAAGCCGGCGTGGTGGGCGCGCAGCACCCCCAGTTCCTCGTCCCGGCTGGGCAGCGGCACGGTGAGCTTGAGCAGGAACCGGTCGAGCTGCGCCTCGGGCAGCGGATAGGTGCCCTCGTGCTCGATCGGGTTCTGGGTGGCGGCGACGATGAACGGGTCGGGCAGCGGGCGACGGGCGCCCTCGACGGAGACCTGCCGTTCCTCCATCACCTCCAGCAGCGCCGACTGGGTCTTCGGCGGCGTCCGGTTGATCTCGTCGGCGAGCAGCAGGTTGGTGAAGACCGGCCCCTCGCGGAAGGTGAACGCGGCGGTCTGCGGGGCGAAGACCAGCGAGCCGGTGACGTCTCCGGGCATCAGGTCGGGGGTGAACTGCACCCGCTTCGAGTCGAGGTCCAGCGCGGTGGCGACGGTGCGGATCAGCAGGGTCTTGGCCACCCCCGGCACGCCCTCCAGCAGCACGTGGCCGCGGCACAGCAGCGCGATGACCAGCCCGGTGACCACGGCGTCCTGCCCGACGACCGCCTTCGCCACCTCGGCGCGCAACCGGTGCAGGGCGGCACGGGCG
>NZ_SMKN01000375.1 GCF_004348675.1 Micromonospora sp. KC606 | reverse complement strand
GCCAAGGGGGTTGGCTGCGCCACCCGCCGCCCTTTGTCGTCACCGGGCCACCCGCAGCGGGTGACCCGGCCTCACCCGCCCGGTCGGCATCCTCGACACGAGCCGACCGCACGGGAGGGGGCGCCCATGGGCACGGCAGCGGCCATCCGCACCGACCGGGACATCCAGCGCGACGTGCTGGCCGAGCTGGCCTGGGACCCGCAGGCGCAGCCGCAGGAGATCGGCGTCGGCGTCGCCGACGGCGTGGTCACCCTGACCGGCCGGGTGGACAGCTACGCCCGCAAGTGGGCCGCCCAGCGCGGCGCGCACCGGGTACGCGGCGTGCGGGCGGTCGCCGACGACATCGAGGTACGCCTGCCCGGGCTCGACGGCCAGGACGACGCCGAACTCGCCCTCGCCGCCGTACGGGCACTGGAGTGGGACAGCTTCGTGCCCGCCGAACGCCTGGACGTGACGGTCTCCGCCGGCTGGCTGATGCTGCGGGGTCAGGTGGAGTTCGGCTACCAGCGGCGTACCGCCGAACACGAGCTGCGCCGGCTGCGGGGCGTACGCGGGGTGACGAACCTGGTCGAGGTGGTGCCCCCGGCCCCGCCGGACGCCGAACGGACCGTCCGGGACCTGCGCCGGGCCCTGGCCCGACGAGCCGGCACCGAGGCGGTCACCGTCGAGCTGGCCGGGGACACCGTGGTGCTGCACGGCGAGGTGCGGTCCTGGTGGGAGCGGGACGAGGCGGAACGGGTCGCCTGGTCGGCCCCGGGGGTGCGGGCCGTGGACGACCGGCTCGTGGTGGCCGGATGAGCTGGCCGGCTTCCCGTTTGACCCGTTGGGCAGGGGGAAACCGGCGCCGATCGCGCTCACCGCTCACCGGGAACCAACGGGAAGGACCTGCGGCCGTGACCCACCGTCCGTCAGCACAGCCGCCCGGGCGGCCGCTGCGGATCGCGATGGTGGTGCCACCGTGGCTGTCGGTGCCACCGCCCGGCTACGGGGGGCTGGAGCAGGTGGTGCACGGGCTGGTGGACACCCTGGTCGGCAGGGGGCACACCGTGACGCTCTTCGGCGCCGGCCGGCACCACGGTACCGCCGCCGACTTCGTCTCCACCGTCCCGGAACTCCAGTACGACCGGCTCGGCGAGTCGCTGCCCGAACTGGCCCACCTGGCCCGGGTGAACCATCTGGTAACCCCGGCGGACTTCGACATCATCCACGACCACACCACGATCGGGCCGCTGGTCGCCGGTCGGCGGGCGGTGCCCACCGTGGCGACCGTGCACGGCAACCCGGTGGGGGAGTACGGCACGGTGCTCAGCGACACCGACCACGGCGTCGGGCTGGTCGCCATCTCGCACGCCCAGCGGCGGGCGAACCCGGGCCTGCCGTGGGTGGGGACGGTGCACAACGCGATGGACGCGGGGGACGTGCCGCGCAAGCACGCCCCCGGCCGAGGGCCGGTGCTGTGGCTGGCCCGGTTCAGCCCGGACAAGGGCCCCGAGTTGGCCATCCGGGCCTGCCGGGCGGCGGGGCTGCCGCTGACCCTGGCCGGCAAGTGCAACGAACCCGCCGAACGGCGCTACCTCGCCGAGGTCGTCGAGCCGATGCTGGACGACGACGTCGCCGTGGTGTTGAACGCCGACCGCGAGGCGACCCTGCGGTTGCTGGTCGACGCCCGGTGCCTGATCATGCCGATCCGGTGGGAGGAGCCGTTCGGCATGGTGATGGTGGAGGCGATGGCGACCGGGACACCGGTGGTGGCGCTGCGCCGCGGCGCCGTGCCCGAACTGGTGGTCGAGGGCCGCACCGGGTTGATCCGGGACCGCGCGGAGGAACTGCCGGCGGCGCTGCGCGAGGCGGCCCGGCTCGACCCGGCGGCCTGCGTGGCGCATGTGGCGGAGAACTTCTCCACCGAGCGGATGGCGGCCGGATACGAGGAGGTGTACCGGCGCTTCGCCGCCGGCACGGCCGAGCCCGCCCTCCGGCCGGCGCCGGCCGCTGTCCGCTGAGCCGACCCACGGCCGGGCCGACTCAGGACTGGCGGGCGTCGAGCCTCACGATCGCCGCGTCTAGCTGCCGGGCGTACGCCGGGGTGATGGCGCCCTCCCCGACCCGACGGTCGACCTTCTCCCGGAGATTGGCAACCGGCTCGGACAGGTCGGCCCGCCCGTTGGCGGCCTCCCGGGTCAGGTTCCCCAGCACGTTACGCAGGTCCACCCCCACGTCGGCACGGATCTCGCCGGCGCGTTCGCCGTCGTCGATCAGTTGGCGCAGCCGCTCGGCCGCCTCGGTGAGCCCGCCCGCCCCCTGCCCGCCGTCCGGTGGGGGTTGCCGCTCGGCGGACGGGAACGTGCCGGTCGGGGTG
>NZ_SMKN01000374.1 GCF_004348675.1 Micromonospora sp. KC606 | reverse complement strand
GGTCGGTGAAGGGGGTCGGTGGCGGGCCGGCGTTGACGCGGGAGGCGATCTCCCGACAGGTCTCGGTGACCAGCGCGGCCGACGGCGGCGGGTCGAGGCGTACCGGCAGGCCGGTCGGGCCGCCGACGTGGGCCGCACCGGGGTCGGCGAGGATCCGGGTGAGCGTCGGGTCGTCCGGTAGGTCGATGCCGCGTACCACCAGGTGGACCCCGCAGGCGGCCCCCGTGCGGACCACCCGGTCCAGTTGGCCGCGCTCGTGCCTGGACGGCTCGTCCCCGCCGAGCAGCACCGCGACCCGCCACGGCTCGGGCCGGCGGCCGGTCGCCGCGGCCAACTCGCGCAGCGAGGCGTACTCGCCGGCGAGGACCGTCTCGTTGATCCGGCGGATCTGTTCCACCAGGTCGTCCAGCAACCGCCCCAGCCCACCCGGACCGACGAAGGTGAGCAGCCCGGCGGTGCCGAGCGGGGCGAAGCCTGCCAGGCCGCCGCCCAGGTGCTCCGGGTCGTAGCCGTGCAGGCGCACCGCGCCCGGATCGGCCCGGCCGGCGGCGCGCAGCAGCAGCGCGGAGACGACCGCGTCGCCGCCGTGCCGGTCGGTGCCGGACAGGTGCACGTGCCCGGCGTCCAGCAGCGGGACCAGTGCCGGGACCGGTTCCGCGCCGGGGATACGCAGCGTGCCGACGCGGACCGGACCGACCGGTTCGCCCCGGCCGGCCGGGGTGGGCCGCCACTCGGCCCACGGCGCGGACGCCGCGCCGGGCGCCTCCCGCACAACCGCGGCGGTGGCCCGGCGGGCCAGCTCGGTGATCCGGGTGGCGTGCCGGTCGTCGATCTCGGTGAGCCGGCGGTCCCGCTCCGCGGCGACCCGCTGCGGCACGGCGGCGGCGGCCCGCCGGGTCCGGGCCAGCCGTTCCCGGGCGGCGGCCAGCTCCGTCTCGGCGGTGGCCAGCCGGGTACGGGTGGCGCCGAGTGCCTCGGAGAGCAGACCGCGTACCCGGGACACCAGGTGGCCGCGCAGGTCAGCCACGGGGCCCGCCGTCCGGGGCGGTGGTCCGCCCGCCGGGCGGGCCGTCGGCCGCCTCCCGGCGCGGTTCGGCCACCTCGGGACGGGGCAGGTCGCGGCCGAGCCGGGACAGCAGCACCCCCGTCACCACCCCGGCGGCGACGGCCGAGTCGGCGGCGTGCGGCTGTTCGTCGCCGTCGCCCCGGCGCGGCGGGGGCATCCGGCAGATTCGGGTGAGCAGGGTGTCCAGCACCGGCGGGGGCAGTCCGGGGAGCAGGTCGCGGACCCGGCCGTCCAGCTCGCCGCGCAGCCGGCCCAGGTCGTCGGCGCGGGGCGGGTGCCCGAGCAGCTCGCCGGCGAGGTCGCGCAGCAGCGGCGGCGCGACCGCGGCCATGCCGAGCCCGATGTCGGCGTGCGCGCCGCGCAGGTCCCGGCGCAACCGGTCGCGGTCGCCGGACCGGATCCCGCCCGCCACCCGGCGCAGCAGCTCCCGGGAGTCGGTGATCCGTTCGTCCGGCTCGTCCGGCGGGCCCTCCTGGCCCCCGGTCAGCTCGGCGACCCGCACCGACCACCAGCGCGTGACGGTGGGGTCCTCGCGCTGCTCGGCCGGCGGCGTGGCGGGTGGCGCGGCGTCCTCGCGGGGCGCGTCGTGTTTCGGCGCCCGGCTCACCGGCGGCGCCGGTGGGGAGCCGTCCGGGGCGAGCCCGATCCCCGCCAGGTACGCCGACAGCTGCTCCTGGGCCACCCGCAGGGCGTGCCCGGCCGCCTCGGCGTGCTCGACCGCCGCGGCGAGTTCCGGCACTCCCAGCGGATTCGCCGACTCCTGCCGGACCCAGCGCAGCCGCTCGGTGGCCTGGCCGAACTTCTCCAGCGCCAAAGCGAGCTGGGCGAGGGGGAACTCCTCGGCGGCGGCCCGCACCTGCGCCCCGACATCCTCCACGATCGACACGGCGGCCGCTCAGAGGGTCGAGACGTAGAGCTGCGCCTGCTCGACCGCGACCAGTGTCGCGGCGAGGCATTCCTCCAGCTCCTGGCCGGCCTGGGTCAGCGAGGCCTGAGCCGCCTCCACGGTCTCGTGCCCGCTGCCCTCCAGTGCGCCGGCGAGGGTCTGCTGCGCCTCGGCGAGCTTCTCGCCGGCGGCCTGGACCGCTGTCTGACCGTCCCCGATCTGTTGGAGGGCGACCTCGATGGCTGCCTTCAGTTCGGCGACGCTCGCCACTATGACCTCCTGGGGGCGGGGAGACGTCCATTACAACGCATACCCGGGCCGTAAAGAATCTCCACCCTGGACATCTCCGGCCCGCACGCTCGGATCAACCCCGCGACGTGCGCCCCGTCCCGCTCGCCTCGCGCGCCCGGTCCCACCCACACCCCACCTGGTCCCGGCCACGGGACCGCGCGGCCGAGGGT
>NZ_SMKN01000373.1 GCF_004348675.1 Micromonospora sp. KC606 | reverse complement strand
GATCTGCGGGACGTGCGGTGGATGGTGGGCTCCGGTGGGGTGCTGCGCCACGGCGGCCGGGCCGCCTCGGTGTCGGTGCTGGCGGCGGTGCTCGCCGACCATGCGGGTGGGTGGCCGCTGCCGCGGGCCGCCCGGCCCGTCGTCGACGCCGACTACGTGTTGGCCGCCGGGGGGCTGCTCGCGGCCGAGCATCCGGCGGCGGCGCGGGCGTTGCTGCGGGGTCTTCTCGAACGCTGACGGTGACGGGACCGACGCGACACGCCGTGGCACGGCCGACGACAGGCCGGGGCGGGTTGACAGCGGCGGGGGTCCACGCCGTACCGTCTTTGAGTCCTACCACGGGAAGCGGCTGTTGTTCGCTTCGTCCCTTCGTCCGCTGGCCGAGCGACCTGACGGGTTGCGGCGGCCAGGTCCAGCGGGCGGGGGTCGGCGGGGCGGCGCGAACCGGCCGCGGTTACCGGTGTACGGGCAGGGTGAGAGGCACGGCCAGTAGACAACGGCCAGGCGGGGGCAGCCAGTCCGCCGTCGGGTCGGTCCGAAGGTCGGGGTCGCTCATTCTCGCCCCACCGGCCGGGAGGGGCCTGGGAGCATCGGGGCGCGGCGTATGCCGCGCCCCGATTTCCGTTTGACGGCTCCGGTTGTCCGTCTCGGGTCGGTCGTCCTGGGCTGGTGGGTCAGCGTCGCGCCGCCGGAGCCCGGGACGCCGCCGTTCCGGCCGGTGGGGGCGGGACCGGCGGCGAGGCGGGTAGCCTTCGGCGCGTGATCGTGGTGAGGTGCCGGTGACGACGCTGGACCGGAACGAGGTGTGTACCACCGAGGTGGTGCGGCAGGACGACGTCGCGGCGGCGTTGCGGTTGCGTTGGGCCGTGCCCGCGGCGGTGTTGGCCGGTGTGGTGTTGCTGCTGGCGTTCCCCCCGTACGGGGTGTGGCCGCTGGCCCCGGTCGGGGTGGCGTTGCTGGCCGCGGCCACGCACCGCCGCCGGCTGCGCGGCGGCGCGGGTCTGGGCTTCCTTACCGGGGTGGCGCTGTTCGCGCCGATGCTGGAATGGACCAACCTGCACACCGGCTACCTGCCGTGGGTGCTGCTGTCGTTGCTGCAGGCCGGCTACCTGGCGGTGTTGGGTGCGGCCACCGCCTGGGTGTCGCCGCTGGTGGACCGGTGGCGGTGGGCGTGGCCGCCGGTCACCGCCGTGCTGTGGGTGGGGCAGGAGGCGCTGCGCGACCGTACCCCGTTCGGGGGGTTCCCGTGGGGCAGGTTGGCGTTCGCGCAGGACACCTCCCCGCTGCTGCGGTGGGCGTGGCTGGGTGGTGCGCCGCTGGTGACGTTCGCGGTGGCGGCGGTCGGTGGGCTGCTGGTGGCTGCGGCGTGGCGGCGCTGGCCGGGGTCAGCCGGCCGGGCGTGGGCGCCGGTGGGCGCGTTGGTCGCCGTGGCGGTGGCGGTCGTCGGTGCGGCGCTTCTGCTGCCGGTCGGCGTGGCCGGCGCCGGGCGGACGGTGACGGTGGCGGTGGTGCAGGGCAACGTGCCCCGGCTGGGCCTCGATTTCAACGCCCAACGGCAGGCGGTGCTCGACAACCACGCCGACGCCACCCTGGAGCTGGCCGATCAGGTTCGCGCCGGGCAACGCCCGCGACCTGACCTGGTGGTGTGGCCGGAGAACTCCTCCGACATCGATCCGCTGCGCAACGCCTCCGCCGGGCAGCGGATCGCTCAGGCCGCCGATGCGGTCGGCGCGCCGATCCTGGTGGGGGCGGTGCTGCTGGGGCCCGGCGAGAAGCAGGTGCGCAACGCGGGCATCCTGTGGCGGCCGGGCAGCGGCCCGGACCTGGCGCAGCTGTACACCAAGCGGCACCCCGTGCCGTTCGCCGAGTACGTGCCGTTGCGGAAGATCGCCCGGATGGTCAGCGAGCAGGTCGATCTGGTCCGTAACGACTTCGTTCCCGGTGACACGCCGGGGGTGGTGCGGTCCGGGCCGGCGGTGCTCGGTGACGTGATCTGTTTCGAGGTCGCCTACGACGCTCTGGTGCGCGACACCGTCGATGGTGGGGCGCAGCTGCTGGTGGTGCAGACCAACAACGCCACCTTCGACGTCGCCGAGGCCCGCCAGCAGTTGGCGATGGTGCGGTTGCGGGCGGTGGAGCACGGCCGTGCGGCGTTGATGGCTTCCACGGTAGGGGTGTCCGGGTTCGCGACCCCCGACGGGCGGGTAAGCGGCGCCACCGGGTTCAACACCCGCGCGGTGGTGGTGCGGCAGGTGACTCTCGCCGACGGGCGGACTCCGGCCACTCGCGCTGGGGTGTGGCCGGAGGTGGTCCTGACCGGGCTGGCCGTGGCGGCCCTGCTGGTCGCGGCCGGCCTGCGGCGTGCGGGGCGCCGCGATGCCGACGGGTAGGGGTGGCAACCCGACGAGGGGGTGTGG
>NZ_SMKN01000372.1 GCF_004348675.1 Micromonospora sp. KC606 | reverse complement strand
GCCTGCTCGGGTGTCCGGGGGATGTAACCGATCCGGTGGGGCTCGCATTCCACGGGCCGGGCCTCGGTGTCCGGGGGATGTAACCAGCCCGGCGGGGCTCGCATTCCACGGGCCGGGCCTCGGTGTCCGGGGGATGTAACCAGCCCGGCGGGGCTCGCATTCCACGGCCTGACGCTGTCGGGGCCGGCCGTCCCGGTGAGAGAACGCCGATGGTTGTGCCATGTACAACGCCCCGGGCCTGTCGCCGATTCCGCCAGCCGGGTGGCACCGGCCACGGGATGCCGCAGGTCAGACCGGACATCGGCCCCATCGGGACACGCACCTCTTCGCGCCGTTCACCCCATCCGCACACCCCGTTGATCAAGAAGTTTGCGCGGAAGCCGTCAGCTCGGGTTCGTCCCGGATGAGGTGGTGGCGGCGCACGTGCGCCTTGCCCGGGCGATGGACACCGGCCGGGCGGAGGCCTCCCGCGGGTCAGGCCGCTGCGGGCACCTTGTCCAGGAAACCGTGCACGGCACGCACCCGGCCGTCCGGGTCGCAGACCGCGACGTCGGGCCGCGCAGGTCGGCGACCTGACGGGACGGTCACCCGTCGGCGGTGGCCGCCGTGGGTGCGGGCACCTCGGTGGCGTCCGGGCCGAGCTGGCTGGGGAAGGGGTGCGTGGGCTCACGGTCGAGCCGGTCAACGTCGGCCCGCTCGGCCGGCCAGGGCACCTCGGGGGAGCGGTGGAAGGCGATGCCGGCGGTGCTCCAGCGGGGGCCGTGACCGGCCATCCGGGCGCGGAATCCGGCCCAGTCGTGGATGCGACGCGGTGACCAGCCCAGCTCGGCGATCGCGGGGAGCCGGGGGAAGAGCATGAACTCGACCTCGGGCAGCGAGGTGACCGACTCGGTCCAGAGGGGGGCCTCCACGCCGAGCACCGCATCCGCCGGCACGCCGGTCAGGTGCGTGCCGGGATCCCACTCGTATGCGCGGCGCACGTCGATCAGACCGGCCCAGTCGTGCCCGATCGGGGTGTCCGGGCCGTACTTCATGTCCAGGTATGCGTGGTTGGCGGGGGAGAGGATCAGCCGGGCGCCCCGGCGTACCGCCTCGGCGGTCTCGGGGTCGTCACCGTTGGTGCCCCACCACTGCAGCACCCGCCCGTCGAGGTGGGCGGCCGGGGCGATCTGGTGCCAGCCGACGACCGCCCTGCCGGTGGCGGCGACGATCCGCTGGGTCCGCTCGACGAAGCTGGTGTACGCGGCCCCCTTGACCTTGAACGCCTCGTCGCCGCCGATGTGTAGCCACGGCCCGGGGGTCAGGGCAGCCACCTCGCCGAGCACGTCGGCGACGAAGTCGTACGTCCGATCGTCGGCGGGGTCGACGTGGCTGAAGCCGACCTCGGTGCCGGTGTACGGCGGCGGCGCGACCTTCCCCGGCGCCAGCTCGGGGTACGCGACCAGCGCCGCGTTGGTGTGGCCCGGCAGGTCGATCTCGGGGACGACCGTGACGTGCCGGCGGGCGGCGTGCCGGACGATCCGCCGGAAGTCGGCCTTCGTGTAGTGCCCGCCGGGGCCGGCGCCCACCTGGGTGGCGCCGCCGACGGTGGCCAGCCGGGGCCAGGAGTCCACCGCGATCCGCCAGCCCTGGTCGTCGGTGAGGTGCAGGTGCAGGTGGTTGAGCTTGTACCGGGCCAGGTGGTCGATCACCCGCAGCACGTCGTCGACCCCGAAGAAGTGCCGGGACACGTCGAGCATCGCTCCCCGGTACGGAAAGCGCGGCCGGTCGACGATCACACCGCCGGGCAGCACCCAGCGCTCGTCGACCGGGGAGGGGCTCTCGACCGCGACCGGGAGGAGCTGCCGCAACGTCTGCACCCCGTGGAAGAGGCCGGTGGCGGTGTCGGCGGTGAGCCGTACTCCGGTGGCGCTGATCTCCAGCCGGTACCCCTCGTCGCCGAGCGCCGAGGGCGTGCCGGCACCGGCGCGCCCGTCGCGATCGAGTGGGGCCGCGCCGTCGAGCGGGACGCGCGGGCGCGGGAGGCCGACCGGGGAGGTGTCGGCGGCCGGGAGGCCATCCACGCCGGCCAGGGTCAGGGTGAACGCCGGGCCGCCCGGTGTCGCCTCGGTGACGGGGAGCGGATAACCGGTCGCGGGTCGGAGCAGTTCGGCGAGGTGCTCGGCGACGTCCCGCGCGCCGGCCTCGGCGCTGACCCGGATGGCGGCATCGGACGGCAGGGTGAAGTCGGCCGCCGGGTCCGCGACGACCGAGACCGGGGCCGGAACCACGTCGCCGAGCGGGACCGGGGCCGGCGGGGCGAGCAGGTTCTCGGCCGCCTGGGCGGCGGCCCGCGCCAGGTCGGCGACGCCCGGCTGGGCGGTGGCCAGGCCGGCGACCGGCGGCTGCTGGCCGGTCTCGGGACTGTGGGGCGGGGTGG
>NZ_SMKN01000371.1 GCF_004348675.1 Micromonospora sp. KC606 | reverse complement strand
CCGCGGCCGCGCGCAGCGCCGCGAGGTGGGCGGTCGCGTAACGCAGGCCGTCGGGGCGGGTCTGGGCGGCCTCGGCGAGCCCGCGTCGGGCCATCGCGAGAAGCTGGGCCGGGGTGCGGTGCGGCAGCACGTGCGCGGGCACCGTCGGTGCCTGGGCCGGTTGGGTCGGCATGACTGTCTCCTCCGCGTGACCGGGACGGGCGGGGCACGCGACGGAGGACCGTCGGTGACCGCCCGGGGCGGGTGGTGCGGAGGAAGACGCACCGGATGGGGCCGGCCGGGTGTGGACGCTTCCCCACACCACACCCGGCCGGCGTAACCGGCGGGTCCGTCGTCCGCCGCCCGGGGGTCGTGGGCGGCGGACGACGATCCTGCCTGACGGGACCGGGCTCGCGACTGCCCGGCACCCGGTGCGGTCCGCGAAACCGCACCTCCCGGAAGCGGCGCCGCGAAACACCGCTCCCGGTTCGCTGGAACGGATGTGCGATTCAATCGAACACCCGTTCTAACCACTGCTGACAGTACACCCTCCCGCCGACGAAAACGCAACGTGTCAGGTACGGCGTGCCACCCACGGCCGCGAGTCACGAACCGACCTCCGGCGGCAGCGGCACGCCGAACAGCCGGGCCGCTGCACCGACTGGAGGGATACCCCGGAAGAATGACGCCATGCAGTCACACCCCAACGTACGGGCGGTGCAGGAGGCCCTCGACGAAGCAGACGCCCGGGACGGCGCCGACGCGCCGAGCACGGTCCGCCTGCTGCCCGAGGCCGCCCACACCGCCGCCGCGGCTGCCCAGGCGCTCGGCGTCGAGGTCGGCGCCATCGCCAACTCGCTGATCTTCGAGGCGGACGGCGCGCCGCTGCTGGTGCTCACCTCCGGCGCGCACCGGGTCGACACCGCCGGCCTGGCCACCTCCATCGGGGTCACCCGGCTGCGCCGGGCCACCCCGGAGTTCGTCCGGCAGCACACCGGGCAGGTGATCGGCGGGGTGGCTCCGCTGGGCCACCCGCATCCGCTGCGCACCCTGGTGGACACCGCGCTGAAGGCGTACGACGAGGTCTGGGCGGCCGGCGGGGTGCCGCAGGCGGTCTTCCCCATCACGTACGCCGACCTGCTGCGGATCACCGCCGGCACCCCTGCCGACGTGGCGTGAGATCCGCCGTCGAGGCGGTACCCGAGCTGGTCACCCTGCACGTGTGGCGGGTTCCCCGGGCGGCGCTGCCCCGGGCCCTGGCCCGGATGGTGCGGGACCGGCGCCGGCTGCGCGCCACCCCCGGCGTCCGGTTCGGCAAGCTGCTCGGCACCGGGACCGGCACCGGCTTCGGGCCGGGTGACGCCGACCCCACCCGGTGGGCGGCGTTGACCGTGTGGGACTCCCCCACCGCCGCCGACGGCTTCGACACCTCCCCGGTCGGCCGGGCCTGGGCCCGGATCGCCCGGGCCCGGGTCCGGGTCGACCTGCGCCCGGTGACCAGCCGGGGCGAGTGGTCGCGGCGACGTCCGTTCGGCGACCCGCCCGGTGGTCGGGTGGCCGGGCCGGTGCTGGCGCTGACCCGGGCCCGGCTGCGCCCCCGGCGGGCGGCGGCCTTCTGGAAGGCGGTCCCGCCGGTGGCCGCCGCCCTGCACGCCACGCCCGGTCTGCTCGCCCGGTTCGGCGTCGGGGAGGCCCCGCTGGGCTGGCAGGGCACCGTCAGCGTGTGGCGCGACCCGGCGGACCTCGTGGCGTTCGCGTACCGTCACCCGGAGCACCGCGCCGCGATCACCCGCACCCCCACCGAGAGGTGGTACGCCGAGGAGCTCTTCGCGCGGTTCGAGGTGCGCGACGTCATCGGTGACCGGGCGGTGCTGGGCTGGGTCGCCGACAGCGGCGCGGAGACGGTGAGAGGAAGCGCATGAGGTTGGTGCGGTGGACGCCGGACGATCTGGTCCGGCGGCTCGACGACGTGGTGGCCGTCTACGGGGAGGCGATGAACTACCGCGCCAACCTGCTGGAGGCCCGCCGCGGCTACATCGCCACCCACGTGCGCCGGCCCGGATTCCGCGCCGTCGCCAGCCTCACCACCGAGGGCCACCTGGCCGGTTTCGGGTACGGCTACCGGGGCGAGCCCGGGCAGTGGTGGCACGACCAGGTGCACCGGGCGTTGGACCCGCAGGCCCGGCAACGCTGGTTGACCGACTGCTTCGAGGTGGTCGAGCTGCACGTCCGGCCGCCGGCGCAGGGGCACGGCGTGGGCAGCCGGCAGCTCACCGCCCTGCTCACCCTGGCCGAGGGGTCGACCACCCTGCTGTCCACCCCGGAGGCCGACGAGCGGACGTCGCGGGCCTGGCGGCTGTACCGGCGGTTCGGCTTCGTCGACGTGCTGCGGCACTTCCACTTCCCCGGCGACGAGCGCCCGTTCGGCGTGCTCGGCCGGGACCTGCCCCTGTCC
>NZ_SMKN01000370.1 GCF_004348675.1 Micromonospora sp. KC606 | reverse complement strand
GTCGCGGACCTGGACAGCGGCGCGGTGCTGGGCGGCTGCGGCCCGCACGAGTACGCCACCCCGGCGAGCGTGCAGAAGCTGCTGCTGGCCGCCGCCATGCTGCCGATACTCGACCCGCAGCAGGTCGCCACCGCCACCCGGGCGGATCTCGACATCGAGCCGGGCAGTTCGGCGGTCGGCCTGCTGGTGGGCGGCCGGTACCGGGTGGAGACACTCTGGCTGGGGCTGCTGCTGCAGTCCGGCAACGACGCGGCGAACATGCTCGCCCGGCTCGGCGCCGGCAGCGCGCAGGCCGGGGTGGGAAAGATGAACGCCGAGGCCCGCCGGCTCGGCGCCCTGCAGACCCGCGCGGTGACGCCCTCTGGGCTGGACGGCCCGGGCCAGTTCACCAGCGCGTACGACTTGGCGCTGATCGCCCGGGTGTGCTTCGCCGACCCCTCCTTCCGCCGGTACGCGCTGACCGAGCGCACCCAGATCCCGGCCCAGCCGGCGCTGAAGAAGCCCGGCTTCCAGATCCAGAACGAGAACGGCCTGATCTACGAGTATCCGGGGGCGCTCGGCGGCAAGACCGGCTTCACCGACCTGGCCCGTCACACCTACGTCGGCGCGGCCGAGCGGAACGGGCGGCGACTCGTGGTGACGCTGCTCGGTGCCGAACGCCGGCCGTTGCGCGGCTGGGAGCAGGGCGCGCGCCTGCTCGACTGGGGTTTCTCGTTGCCCCCCGACGCCTCGGTCGGCCGCCTCGTACAGCCGGGGGAGGCCACCGCGGAGGGCGCGCCGGTGAGGGCCCCCGCGCCCGCCGGGCCGCTCGTCGCCCCACCGGCCAGCCCGCCGGCCAGCGCCCCGCCGGAGTGGATCGGCGGGGCGGTGGTCGGTGGCGGGGCCGTGCTGGTCGGACTCATCGCCGCGATCACCGCAGCCCGTCGTCGCCGCCCGCGTCGCCGCCGCGCCAGCTGGAGCTGACCGCCACGTCCGGCACTGCGCCAGGCGCCGGGAACGTCAGTCCTGCTCGCCCGCCGCGCGGGCCCGGACGGTTTCGGCGTCGGCCGCCCCGAACCGGCGCGCCGCCACCGTCGGGACACCTCGATCGCCGGGCCGGTGGCCGCAAAGCGGCCCCGGAACGACCCCGGGTGACTACGCTCCGAACAGGTGAGGACCTGGGGTCGTACCGTTGCCGTGATCGTCGCCGTGTTGGCCTGCGTCGCCGGCGCACCCGCCGCCGTGGCGGTACCGGCGACCACCCGGCCGTGTCCGCCCGTGCCGTCGGTGTCCCGGCCGCCACGGCCGGTCCCACCCCGGGCCGATCCCGCGTACCCCGCCGTCGGTGGGGCGACCCTGGCCACCCCCGGGCTGGTGACACCGGCCGGCGCCGCGGCGCCGCCGCCGGTCACGGCGGCCTCGTGGCTGGTCGCGGACCTGGACAGCGGCGCGGTGCTGGGCGGCTGCGGCCCGCACGAGTACGCCACCCCGGCGAGCGTGCAGAAGCTGCTGCTGGCCGCCGCCATGCTGCCGATACTCGACCCGCAGCAGGTCGTCACCGTCACCGCGGCCGACCTCGACATCGAGCCGGGCAGTTCGGCGGTCGGCCTGGCCGAGGGCGGCCGGTACCGGGTGGAGACACTCTGGCTGGGGCTGCTGCTGAAGTCCGGCAACGAGGCCGCCAACGCCCTCGCGCGCCTCGGCGGCGGACCCGACGGGATGCCCGGCGGGATCCGCGCCATGAACGACCACGCCCGCCACCTGGGCGCCCTGCGGACCCACGCGGTGACCCCCTCCGGACTGGACGCGCCCGGCCAGTTCACCAGCGCGTACGACTTGGCCCTGATTGCCCGTGCCTGCTTCGCCGACCCGGCCTTCCGCCGGTACGACGCCACCCTGCGCGCCGTCGTCCCGCCGCAGCCGGCGCTGCGGCAGAAGGCGTTCGAGATCCAGAACGACAACCAACTGCTCTACCGGTACCGGGGGGCGCTCGGTGGCAAGACCGGGTTCACCGACCTGGCCCGACACACCTATGTCGGCGCAGCCGAACGCCACGGCCGCCGCCTGGTGGCCGCCCTGCTCGGCGCGGAGGTGACCGAGCAGCGGGCCTGGCAGCAGGGCGCCGCGCTGCTGGACTGGGGGTTCGCGCTGCCTCGCGACGCCTCGGTCGGCCGGCTGGTGCGCCCCGGCGAACTCACCGCCCCGCCGTCGCCGGCGGCGACCCCGCCCGCGCTGGCCGCGGCCGGTGGACCCGTCGACAAGGCCGGGCACCGGTGGGCCAGCCCCGGCCCACTGCTCGGCACGGCGCTGGTCGTGGTCGTGGTGGCGGCCGGTGTCGTGCTGCTCGCCTGGCGCCGCGCGCACGCCCCTGTGCGACGGCACCGATGACGGCTGACGGCCGGCGGCGAGCCTTCGGCGTCCTGACCGTCGCGGTCGCCCTCGCCTGCGCCGCCGCCTGCCAACGGCCGCCCGGCCCCGCCCCCAGGCCCGGCC
>NZ_SMKN01000036.1 GCF_004348675.1 Micromonospora sp. KC606 | reverse complement strand
GGCCGGTGCGGGCAGGAGGGGGCCGGCGGGTGCCGGTCCCGCAGCGAACGTGAGGAGAGCGACGGATGGAGACCTTCGGTGCCCGGCTGCACCGGGCCGTGGCCGAGCGGGGACCGCTCTGCGTGGGCATCGACCCGCATCCCGGGCTGTTGGCCCGCTGGGGACTGCCGGACGACGTTGACGGGCTGGACCGGTTCGCCCGGACGGTGGTCGAGGCGATCGGTGACCAGGTCGCGGTCGTCAAGCCCCAATCGGCTTTTTTCGAGCGTTTCGGCGCTCGGGGTGTTGGAATTCTTGAGTCAACTATCCGACAGTTGCGCGAATCCGGGGCGCTCGTGCTGCTGGACGTGAAGCGCGGCGACATCGGTTCGACCGTCGCCGCCTACGCCTCGGCCTACCTCGACCCGGCCGCCACGTTGTCTGTCGATGCGGTGACCGCCAGCCCCTACCTGGGCGTCGGCGCGCTGGCCCCGATGTTCGAGCTGGCGGCGGCACACGGCGGCGGTGTCTTCGTGCTGGCGCTCACCTCGAACCCGGAGGGGGCGCTGGTGCAGCGGGCCCGAACCGCCGACGGGCGCACCGTGGCGCAGACCGTCATCGACGAGATTTCCCAGCTCAACGCGGATGCGCAGCCACTGGGAAGCTTCGGGCTGGTGGTGGGTGCGACGGTGGGCGAGACCGGCCACGACCTGTCCCGGGTCAACGGCCCGCTGCTCGCTCCGGGGCTGGGCGCGCAGGGCGCGACGGCCGCCGATCTGCGGACGGTGTTCGGGTCGAGCCTGCCCTCGGTGCTCCCGTCGTACTCCCGCGAGGTGCTGGGGGCGGGCCCGGATCCGGTCGCCCTGCGGGCCGCCGTGGAGCGTGTTCTGGCCGACTGCCGGGCTGTTCTGGCTGACTGACGGCTCGGTCACTTTGCGTTGATCTTCGCGCGTCCACGTTGCCGAAAGCTCCGGCGACCGCTAGTTTTCCCCGCGCTGGTAACCACGGACCCCTTTGGTTACCGGCGACACCATGTTTCACAGAGCGGCGGTGCGTTCCGCCCGTCGCGATAGGGACCTGAGGAGAACTGGTGCCGCTCCCGTCACTGACCCCCGAGCAGCGCGCTGCCGCGCTGGAGAAGGCCGCGGAGATCCGCAAGGCCCGTGCTGAGCTGAAGGAGCAGCTCAAGCAGGGCAAGACCACCCTCGCCGCCGTCCTTGAGCGGGCTGAGTCCGACGACGTCGTCGGCAAGCTCAAGGTCTCGGCCGTCCTGCAGGCCATGCCGGGCATCGGCAAGATCCGGGCGACCCAGATCATGGAGAAGCTCAAGATCGCCGACAGCCGTCGCCTGCGTGGCCTGGGCGAGCAGCAGCGCAAGGCGCTGCTTGGAGAGTTCGCCGCGAACTGAGGTCCGCCACCGTGTAGAAACAAGCGGTGAGCACGGATGACGAGGCGCGCCCGGCGGCTCAGCTCACCGTCCTGACCGGACCGTCTGGTGCCGGCCGGGACGGTGTGGTCGAGCGTGTCCGGGCGCGTTCTCCGTCCGTGTGGGTGCCGGTGCCGGTCACCACCCGGCCACGGTGCCCGGGTGAGCGCGACGGCGTCGACCGGCACTTCGTCACACCCGCCCAGTTCGACCGGCTGGTCGCCGCCGGGAAGCTGCTGGAGTGGTTCCGGGTGGGCCCGCACCTGCGCGGCACCCCCCGCGATCCGTTGCGGATCCGGCTCGCGCAGGGGCGGCCCGTGCTGCTCCCGCTCGACCTGCCCGGCGCGCTCGCCGTCCGGGCGTCGCTGCCGGGCGTCCGCCTGGTGCTGCTGACGCGGCCCGGGAGGCGCGTCGCGCCGGCGGTCGCCGAGGCCGTCGAACACATCGTGGTCCACGACCTCACCGAGCGGGCCGTGGACGAGCTGGTAGGCTTGCTCGGTTCTTCCTATCTGGCTCCCGCTTGGCCGCCGCCACTACGCGGTTGAGCGACCAGCCGCGCTCGCGCGGTCACTTCAGACGCAGAGGTATTTCGTGGGATCCATCGCCAACCCCGAGGGCATCACCAACCCGCCGATCGACGAGCTCCTCGAGAAGACCACCTCGAAGTACGCGCTGGTGATCTTCGCCGCCAAGCGCGCGCGCCAGGTCAACGCGTACTACAGCCAGCTCGGTGAGGGCCTGCTGGAGTACGTCGGCCCGCTCGTGGAGACGACCCCGCAGGAGAAGCCGCTGTCCATCGCCATGCGCGAGATCAACGCGGGCCTGCTCACCGCTGAGCCGACCGACCAGCCGTAACACCCCGCGCGTCGATGTCCGCCGAGATCGTCCTCGGGGTCGGCGGCGGCATCGCCGCCTACAAGGCGTGTGAGCTGCTGCGACTGTTCACCGAGTCGGGGCACCGGGTTCGCGTCGTGCCGACCGCGTCGGCGCTCCGTTTCGTCGGGGCGCCGACCTGGGCGGCGCTCTCCGGGCAGCCGGTCGCCGACGACGTGTGGTCCGACGTGCACGAGGTGCCGCACGTCCGGCTCGGCCAGCGGGCGGACCTGGTGGTCGTCGCGCCGGCCACGGCGGACCTGCTGGCCAAGGCGGCCCACGGTCTCGCCGACGACCTGCTCAGCAACACGCTGCTCACCGCCCGCTGCCCGGTGGTGCTCGCCCCGGCGATGCACACCGAGATGTGGGAGCACCCGGCGACCGTCGCCAATGTCGCGACGCTGCGTTCCCGGGGCATCCGCGTGATCGAGCCCGCCGTCGGCCGGCTCACCGGCGCCGACAGCGGCAAGGGTCGGCTGCCCGACCCGGCGGAGATCTTCGCCGTCGCCCGGCGGGCCCTCGCCCGGGGCGTCGACGCCCCGGCCGACTTCGCCGGCCGGCACGTCGTGGTGACCGCCGGCGGCACCCGCGAGCCGCTGGACCCGGTTCGGTTCCTCGGCAACCGCTCCTCCGGCAAGCAGGGGTACGCCTTCGCGCGAGCCGCGGTGGCCCGGGGCGCGCGGGTCACCCTGGTCTCGGCCAACGTGGCGCTGCCCGACCCGGCCGGGGTCGACCTGGTCCGGGTCGGCACCACCGACGAACTGCGGACGGCCACCCTGGCCGCGGCCGAGGTCGCCGACGTGGTAGTGATGGCGGCGGCGCCGGCCGACTTCCGCCCGGCCAGCTACGCGTCCGGCAAGATCAAGAAGGCGGACGATGGCAGCGCCCCCACCATCGAGCTGGTCACCAACCCGGACATCGCCGCCGAGCTGGGCCGGCGGCGTCGGCCGGAGCAGGTGCTGGTGGTCTTCGCCGCCGAAACCGACGACGCGGAGGTCAACGGGCGGGCCAAGCTGGCCCGCAAGCGAGCCGACCTGATCGTCGTCAACGAGGTCGGCGAGGACAAGGTCTTCGGGGCGGAGACCAACGCGGCGACCGTCATCGGCGCGGACGGCGCGGTGCACGTCCTGCCTGAGCAGCAGAAGGAGGACCTGGCCGACGACGTCTGGGACCTCGTGGTGGCTCGACTGGCCGATCTGTCCTGAGCGCTGGGCAGGTTCACGTTCCCCGACTATCTTCTGACCCGGGTGGCTAAACTGCCGCGGAGCGACCTATTCCAAAGAGTTTTCAAGTGCTTAGGAGTGCCGTGACACGTCTCTTCACGTCCGAATCGGTCACGGAAGGCCACCCGGACAAGATCGCCGACCAGATCAGCGACGGCATCCTCGACGCTCTGCTCACCCAGGATGCGCACAGCCGGGTCGCGGTGGAGACCCTGATCACCACGGGCCAGGTGCACGTCGCCGGCGAGGTGACCACCAAGGCGTACGCCGACATCCCCACCATCGTCCGGGACACCATCCTGGGCATCGGGTACGACTCGTCGAAGAAGGGCTTCGACGGCGCGTCCTGCGGCGTCAGTGTCTCCATCGGTCAGCAGTCCGCCGACATCGCCCAGGGCGTCGACAACGCCTTCGAGTTGCGTACCGGCGCGTCGGAGAGCGCGTTGGACGCACAGGGCGCCGGCGACCAGGGCATGATGTTCGGCTTCGCCTGCTCCGAGACGCCCGAGCTGATGCCGTTGCCGATCGCCCTGGCGCACCGGCTGGCCCGCCGGCTCTCCGCGGTGCGCAAGGACGGCACGATCCCGTACCTGCGGCCCGACGGCAAGACCCAGGTCACCATCGAGTACGACGGCCTGCGGCCGGTGCGGCTCGACACCGTCGTCGTCTCCAGTCAGCACGCCGCGGACATCTCGCTGGAGTCGCTGCTCACCCCGGACGTGCGCGAGCACGTCATCGATCCGGAGCTGGAGGGCCTCGGTCTGGAGACCGAGGGGTACCGGCTGCTGGTCAACCCGACCGGCCGGTTCGAGATCGGTGGGCCGATGGGTGACGCCGGCCTGACCGGCCGCAAGATCATCGTCGACACCTACGGCGGGTACGCCCGGCACGGCGGTGGCGCCTTCTCCGGCAAGGATCCGTCCAAGGTGGACCGCTCGGCCGCGTACGCGATGCGTTGGGTGGCCAAGAACGTCGTGGCCGCCGGCCTGGCCGAGCGCTGCGAGGCACAGGTCGCCTACGCCATCGGCAAGGCGCATCCGGTCAGCCTGTTCATCGAGACGTTCGGCACCGAGGCGGTGCCGGTCGCCGCGATCGAGAAGGCGGTCGCCGAGATCTTCGACCTTCGCCCGGCCGCCATCATCCGGGACCTGAACCTGCTCCGCCCGATCTACCAGCAGACCGCCGCGTACGGCCACTTCGGCCGCGAGCTTCCGGACCTGACCTGGGAGAGCACCGACCGGGCCGCCGACCTCAAGTCGGCCGCGGGAGCCTGACCGGCGCCAGGCGCGGCGACCGGCGACCCGCCGACGGGTCGCCGGTCGCGCGCGTCTGCGTGGACGTCCCCCTGCCTCACCTGGACCGCCCGTTCGACTACCTGGTCCCCGCCGCCCTGGACGCCGGGGCGCTTCCCGGGGTGCGGGTGAAGGTCCGCTTCGCCGGGCAGCTGGTCGACGGCTGGCTGCTGGAGCGGGTCGCCGAGTCGACCCACCCCCGGCTGGCGTACCTGGAGAAGGTGGTCTCCCCGGAACCGGTGCTGGCCCCCGAGGTCGCCCGGCTCGCGCGGGCCGTCGCCGACCGGTACGCCGGCAGCCTCGCCGACGTGCTCCGCCTCGCCGTCCCACCCCGGCACGCCCGCGTCGAGAAGGAATCTCCCGCTGTCCCGGCCGGCGCGGCGGTGGCCACCGGCGCTGCCGAGCCGCCGCCGGTCGCTGATCGGCCGGGCGCCGGCGGACGGGACGCTCCGGTCGACGTCGAGCCAGTCCGGCCCGAGCCGGCCGCCGCTGCCGCCGTTTCCGATCCCGTCGGCTCCGGTCGCGCCGCCGCTGCCGCCGTTCCCGATCCCGTCGGCTCCGGTCGCGCCGCCGGCGGCTCCGCCCCGATGGTCGACCCGCGCGGTTGGCGGGACTACCCGGCCGGGCCCACGTTCCTGTGCGCGCTCACCGACGGCCGGGCCCCCCGCGCGGTCTGGTCGGCCCTCGCCGGTGAGGACTGGGCGGCCCGGTACGCCGACGCGGTCGCCGCCACCGTCGCCGGCGGGCGGGGGGCGGTCGTCGTGGTCGCCGACGCCCGGGATCTGGAGCGCCTCGACGTCGCCCTCAGCGCGACTCTCGGCCCGGGGCGGCACGCCTGTCTCTCCGCAGCCCTGGGGCCAGCCCGCCGCTACCGGGCGTTCCTCGCCGCGCGGCGCGGCGACGTCCCGGTGGTGATCGGCACCCGGGCGGCGATGTTCGCCCCGGTGGACCGGCTCGGTCTGGTGGCGATCTGGGATGACGGCGACGACCTGCACGCCGAGCTCCGGGCGCCGTACCCGCACGCCCGGGAGGTGCTGCTGACCCGGGCCCAGCTCGCCGGGGCCGCCGCTCTGGTCGGCGGGTTCACCCGCACCGCCGAGGCGCAGTTGCTGGTGGAGACGGGCTGGGCCCGCGAGGTGGTCGCCGACCGGGCGACCGTGCGGGCGCGTACCCCGGCGATCGCCCCCACCGGTGACGACCCACAGCTGGCCCGCGACCCGGGGGCGGCCACCGCCCGGCTGCCCAGCCTGGCCTGGACCACCGCCCGGGACACTCTGCGCGCGGACGCCCCCGTGCTGGTCCAGGTGCCCCGCCGCGGCTACCTGCCCTCGGTCTCCTGCGCCGGGTGCCGCACCCCCGCCCGCTGCCCGCACTGTGCCGGCCCGCTCGCCCTGCCCTCGGCCGACGGCGCGCCCGCCTGCCGCTGGTGCGGCCGGATCGCCGCCGCGTACGCCTGCCCGGAGTGCGGCGGGCGGCGGCTGCGCGCCGCGGTCACCGGCGCCCGCCGCACCGCCGAGGAACTGGGTCGGGCCTTCCCCGGCGTGCCGGTGCGCACCTCCGGCCGCGAGGAGGTGCTGCCCACCGTGCCCGCCGGTGCCGCCCTGGTGATCGCCACGCCGGGCGCCGAGCCGGTCGCCGAGGGCGGCTACGGCGCGGTGCTGCTGCTCGACGCCTGGGCCCTGCTCACCCGGGCCGACCTGCGCGCCGGCGAGGAGACGCTGCGTCGCTGGCTGGCCGCCGCCGCGCTGGCCCGGTCCGCCCCGGACGGGGGGCGGGTGGTGGTGGTCGCCGACGGCGCGCTCGCCCCGGTGCAGGCGCTGCTGCGCTGGGATCCCGCCTGGTTCGCGGCCCGGGAGTTGGCCGAGCGCCGGGAGCTGGGCTTCCCGCCGGCGGTGAGGATGGCCAGCGTCACCGGTCCCGCCGCGGCGGTGGCCGATCTGCTCGCCGGAGCCCGGCTGCCAGACGACGCCGAGGTGCTCGGCCCGGTCCCGGCCGACGAGGACCGGGAGCGGATGCTGGTCCGGGTGCCCCGGTCGCGGGGCGCTGCCCTGGCCGAGGCGCTGCACAGGGCGGCCGGGGGACGCAGCGCCCGGAAGGCGGCCGACCCGGTCCGCCTCCAGGTCGACCCACTGAGTCTGTTCTGAGGCCCGCACCGGTGATCCGCGACACCGTACGGCCGACAGCCGTCGTCGCGGTGCGTCACCGTCGCACGCCGCGTCCGACAGGCTGCTGGCGGATGCGTGATAGCATCGCCCGTCATGCCCGGGCGCACGAATGGCGCGACGATGGCGGAAAGCGTCGATCCGAAGCCCAATCGATGATGTCAACCAGCCGGTGATCAGGGGTGGACCAGTCGTGACCGTTCGTAAATCGATCGTCTTCAACGGTGACCTCGGCAGCGGCAAGAGCACCGTTTCCGTCGAGATCGCCCGGCGGCTGGGGATGCGCCGGGTCAGCGTCGGCGACCTCTACCGCCAGATGGCGCAGGAGCGGCAGATGACCGCGCTCCAACTGAACCTGCACGCCGAGTTGGACCAGGCGGTCGACGGCTACGTCGACCAGCTCCAGCGGGACATCGCCGCCTCCGGCGAGGCGCTGGTGATGGACTCCCGGCTGGCGTGGCACTTCTTCACCGACGCGCTCAAGGTACACATGATCACCGAGCCGGGCGAGGCTGCCCGACGGGTGCTGCTGCGCCCGTCCGGCCCGGCCGAGAGCTACATCTCGCTGGAGGAGGCCAAGGCCAAACTCAGGGAGCGTAGCGAGAGTGAGCGCAACCGGTTCATCGTCCGGTACGGCGTGGACAAGGCCCGGCTGCGCAACTACGACCTGGTCTGCGACAGCACCCGGGCCACGGCCGACGAGGTGATCACGCACATCATCGACGCGTACGAGGGCCGGATCGGCGCCGACGTGCTGCGCGACGCCCCGC
The DNA here is from genome assembly GCF_004348675.1 of Micromonospora sp. KC606. Taxonomy (GTDB): domain Bacteria; phylum Actinomycetota; class Actinomycetes; order Mycobacteriales; family Micromonosporaceae; genus Micromonospora. Next base: position 28,300 of record NZ_SMKN01000036.1, on the reverse strand, counting down.
CGCTGCTGCTGCTCGACCCGGCCCGGGTCTACCCGACCGAGGACATCACCACCCTGCGCGGGTTGTGGGACTCGGAGTTCGTCGGGGAGGTGGCCGAGGCCGGCGGCGAGGCGTTGGAACCGCTTCGGATCGGCTACACCGGCGAGTACTTCTTCGTCGTCGACGGTCACCGCCGGCTCAGCGCCGCGCTGCAGAACGGGTTCCACCTCGTGCCCGCGCAGCTGGTCGCGGAGGTGGGGGAGCCGGTGGTCGGTGGGATGAGCGCGGTCGACTACTTCGCCGCCCACGCCCGCCCGTCCACCATCCACGACTGGGCGGCCGCGCACGGCGTCACGCTGCCGCTGCCCGAACACGCCCTGCTCAACGGCGACGCGGTTTTGGCGGGGGATCCGAGCTCCGGGGCCTGAGCGCAGCCCGACGCCGACCGGGGTCGCCGGGACGGATCCGGTCGCGCATGATGGAGCCTTCCGACGCGAAGAGGGAGGCCGGTCATGGACGCACCCGAGGCGCTCGCCCTGCTCATGTCGCCGTCGGGGCGGATCGACCCGTACCCCACCTACGAGCGGCTGCGCGCGCACGGCCCGGTGGTCCAGGCCGGTCCGGTGTTCTACCTGGTCACCGGCTACGACGAGGCCGACACGATCCTGCGTGATCCCCGGTTCGGGGTGCTGGACGACACGCTGCGCGACCAGCTCTTCCCCGGCTGGCGGAACAGCCCGGCCATCTCGTCGGTCGCCCGGTCGATGCTGCGGACGAATCCGCCCGACCACAGCCGGATGCGGCGGCTGGCGGCCGGCGCGTTCACCCCGCGCCGCGTCGCCGCGCTGCGGGAGGCGGTCGTCGTCCAGGCCGATGAGCTTGTCGACGCCATGGTCGAGCGGGGTCGTGCCGGAGCGCCGGTGGACTTCATGGCAGAGTTCGCGTACCCGCTGCCGGTCGGGGTGATCTGCGCGCTGCTCGGCGTCCCGGCGGCCGACCGTCCGCTGTTCCGCCGCTGGGCCGCCGACCTGACCGAGATGCTGGAGCCGGAGTTCACCCCCGCGCAGCTCGTCGCCGCCGACCGGGGCGCGGCCGAGCTGAGCGCCTACTTCGCCGACCTGGTCGCCGCCCGGCGTCGGGCGCCGGCCGACGACCTGACCACCGCGCTGGTCCAGGCGCACGACGCCGACGGCGACCGGCTCTCCGGCGACGAACTGCTGGCCAACCTGGTGGTGCTGCTGGTGGCCGGCTTCGAGACCACCACCAACCTGCTCGGCAACGGCCTGGTCGTGCTGCTGGAACGTCCTCGTGCGGCGGACACCCTGCGGGCCCGGCCCGATCTCGCCCCCGACTACGTCGAGGAGCTGCTGCGCTACGACTCGCCGGTGCAGCTCACCAGCCGGACCAGCATCGCCCCGGCGACCGTCGGCGGGGTCGACCTGCCGGCCGGCGCCTGGGCGATGCTGCTGCTCGGGGCCGCCAACCGGGACCCGCGCCGCTGGCCGGAACCGGCGGCCTTCGACCCGTGGCGGCCACCGGCGCAACCGCTGTCGTTCGGGGCCGGGCCGCACTACTGCCTCGGCGCCGGGCTGGCACGGCTGGAGGCCCAGGTCGCCCTCCCGCTGTTGTTGCGCCGGCTGCCGGGGCTCGCCCTGGCCGGCCGGCCCCGGCACCGGGCCCGGCTCACCCTGCGCGGCTACGAGACCCTCCCGGTGACCATCGACACGCAGGCCCGCGCCCCGCAGGATGGCACGCCGGCCAGAACGGGCGCCGGCACTCCGTAGACTGGTACGGCACCGTCCGTCCGACCGAAGGAGCCACACCGCGTGACCGTCCAGCCCATCCGTCTGTTCGGGAATCCGGTGCTGCGCACGCCGGCCGATCCGGTCGTCGACTTCGACGTCGAGCTGCGCAAGCTCATCGCCGACCTCACCGACACGATGCGTGAGCACAGTGGCGCCGGCCTGGCCGCGCCACAGCTCGGCGTGGGCCTGCGGGTGTTCACCTTCGACGTGGACGACGTCCTCGGTCACCTGGTCAACCCCGTGCTGGAGTTCCCCGACGAGGAGGAGCAGGACGGCCCCGAGGGCTGTCTGTCCATCCCCGGGCTCTACTTCGACACCAAGCGCCGGCAGAACGTCGTCGCCAAGGGCTTCAACGGCTACGGCGACCCGATGCAGATCGTCGGCACCGGGCTGATGGCCCGCTGTGTCCAGCACGAGACCGACCACCTCGACGGGGTGCTCTTCGTCGACCGGCTGGATCCGGCCGGGCGCAAGGAGGCGATGAAGGCGATCCGCCAGGCGGAGTGGTACGACCCGGTCGCCCCGCCCACGGTCAAGCTGAGCCCGCACGCCGTCGGCAATCCGTTCGGTCTGGGGCGGTGAGCCGGTTGCGTCTGGTCTTCGCCGGCACCCCGGCCGTCGCCGTCCCCGCCCTGGCCGCCGTGCACGCCTCCGGGCACGAGCTACTGGCCGTGGTCACCCGCCCCGACGCCCCGGCCGGTCGGGGCCGGGGGCTGGTCCGTTCCCCGGTCGGGGCCTGGGCCGACGAGCACGGCGTCGAGGTGCTCACCCCCGCCAGGCCCCGGGAGCCGGAGTTCCTCGACCGGCTACGCGAGTTCGCGCCCGACTGCGTGCCCGTGGTCGCGTACGGCGCGCTGGTGCCGCCGGTCGCCCTGGAGGTTCCCCGGCACGGTTGGATCAACCTGCACTTCTCGCTGCTGCCGGCCTGGCGCGGCGCGGCCCCCGTGCAGCACGCCGTGCTGCACGGCGACGAGCTGACCGGCGCCAGTGTCTTCCAGCTGGAGCAGGGGCTGGACACCGGCCCGGTGTACGGCACCCTGACCGACGAGATCCGGCCGACCGACACCTCCGGCGACCTGCTGGAACGGCTGGCCCACTCTGGCGCCGGCCTGCTGGTGGCCGTCCTCGACGCGATCGAGGCGGGGACGGCGCGGGCCGAGCCACAGCCGGCGGACGGAGTCTCCCTGGCGCCGAAGCTCACCGTGGAGGACGCCCGGATCCGCTGGAGCGACCCGGCGTTCGCGGTGGACCGGCGCGTCCGCGCCTGTACGCCGGCCCCCGGTCCCTGGACGACCTTCCGGCAGGAGCGGGTGAAGCTGGGCCCGGTCACTCCGGTCGCCGACGGTCCCGAGCTGAAGCCCGGTGAGCTGCTGGTGGAGAAGTCCCGGGTGCTGGCCGGCACGGCGACGACGCCGGTGCGCCTGGGCGAGGTGCGGGCGGCCGGGAAGAAGGCCATGCCGGCGAGCGACTGGGTGCGCGGCGCCCGGGTCGGCGCCGGCGAGGTGTTCGCGTGACCGCCCCCTCGGAGCGACCCGACGATTCCCGCACCGACGGCTTCCGCGACGACCGTCGTGGCGGCTCGGGGACCGACCGCGATGACCGTGCCGCGTTCCGGCGTGCCGGCGCGCCGCGCGGTGACCGCCCGGGTGGCGGCCAGCGCGGCGACCGGTCGGGTGCTGCGGGGTGGGGCGACCGCGGCGGTGGCGACCGGCGTGGCGGCCGGCCCTTCCGGCCGGCCGTCGACCTGCCCCGGTACGCGGCCTACCAGGCGGTTGCGGCCGTGCACCGCGACGACGCGTACGCCAATCTGGTGCTGCCGGCGATCCTGCGCGAGCAGGGGCTGACCGGCCGGGACGCGGCCTTCGCCACCGAGCTGACGTACGGCACGATGCGCCACACCGGCACCCTGGACGCGATCCTGACCGACGCGGCCGGACGGGACGTCGCGCGGATCGACCCGCCGGTGCGCGACGCCCTGCGGCTCGGGGCGTACCAACTCCTGCACACCCGGGTGCCGGCGCATGCGGCGGTCTCCTCGACCGTGGATCTGGTGCGCGCGGTCGGTCCGGGGGCCACCGGCTTCGCCAACGCGGTGCTGCGCGAGGTCGCCGGCCGGGACGCCGACGCCTGGGTGGCGAAGCTCGCCCCGTCGATGGAGGCTGACCCGATCGGACATCTGGCGTTGGCGTACAGCCATCCGCAGTGGATCGTGCGGGCGTTCGCCGAGGCGCTCGGCGGCGACCTGGGGGAGACCACCCGGCTGCTGATCGAGGACAACGAGCGGCCCCCGGTGCATCTGTGCGCCCGGCCCGGCCTCGCCGATCCGGTGGAGTTGGCCGACGCGGTGGGTGGCGCTCCCGGCGCCTTCTCCCCGTACGCCGTCTATCTGGCCGGCGGGGCGCCGGGCGACCTGCCGGCGTTGGCCGAGGGCCGCGCGCACGTGCAGGACGAGGGCTCGCAGTTGGTGGCGCACGCGCTGGCCACCGCCCCGCTCGACGGTCCGGACGGGCGTTGGCTCGACCTGTGTGCCGGCCCAGGCGGCAAGTCCGGCCTGCTCGGCGCGCTCGCCGCACAGCGCGGTGCCCGGCTGACCGCGGTGGAGGTATCCGAGCACCGGGCCCGGCTGGTCGAGCAGGCCACCCAGGGGCTGCCGGTGACCGTGCTGCACACCGACGGCCGCACCGTCGGCGCGGACCCGAAGCTGCCGGAGGGGCACTTCGACCGGGTCCTGGTGGACGCGCCCTGCACCGGCCTGGGATCGCTGCGCCGCCGGCCCGAGTCCCGGTGGCGCCGTCAGCCCTCGGACCTGCCGCCGTTGACCCGGCTGCAACGGGAGCTGCTCGCCGCCGCGCTGCGCGCGGTCCGCCCCGGCGGTCTTGTCGCCTACGTGACCTGTTCGCCGCACGTTGTGGAGACGCACGTGACGGTGACCGAGGCGGCCCGGCGGTCTGCCGTGCCGGCGGATTTCGTCGACGCCCGCCCGCTGCTGCCCGCCGGCATGCCCGGGCTGGGCGACGGCCCGACGGTGCAGCTCTGGCCGCACCGGCACGGCACCGACGCGATGTTCCTCGCGGTGCTGCGGCGCGGCTGACCGTGCGCGCGGCGCGTGGGCCTGGTCCACGCGCCGGGCGTGCCGCGAGCCGGGCGTGCCACGCGCCGGCGCGGCCGTCCGGGCCGCCGGCGCCTGCGGCCCGGCGCCCGCCTCAGCGGACCGGCAGGCTGCGTGGGCCGGCGTTCCTGAGCGAGCGGGTCAGAGGGCGGGCGTCAACCCACAGGAAGCACCGCACCCCGCGATCACCATCGCGCCACTCCCGCTCGGTGGGGTGGTAGAAGATCGAGCCGGCGCGGAAGGGCAGGTCACCGTTGTCCGGAACTCCGGTGTAGCGGGCGAGCAAGCTCCGGCATCCCCGGTGGACCTGGCGGTCGCCCCGGCTGAGCCGGGCGTAGCTCAGGCCGGTGGCCTGCCATACGCCGACGAACTCGACATGGTGCCGGGCGGTGCAGGGCACCGGTGTCATCGCCGTGATCTCGTCACCGTCGATCCGGGGCTCGAAGCAACCCAACCCGAGCCGGGCTGCACCGGCCAGGGCGCTCCGCAGGCTTCCGGTGCGGACGACCGCCCCCGGATCGTCGATGCTCTTGATCTCGCTGAGGTCGCAGCGGAACCAGCGGGCCCCGCTGGTCCAGGCCCGGGGGGAGGGGAGGACGACGGTGAGGCTGAGCCGGCCGGCACGCCAGTCCGCGCCGATGGCGCGGCGGATCTCTCGGTCGCACTCGGCGCGAGCGGTCCGCATGGCGACGCTGCCGCCCGAGGGCGGGGCCGCCCCGGCCGCGTGCGTCCCGGTGAGGGTGCCGACGTGGAGGGTCTCGGCGCGGTGCTTCCCGGCGCAGTCGACGGGCTGGTAGCCGCTGAGGTGGCCGACGTCCGGCACGCCGGGGTGGCAGACTCCGGCAGCCGGGACGAAGGGGCGCGGGGCGGTGAGCGCCGGCCAGTCGTCGGTGAGGTCCGTGTCCAGCCCGGCCGGCGTGCCGCAGGCGGCCAGCGCGAGAGCCGTCAACGCGCCTGGTGCGACCGCCGTCCACCGCCGCATACCACCCGCCCCTTCGCCGCACTCTGCCTGGCCAGCGGCGCTGTCCTGGGGCCGGAGCCTACGGCACCCGGGTTCAGATGGTCGGCAACCCCTCCGGCCCGGCGCCGCGCATCGAGCGGGTCAGTTTCCGGTCGTCGCTCCACAGGAAGCAGCGGATGCCCCGGTCGCCCTCCTCCCACTCCCGCTCGGACGGGGGGTAGAAGATCGACCCCGCCCGGTACGGCAGGTCGGCGTTGTTGGGTACCTCGGCGAAGCTGGCGATCAGCGCCATGCAGCGCCGGTGCACCTGCTGGTTGGCCTTGGTGAACTGCTCCCAGGTCATGTCCCTTTCGAGATAGACGCCGACGAACTCGGCCCGGTGCGGTTCGGAACAGAGCACCGGCGCCATGTAGTTGAGGTTCTTGCCGATCAGCTTCGGGTCGAAGCAGCGGTGCGACAGCGGGTTGTCGCCGATCATCGCGCCGCGCAGGCTGCCGGTCCGGTTGACCGGCCGGGTGTTGTCGATGCTGTCGGTCTCGCTCAGGTCGCAGCGGAACCACCGGGCGCCGCTGTTCCAGGCCGTCATCGAGGGCAGCGCGATGTTCAGGGTGAGCCGCGCGGAGTGCCAGTCGCCGCCGAGCACCTCCCGGGCCCGCTGGTCGCACTCGGCCCGGGCGGGGCGTAGCGCGGGCGAGCCCGGCTCGGGTCGCGGCCCGCGGGCGGCGGCGCCGGTGAAGACGCCGACGTGGATAGCCTCGGCCAGGTGGCTGCGCGAACAGTCCACCGTGTCGTAGGTGCTGGCTTGCACCACCGGGGTTATCCGGGGCAGGCAGGAGCCTGTGGCCGGCACGAACAGCTGTGGTGCGGGCAGCACGGGCCAGTCGTCGACCAGGTCACCGTCGGCCCGGTGCTGCTGGAAGCAGCCGCTCATCGTCACCGCCGCGCCGGCCAGCACCAGCGCCACGAGCCACCGTCGCATCGTCCGCCCCTTCCCGGGAGATGACGGTCGATCTCCGCGGCCCGCCCGGCGTTGCCCCGCCGTCGGGCGTGCAGCATATGTGACCGTCCCTGTTGGAGTTTTCCGACGTTTCCGTCGATCGGCCAGTGCCCCGGTGGCTCTTCGTCTGATTCTCACCGGGGAAGACACCTTTCCGCACTGACTGTCATGCCTGGGTAACCGAGGGTTTTCGAAAGCGGCGCGCTGCTCGCGATGGCTGGCCGCGTTCGTACACTGGCCAGGTGACCGTACCGCCGCCGATCGTCGCGCCCAGCATCCTCGCCGCCGATTTCGCCCGCCTGGCCGAAGAAGTCCGTGCCGTCGAGGGAGCCGCGGACTGGCTGCACGTCGACGTGATGGACAACCACTTCGTGCCGAACCTGACCATCGGGCTGCCGGTGGTGCAGAGCCTGCGGGCGGCCACCCAGATCCCGTTCGACGTGCACCTCATGATCACTGATCCGCGTCGCTGGGCACCCGGCTACGCCGACGCCGGCGCACACAACGTCACCTTCCACGCCGAGGCCTGCGACGATCCGATCGCGCTCGCCAAGGATCTCCGTTCGGCCGGCGCCAAGGCGGGGCTGGCCATCGACCGGGACACCCCGATCGAGCCGTACCTCGAACTGCTGCCGAACTTCGACACCCTGCTGATCATGACGATCAAGGCCGGTTTCGGCGGGCAGCGATTCATCCCACAGATGCTGGAGAAGGTCCGCGCCGCCCGCCGGCACGTGGCCAGCGGTCACCTCGAACTGCGCATCGAGGTCGACGGCGGGATCGCTGTCGACACGATCGAGCAGGCCGCGGCGGCGGGTGCCGACGCCTTCGTCGCCGGAACCGCCGTCTACGGTGCGGGCGACCCCGCCGAGGCGGTCCGCCGGCTGCGCGGCCTGGCGGAGCGCGCCGTCTCCGGGGCCTGACGTGGACCCGGCCTGCGATCGCCCGGACGTCATCCTGGTCGTCGACGACGACGCGGACATCGCCCGCTTCGTCGAGTTCAACCTGCGCCTGCACGGTTTCGAGGTGCTGCACGCCTCGGACGGCCAGGAGGCACTGGAGATGATCGAGCAGCACCGGCCGGACCTGGCGGTGGTGGACCTGATGATGCCGCGCATCGACGGTCTGGAGCTGACCCGCCGGCTGCGCGCCGACCCGATGACCTCGGCCCTGCCGGTGATCATGCTGACCGCCAAGGGGATGACCGTGGACAAGGTCCACGGGCTCAGCGCGGGCGCCGACGACTACCTGGTGAAGCCCTTCGACACCGCCGAGCTGGTCGCCCGGGTCAGCTCCACGTTGCGTCGCAACAAGGAGTTCCGCGAGGTCTCCCCACTGACCGGGCTGCCCGGCAACAGCCGGATCCGCCGGGAGATCAGCGACCGGGTACGCAGCGGCGTCGACTACGCGGTCGGCTACATCGACATCGACCGGTTCAAGAGCGTCAACGACCGGTACGGTTTCGTCCGCGGCGACGAGTTCATCTCCGCGTTGGCCCGCAGCCTGCACCGGGCGGTGGTCTCGATCGGGCTGCCGCCGGCTTTCCTCGGCCACGTCGGCGGCGACGACTTCGTCATCGTCTGTACGCCGGAGCAGGTCCGGCCGTTGACCTTCCGCGCGGTCGAGGACTTCGAGAGGGCCGCCGACAAGCTCTACGACCCGGCCGACGCCGAGCGCGGCTTCGTGGAGCTCAAAGACCGTCGCGGCAACATCCGCAAGGCCCACCTGGTGACCCTCTCGATCGGCGTGTCGCTGTCCGACTCGCGCAAGCGCTTCACCGATCCGCTCGCCGCGATCGCGGTCGCCTCGGAGATGAAAACCGTTGCCAAGAGCCAACCCGGCTCGTACGTGGCGGTGGACCGCCGACGGGCCGACGGCGTGTGAGGTAGCACGCCGGGAGTGGCGTACCCCCCGCCTCGGCGTGTAAGACTTCCATGTACCCACCACGCGCTGGCGGGGCTCGGTGAAATTCCGAACCGGCGGTGATCCACGGCTCGACCGTGGTAAGCCCGCGACCCGGACGGCTCAGGCCGCCCGGTGGACCTGGTGAGAATCCGGGGCCGACGGTTGGCGGCGGGATCGTTTCCGCGGCCAGACAGTCCGGATGGGAGACAGCGCGCGGGACGGGGCGGGCTCGCGTGGGCTGTTCCAGCCGCGTGGGCTCCCCGGGGCCGGCCGTGCCGTTCCCGGATCCGCCGCCGCCTGCCCGCGGCTCCTCCCGTCGACCGCCCAGCGCGCCGACCGGCGAGTGAGAGGGCAGGGGCCATGGCCGGCGTCTCCGTCGACGAAGCGATGCGCCGTGCCGTCGCGCTGGCCGCCCGTGGCCTCGGCACCACCAGCCCCAACCCGGTCGTCGGCTGCGTCCTGCTCGATCCGGCCGGCACGGTCGTGGGGGAGGGATTCCACGCGTACGCGGGCGGACCGCACGCCGAGACCGTCGCGCTCGCCCAGGCCGGGAAGCGGGCCCGGGGCGGCACGGCTGTGGTCACTCTCGAACCCTGCGACCACACCGGCCGCACCGGCCCCTGCAGCCTCGCGCTTATCCAGGCCGGTGTCGCCCGGGTGGTGATCGCCGTGCCCGATCCGAACCCGGTCGCCGCCGGCGGCGCCGCCACCCTGCGCGCCGCCGGCATCCAGGTCGACGTCGGGTTGTGCGCCGCCGAGTCCGAGGCCGGCAACGTCGCCTGGCTGACCTCGATGCGGCGGGGCTGGCCGTACGTGATCTGGAAGTTCGCCGCCACCCTCGACGGCCGGTCCGCCGCCGCCGACGGCACCAGCATGTGGATCACGTCCGAGGCGGCCCGGATCGACGTGCACGCGCTGCGCGGCACGGTCGACGCGGTGATCGTCGGGGTGGGCACCGTACTCGCCGACGACCCCAGGCTGACCGCCCGTAACCTGCGCGACGGCACCCTGGCCATCCGGCAGCCGCTGCGGGTGGTGGTGGACAGCTCGGGGCGTACGCCGGCGGAGGCCCGGGTACGTGACGGCGCCGCCCAGACGTGGATCGCCACCAGCGCGGAGGTCGGCGCCGGCCCGGTCGGCCGGGTCGACCTGCCGGGGCTGCTGGCGGAGCTGCACCACCGTGGCGTGCGGGCCGCGCTGCTGGAGGGCGGGCCGCAGCTGGCCGGCGCGTTCCTCGCCGCCGGGCTGGTCGACAAGGTCGTCGGGTACGTCGCGCCGAAGCTGCTCGGGGCCGGCCCGACCGCGCTGGCCGACGCCGGCGTGACGACCATCGCCGACGCCGTTGACCTCGAGCTCACCGACGTCACGCAGGTCGGTCCCGACCTGCGGATCACCGCGCTGCCCCGGAAGAGGGAGGCCTGACATGTTCACCGGCATCGTCGAGGAGCGGGGCGAGGTCGTCCGCGTCACCGACACCGGGGGTGACTCCGCCCTGGTCGCCATCCGGGGGCCGCTGGTCACCTCGGACGCCCGGCACGGCGACTCCGTCGCGGTCAACGGCGTCTGCCTGACCGTCGTGGACGTCGACGGCGGGGTCTTCACCGCCGACGTGATGGGGGAGACCCTGCGCCGCTCCGCGCTCGGCGCGTTGCGCCCGGGCGATCCGGTCAACCTGGAGCGGGCCGCCGCGCTGAACAGCCGGCTCGGCGGGCACATCGTGCAGGGCCACGTCGACGGGGTCGGCGAGCTGCTCTCCCGGCAGCCGGCCGCGCGGTGGGAGACGTTGCGGTTCCGGCTCCCCGCCGAGCTGTCCCGGTACGTGGTGGAGAAGGGCTCGATCACCGTCGACGGGGTGTCGCTCACCGTGGCGGCCGTCGGCCCGGACTGGTTCGCCGTCGGGCTCATCCCGACCACCCTCAAACTGACCACCCTCGGCGATCGGGCCGTCGGCGATCCGGTGAACCTGGAGGTGGACGTGCTCGCCAAGTACGTCGAGCGGCTGCTCGGTGACCGGCTGCCGGGCGGTGGGGCCTGATGGGTCCGCTCGGCTGGCTGCTCGCCGCCCAGATCGAGCTCGCCGGCTCCCCGGTGCTGGTCCGGGAGATCGTCGGCAACGTATTCGGCCTCGCCTCCGCCCTGTTCGGGCTGCGCCGGCTGGTCTGGGCCTGGCCGGTCGGCATAGTCGGCAACGCGCTGCTGTTCACCGTCTTCCTCGGCGGCGCCTTCGCCACCCCGCAGGCGCACGACCTGTACGGCCAGGCCGGCCGGCAGGTGTTCTTCTTCGCGGTCAGCCTGTACGGCTGGTGGCGCTGGGCGCGCAACCGGCGGGCCGACGGCAGGGAGCAGCCGGCGGTGACCCCCCGGTGGGCTACCGGGCGGGAACGGCTGGTCCTGCTGGCCGCCGCCGTGCTCGGCACCGCCGTGGCGTACCCGGTGCTCGCCTCGCTGGGCTCCTGGGGGCCGCTGCCGGACGCCTGGATCCTCACCGGGAGCCTGCTGGCCACCTACGGCATGGCCCGCGGCTGGGTGGACTTCTGGCTGATCTGGATCGCCGTGGACGCGGTCGGGGTGCCGCTGCTGCTGCGCGGCGGCTTCTATCCGTCGGCCGCCATGTACCTCGTCTACGGCGCGCTCTGCGTCGCCGGGCTGGTCGCCTGGTGGCGTAGCTCCCGCGTCGCCCGGGCTACCCGACCGATTCCGTCCACCTACTTGGAGGCCGTCGCATGAGCGAGCGCACCCTTGGGTCCAGGGCCGTGAGCGGCTTCGCGAGCATCGAGCAGGCGGTGGCGGACATCGCCGCCGGCCGGCCCGTCGTCGTGGTGGACGACGAGGACCGGGAGAACGAGGGCGACCTGATCTTCGCCGCGGAGCTGGCGACGCCGGAACTGGTCGCCTTCATGGTCCGGTGGACCTCCGGCTACATCTGCGTGCCGCTGACCGAGAGCGAGTGCGACCGGCTCGACCTGCCGCCGATGCACCACACCAACCAGGACCGGCGGGGCACCGCCTACACGGTGACCGTGGACGCCCGGGAGGGGGTCACCACCGGCATCTCGGCCGCCGACCGGTCGCACACCATCCGGCTGCTGGCCGACCCGGCGACCGGTCCGACCGACCTGGCCCGCCCGGGCCACGTGGTCCCGTTGCGGGCCCGCGAGGGTGGCGTGCTGCGCCGCCCCGGGCACACCGAGGCGGCCGTCGACCTGACCCGGCTGTCCGGGCTGCGCCCGGCCGGCGTGCTCTGCGAGTTGGTCAACGACGACGGCACCATGATGCGCCTGCCGGACCTGGAGAAGTTCTGCGCCGAGCACTCGCTGTCCCTGGTCACCATCGCCGACCTGGTGGCGTACCGGCGGCGGCACGAGAAGCAGGTCGAGCAGGTCGCCGACGCCCGGATGCCCACCCCGTACGGGATGTTCCGGGCGCTGGGCTACCGAGCCGAGCACGACCCGGCCGAGCACGTCGCGATGGTCTACGGCGACCTCGGCGACGGGGAGGACGTGCTGGTCCGGGTGCACTCGGAGTGCCTGACCGGGGACGTTTTCGGCTCGCTGCGCTGCGACTGCGGGCCGCAGTTGCAGGCCGCCCTGGCCCGGGTCGCGCGGGAGGGGCGCGGGGTGGTGCTGTACGTGCGTGGACACGAGGGGCGGGGGATCGGCCTGCTACACAAGCTCCAGGCGTACCAGCTCCAGGACCGGGGCCGCGACACCGTCGACGCGAACCTGGACCTGGGGCTGCCGGCGGACGCCCGGGACTACGGCACCGGCGCGCAGATCCTCTACGACCTGGGCGTACGGTCGATGCGGCTGCTCACCAACAACCCGGCCAAGCGGGCCGGGCTGGAGGGGTACGGCCTGCGGATCACCGGCCGCGAGGGGTTGCCGATCCGGCCGCACCCGGAGAACCTGCGCTACCTGCGTACCAAGCGGGACCGGATGGGCCACCTGCTGGACGAGTTGGACGAGGTGACCGAGGCCCCGATGGGCCGCCCGGTCGCCGGCGACGAGATCGGAGCGTAGACATGGCGGGATTCGGCGAGCCCGGGGTGAGCACGGTGGACGCCGCCGGTATGACCGTCGGTGTGGTGGCGGCGCGCTGGCACGGCGAGCTGACCGACCAGATGCTCGACCGGGCGGTCGCGGCGGCCGAGGCGTGCGGCGCCCGGGCGGTGGTCGCCCGGGTCGCGGGTTCGGTGGAACTGCCGGTGGTGGCGCAGGCCCTGGCCCGCCGCTGCGACGTGGTGGTCGCCCTCGGCGTGGTGGTGCGTGGCGCGACCGCCCACTTCGACTACGTCTGCAAGTCGGTGACCGAAGGGCTCACCCGGGTGGCGCTGGACGAGGGCAAGCCGGTGGCGCACGGGGTGCTCACCGTCGACACCATCGCGCAGGCCCGGGACCGGGCCGGGCTGCCCGGCTCGACGGAGGACAAGGGCTGGGCGGCGACCGTCGCTGCCCTCGACGCGGCCCTGGCCATCCGGGCGGTGGCCGCCGGGACCGGCACGAGGGTCGGCTTCTGACCGGCTCCGCCCGGCCGGCTTCGCCCCGCCGAGGTCGCCCAGGCCGGCCCCGTCCGGCCGAGGTCGCCCAGGCACGGTCCGCCCGCCTGTCAAGCCCAGGTGATCGACTCCGTTTGCGGCAAACCGCGGTGTCAGCGGCGGTGGAGACCGCGGTTTGCCGCGAATGAAGATGATCGATCCGGTGCGAGTGACGGGCACGCACATGTCCGACTGTCCATCGTGGAGATCAGGTACGCGGAACTGCCGGGGCTGCGGATGGCCTACCGCAGCTGGGGTCGGCCCGACGCCCCGCCCGTGGTGGGCCCTGCACGCCGGTACCGTCACCGGGCCGGCCTGGCCGCTGCAACAGCCGATCAGGTCCACCTGTGCGCGCCCGACCTACGGGGGTTCAGCGGATCCGACCGGTTCCACGCCGTGGTACGGGAGTTCCTCGTCGGTCTCGGCTGAGCGTCGCGGTCGGTGCCGCCGACCTCGATGGCCAAGAACGACTCACGGACCTGGCCCCGCCCGGCGCGCCGGCGACGGCGACGGCGTGCCGGGCGTCGCCATGCAGGACGGCGAGCAGCGTGCCGCGCACCGTCTGCCGGCGGCGGTACGAGGCCCGCCGCCGCTGCGCCACGCCGAAGCGCAGGTGAGCGGGCTCAGGTGAGCTCGGTCGCCCCCGCCGCCTGGGCGAGCCACTTCTGCTCCAGTTCGGTCAGTGTCTTGGCCTCGCGGAGCTCGCTGATCGCCTCGTTGACGCACGGGGTCAGCGGGGAATCCTTGCCGAGCAGCAGCCCGAACGTCTCCGGGGCGCCCACCTGCGGCACCTGACCGACAACGGTGGCGTCGGTCATCTCGGTCGAGGTGATGCGGAAGGCGGCTGGCAGGTCCACGACCAGGCCGTCGATCTGACCGCTCCGCAACGCCTGCGTGGCCTCGTCGGTGCCGCGGTAGCCCTGCGGTTTCGGTCCGGGTTTGATGATGTCGGTGATCGCCTGGTAGCTGGTGGTGCCGAGCTGGGCGCCGAGCCGGGCGTCCTTGAGCCCGGCCAGAGACTTCTTCCCGGCGATCGTCGACGACTTCCGCGCGATCACGGCCTGCCGAACCAGGTAGTAGGGCGCGGAGAGGTCCACCGCCTGCTTGCGCTCCTCGGTGACGGAGAACTGGTTGACGGCGAAGTCGAAGCTGGCCGGGGCGGGGGTAGCGTCAGCAAACCGTACCCGGGTCCAGGTGACCTCCGCGCTGGCGTACCCGAGCTGCGCCGCAACCGCGTACGCGACGGCGGCTTCGAAGCCCTCGCCGGTCTCCGGTTTGTTCTGCCGGTACCACGGCTCGCGCGCCGGCTCGTCGGTGGCGATGGTGAGGATGCCCGGCGTCCGGGTACGCAGGCTCTCCTTGGTGCAGGCGGCGGTGGCCGCGTCGATGGGGGTGGTGGGGTTCCTCCCGTCCGGAGGGGTACAGCCGGCCGCCGCGACGAGGGCGGCGACGGCGGTGGTGAGGGCGAGTACGCGGGAGCTGCTGCGTGCCATGGCGGACAGCGTAGAGAAGACCGCCGATGTCCCGCAGGTGTGCCCGTTGTTGTTCGGACGATCGATGTCGATTTGTTGCCGGTGTGCGCCGATCCGCCCCGGCCGACCGCGCGGCCGGACTGCCGGCCGTCCGGCGGCTGCCACCGGTGGGCCCCCGGCCGGGCCGCAGCCCGCCGGTGACCGGTGAGCTGGCGGGCGACCGCGGAGAGCGGCCCACGCACCGCGCGTCGGTGGGGCGTGTGGTGCGCCGCGCCTCGGTGGAGTGTGGTGCGGTGCCATGGCGACAGGCGCCAGTGGTGTCGCCGGCGACAGGCGCGACCGGAAGGGTCGGTCCCGCATCCGGGGACGGGACAGAAGGGGCGGCGACGGTGGGAAGGCGACACGGCTGGGACCCGGCACGCGCGGCGTCAGCGGCTGGCTGGAAGAATCGCCTTCCGTGAAGACGTTCGAGGAGTTGTTCGCCGAGCTGCAGGCCAAGGCCGCCGCCGGCACCCCGGGCTCGGGCACCGTCGCCGCCCTGGAGAAGGGGGTGCACTTCGTCGGCAAGAAGGTCGTCGAGGAGGCGGCCGAGTCGTGGATGGCCGCCGAGCACGAGGGGCCGGAACGAACCGCCGAGGAGATCTCCCAGCTGCTCTACCAGGTCCAGGTGTTGATGCTCGCCAGTGGTCTCGAGCTCAAGGACGTCTACCGACATCTGTGAGTGCCCCCGTCGTTGATCAGAATCGACCGAAGGAGCACTCCGTCATGCTGCGTGTCGCCGTACCGAACAAGGGCGCGCTGGCCGAGAAGGCCGCCCAGATGCTGCGCGAGGCGGGCTACCGCCAGCGCACCGACCCCAAGGACCTCGTCTGCCGCGACGAGCCCAACGACATCGAGTTCTTCTACCTGCGGCCCAAGGATATCGCCACCTATGTCGGCTCCGGCGACCTGGACGTCGGCATCACCGGCCGGGACCTGCTGATCGACTCCGGCGCGCCGGCCGAGGAGGTGGTGGACCTCGACTTCGGCCGGGCCACCTTCCGCTTCGCCGCCCGACCCGAGGACGTCGACGACGTACGGGAGCTGGGCGGGCACCGGATCGCCACCGCGTACCCGGGGCTGGTCGAGCGGCACCTGGCCGAGTTGGGCGTCAAGGCCGACGTGATCCGCCTGGACGGGGCGGTGGAGAACGCCATCCGGCTCGGCGTCGCCGACGTGGTCGCCGATGTGGTGGAGACCGGCACCACGCTGCGCCAGGCGGGCCTCGTGGTCTTCGGCGAGCCGCTGCTGCGCTCCTCGGCGGTGCTGGTCCGCCGGGCCGCCGCGCCGGTGCACCCGCAGTCCGCGCAGCTGCTGCGCCGGCTGCACGGCGTGCTGGTGGCCCGCCGTTACGTCATGCTCGCCTACGACGTGCCGGCGGGCCTGCTCGACCGGGCCAGCTCGCTGACCCCCGGGATCGAGTCGCCGACGGTCTCCCCGCTGCACCGGGAGGGCTGGGTCGCGGTGCAGGCGATGGTGCTCCGCGACGACGTGCACCGGATCATGGACGAGCTGTACGACCTGGGCGCTCGCGCCATCCTGGTCACCAACATCCACGCCTGCCGGCTCTGAGTACGCCACCCGGACCGCAGTGCGTCGGCCGGGGTTCCCCGTCCAGCCTTGATCCACTCCGGATACGGAGAATCGCGCCTCGCTCAGCCCGTGGGCTACCGCGATGTGCCGCACCCGGAGTGGATCAACGGCGCTGACGGATCACGCCGGGTGGCGACGCGGCCCTCGGGCTTCGTGTGGCGACGGTACGCCGACCCGGGGCGGGTGGCAGACTGGTGGGGTGAGTGATCCCGAGCTGGTCCGCCTGAAGCCCCGACGTATCCGGGTCGTCTGCTGGGTTTCGGCGGTCGCGCTGCTGGTGGTGTTCAGTCTGGTGGCCACCTCGCTGAGCGGCGCCACGGGTAACGGCTACGGCACCTTCCAGCGCGGCGACCAGCTCGCCATGGTGGGCCTCGGCGTGCTCGGCGCGCTGGCCATCCTGCTGTTCACCCGCCCCCGGGTGGAGGCGGACGCCCGCAGCGTGCGGGTCCGCAACGTGATCGGGTCGTACGAGCTGCCGTGGGAGGTCGTCCGCGGCGTCCGGTTCGACCGGGGCGCGCCCTGGGCCAGCCTGGAGCTGCACGACGACGACCTGCTGCCGATGGTCGCCCTGCAGGCCGCCGACAAGGAGATCGCGGTGGCGGGGGTCCGCGCGCTGCGCCGGCTGCACCAGGCCCACCTGGCATCCCGGTCGGGCCGCGCCACCTCCCGCTGACCAGGCGCTCGACGCCGCCGCCCACCCCGGGCGGCCGCCGCGTGGTCGGTTCGGCGGCCGGGTCCCGCTGCGGGTCCGGTAACACCCGCGTTGACCTGCGCGGGGCCCGGTTTGGGGGTGGCTGGGGTGAGGGTGTAGTGTTGCCAAGTCGACCAGACTGCCCCCACCTCGTGGTGCGGGCGGTCTCGAAGCGGAGCGCCTGCTCCCACCCGAGTCGCCACGTAGGCGGCCGGGTCCGGTCACCGGTTCCGGGCGCGCCCCGGTCCCGGATGCACGATCATGTGATCGTGCCGACCGGTCGAGTGGGCCCTGGCATGCGCCGGGGCCTCCTGCTTTCCGGGCGGCCCTCACCCGGGGGCCCGCGGGGTCGGCCACGCAGGAGACCCGACTCGAGGAGGCCCCATCAGCGTCGAACCACGCGTGAACGAGCAGATCCGGGCACGTGAGGTCCGACTGGTCGGCCCTGAGGGTGAGCAGGTGGGCATCGTCCCGCTGGAGCGCGCCCTGCAGCTGGCCGCGGACGTCGACCTGGACCTGGTCGAGGTTGCGCCGATGGCGCGCCCGCCGGTGTGCAAGCTCATGGACTTCGGCAAGTTCAAGTACGAGAGCGCACTGAAGGCGCGCGAAGCGCGGCGTAACCAGCAGCAGACCGTCATCAAGGAGATGAAGCTCCGGCCGAAGATCGACCCGCACGACTACGAGACCAAGAAGGGTCACGTGGTGCGGTTCCTCAAGGCCGGCGACAAGGTCAAGGTGACGATCATGTTCCGCGGTCGGGAGCAGAGCCGCCCGGAGCTGGGTTACCGGCTCCTGCGCCGGCTCGAGTCCGAGATCTCGGAGCTGGGGTACGTCGAGGCCGCGCCGAAGCAGGACGGTCGCAACATGATCATGGTGCTCGCGCCGCACCGCGCCACGAAGGCCGCCGCGGCCGCCGCGACGGCATCTCGGGGCGGACCCCGGGAACGGGCCGCGGACGGCTCCGTCGCTCCGGAGGCCGGCGAGACCGCAGCAGCCGGTGACACCGGCACGACCGTTGAGACCAGCGGCCAGTAACAGGGAGAGACGTTCCACATGCCGAAGATGAAGAGCCACACGGGTATGGGCAAGCGGGTCAAGGTGACCGGCAAGGGCAAGATCGTTGCCCAGCAGGCCGGCCTCCGCCACAACCTGGAGAAGAAGTCCTCTACCCGGACCCGCCGGCTGACCGGCACGGTCGAGTTGGTCAAGGCCGACGTCAAGCGAATCAAGAAGCTGCTCGGCCGCTGACGCGCGCCACCTGAACCGAAGAAGGAGTTGAGATGGCACGCGTCAAGCGGGCTGTGAACGCCCAGAAGAAGCGCCGTACCCTGCTGGAGACCGCCAGCGGCTACCGCGGTCAGCGCTCCCGGCTGTACCGCAAGGCCAAGGAGCAGGTGCTGCACTCGATGCAGTACGCCTACCGGGACCGCCGCGACCGCAAGGGCGACTTCCGGCAGCTCTGGATCCAGCGGATCAACGCCGGCGCCCGGGCGAACGGCCTGACCTACAACCGGCTGATCCAGGGCCTGCGCCTGGCCGGCATCGAGGTCGACCGCAAGATCCTGGCCGACATGGCCGTCAACGACGCCGCGGCGTTCGCCGCGATCGTCGAGCTGGCCCGTGCCGCCGTGGCGGCCGAGGGCACCGGTGGCGCCGCGGCCCAGGCCGCCTGATCCACCCACCGCAGATCGAGGCGTCTCCCATGCAGTCACCATCGCGCGGGAGGCGCCTCGACGCTGTCCCGGGCCCGTTCACCCCGCGTACCCCCAGGGTGGCCGCGGCCCGGCGGCTGCACCGCCGCCGCGACCGCGACACCACCGGTCGCTTCCTGGCCGAGGGGCCGCAGGCGGTCCGCGAGGCCCTGGTCCGGGCCGGCACGACCGTCGAGCTGTTCGGCACCCCCGCAGCCCTCGACCGGTACGCCGACCTCGCGGCGCTGGCCGCACGGCAGGACGTGCCCGTCTCCGAGGTCACCGACGAGGCGCTCGCGGCGCTCGCCGAGACCGTCGCCCCGCAGGGGCTGGTCGCTGTCTGCCGGCACCTCGACGTACCCCTGGAGACGGCCCTCGCGCGCGGGCCGCGCCTGGTCGCGGTGCTGGCCGAGATCCGCGACCCGGGCAACGCCGGCACCGTCCTGCGCACCGCCGACGCCGCCGGCGCCGGTGCGGTGGTCTTCGCCGGCGACGCCGTCGACCCGTACAACGGCAAGTGCGTGCGGGCCTCCGCCGGCAGCCTGTTCCATGTCGACGTGGTCCGCGCCGCCGACCCGGCCGCCGCGGTCGGGGCGCTACGTACCGCCGGGCTCTCGATCTTCGCCACCACCGGGTACGGCGACCGCGACCTGGACGACCTCGCCGACGCCGGCCGGCTCGCCGCGCCCACCGCGTGGCTGTTCGGCTCGGAGGCGCACGGCCTGCCCGAGGCGCTGACCGCCGCCGCCGACGCGCGGGTGCGGGTGCCGCTGTACGGGCGTGCCGAGAGCCTGAACCTGGCTGCGGCCGCCGCCGTCTGCCTGTACGCTTCAGCGAGAGCACTGCGCTGACGGTGTCACGCGCGCAGACAGCACAGGGGGAGTCGTCCGCATGGTGAACGCGCCACGGCGTTCGTTTAGCCAGCCCGCCGGTGTCGGCGGGCGGCGGGCCTGACCCTTCCCCCTGCGCAACTCCCACCGGCGGGCTGCGGCACAGCCGCGCGTCCGTAGACTCGCCTAGCCGCCCGGGAGGGTCGGCGCCGCCGTGAGGGAGTGCCCGTTACCCATGAGCTACCGCAACGATCCGTACGACCCGAAGCAGGTCGCCCTGCTGGACCCGGCCGCCCTGGCCGAGGCCGTCGCCACCGCCGAGAAGGCGTTCGCCGCCGCCGCCGACCCCGACGCGCTGACCGCGCTGCGCCCCGCGCACCTGGGTGACCGGGCGCCGGTGTCCCTCGCCCGCCGGGAGATCGGCGCGCTGCCGCCGGCGGCGAAGTCCGACGCGGGCAAGCGGGTCAACGAGGCCCGCCGGGCCATCGAGTCCGCGTACGCCGCCCGCGCCGAGGTCCTTGAGCGCGAGCAGGCCGCCCGGATGCTGGTCGAGGAGCGGGTCGACGTGACCCTTCCGTACGACCGGCGTCCCCGGGGTGCCCGGCACCCGCTGAGCACCCTGATGGAGCAGATCAGCGATCTGTTCGTCGGGATGGGCTACGAGGTCGCCGAGGGCCCCGAGGTCGAGCTGGAGTGGACCAACTTCGACGCGCTGAACATCCCCGCCGACCACCCGGCGCGAGGGCTGATGGACACCTTCCACATAGCCCCGGAGAGTTCCGCCGTGGCCGGCGACGGTTCGGGTCTCGTTCTCCGCACCCACACCTCGCCGGTGCAGGCACGCACCATGCTGACCCACAAGCCCCCGATCTACGTGGTGGTGCCGGGGCGGGTCTACCGCACCGACGAGCTGGACGCCACCCACGCGCCGGTGTTCCACCAGGTCGAGGGCCTGGTGGTGGACAAGGACATCACCATGGCCCACCTGCGCGGCACCCTCGACCACTTCGCCCGGGCGATGTTCGGCGAGGGCGCGAAGACCCGCTTCCGGCCGCACTACTTCCCGTTCACCGAGCCGTCGGCCGAGTTCGACGTGTGGTTCCCCGAGCACCGGGACGGCCCGCGCTGGGTCGAGTGGGGCGGCTGCGGCATGGTCAACCCGCGGGTGCTGCGCGCCTGCGGTATCGACCCGGAGGTCTACTCCGGATTCGCTTTCGGCATGGGCATCGACCGGACGGTGATGTTCCGGCACGGGGTCAGCGACATGCGGGACATGGCCGAGGGCGACGTGCGGTTCACCCGCGCGTTCGGGGTCGGGGCGTAGGGCGATGCGGGTACGAGTCACGGGAACGGTGGTCTGAAGTCATGCGAGTTTCTGTCAGTTGGCTGCGGGAGTACGTCGACCTCCCCGCCGACCTGCCCACCGGCGACCTGGAGCAGGCCCTGGTCGACCTCGGCATCGAGGTCGAGTCCGTCGTGGACCTGGCCGGCACCGTCACCGGCCAGCTGGTGGTCGGCGAGGTCCTGGAGATCGAGGAGTTGACCGGCTTCAAGAAGCCGATCCGGTTCTGCCGGGTCAACGTGGGCGCCGCCAACGGCACCGGCGAGCCACAGGAGATCGTCTGCGGGGCCCGCAACTTCGCCCAGGGCGACAAGGTGGTGGTGATCCTCCCCGGCGGCGTGCTGCCCGGCGGCTTCGCCATCGGCGCGCGTAAGACCTACGGGCGCAACTCCCACGGCATGATCTGCTCCGCGAAGGAGCTGGGCCTGGGCGACGACCACTCGGGCATCATCGTGCTGCCGCCCGACACCACGGCCAAGCCCGGCGACGACGCCCGCCCCGTCGTGGGCCTCGACGACGTCGTGGTCGAGGTGGAGATCACCCCGGACCGGGGGTACGCGCTGAGCGTGCGCGGCCTGGCCCGCGAGCTGGCGCACGCCCTCGGCGTGCCGTTCCGCGACCCGGGCCTGGCGCCCGCGCCCGGCGGCACCGCCGAGCCGGCGTACCCGGTCGAGGTGCACGACACCGCCGGCTGCGACCGGTTCGCCGCCCGGATGGTGCGCGGGATCGACCCGACCGCCGCGACCCCCGGCTGGATGGCGCGACGGCTCACCGTGGCCGGCATCCGCAGCATCTCGCTGCCGGTCGACATCACCAACTACCTGATGCTCGAACTGGGTCAGCCGATGCACGCCTTCGACGCCGACCGGATCACCGGACCGCTGGTGGTCCGCCGGGCCGAGGCGGGGGAGAAGCTGACCACGCTGGACGGGGTGGCCCGTACCCTCGCCGCCGAGGACATGGTGATCTGCGACGACACGGGGCCCGTCTCGCTCGCCGCGGTGATGGGCGGCGAGACCAGCGAGGTCATCGGCGGCACCACAGATGTGCTCTTCGAGGCCGCCCACTGGGACCCGGTGATGGTCGGGCGCACCGCCCGCCGGCACAAGCTGTTCAGCGAGGCCGCGAAGCGCTGGGAACGGGGCGTGGACCCGGCACTGCCGCTGGTCGCCATCGAGCGGGCGGTCCGGCTGCTCACCGAGCATGCCGGCGGCACGGCCGGGGACGAGATCCTCGACCTCGACCACGTCCGGCCGATGCCCCCGGTCACCCTGCCAACCGACCTGCCGTCGCGGCGGGTCGGGGTGGAGTATCCGCCGGAGCGGGTGGTCGCCCTGCTGGAGCAGGTCGGCTGCACCGTCGTGCGGGGCCCCGACCGGCTCGCCGAGGACCCGGGCGAGGTCGGCGTCGCGGCCGGCGGCGGCGACGTGCTCACCGTGACCCCGCCGACCTGGCGGCCCGACCTCACCGACCCGGCCGACCTGGTCGAGGAGGTGGTCCGGCTCGACGGGTACGACAGGGTGCCGTCGGTGCTGCCCACCGCGCCCCCCGGTCGGGGCCTGACCTGGCAGCAGCGTCGCCGCCGGGCGGTGGCCCGCTCGTTGGCCGAGCGTGGTCTGGTCGAGGTGGTCGCGCACCCGTTCACCTCGCCGGAGCTGGCCGACCAGCTCGGCCTGCCCGCCGACGACCCGCGCCGCCCGGCGGTCCGGCTGGCCAACCCGCTGTCCGAAGAGGAGCCGCTGCTGCGGACCACGCTGCTCGGCCCGCTGCTGGGCATCCTCCGGCGCAACCTCGGCCGCGGCCACCGCGACCTCGCGATCTACGAGATCGGCACGGTCTTCCACCCGCGTCCCGGGGTCGGCCGGCCGCCGGCCATGGGCGTCGACCGGCGTCCCACCGACGCCGAGTTCGCCGCCGCCGACGCGGTGGTGCCGCACCAGCCCCGGCACGTCGCCGTCGTCCTCGCCGGCGACGTCGAGCCGGCCGGTTGGTGGGGTCGGGGCCGGGCCGCCTGCTGGGCGGACGCCGTCCAGGCCGGCCGGGACGTGCTCGCCGCCGCCGACATCCCGGCCGACCGGATTGAGGTGCGTGCCGTCGAGCACGCCCCCTGGCACCCTGGACGCTGCGCCGCGTTGCTGGTCGACGGCACCGTCGTCGGGTACGCCGGGGAGCTGCACCCGGCGGTGGTGACGACCCTGGAGCTGCCCAGGCGGGCCAGCGCCATGGAGCTGAACCTCGACGCGCTGCCACCGGCCCCGCTGGCGCCCGCGCCGACCGTGTCCACCTTCCCGCCGGCGCTGATCGACGTGGCGCTGGTGCTCGACGAGTCGGTGCCCGCCGCCGAGGTGCGGCGGACCCTCGTCGAGGGGGCCGGTGAGCTGCTGGAGGACGTGCGGCTCTTCGACGTGTACGCCGCGGAGCAGCTCGGTGCGGGACGTCGGTCGCTGGCGTACAAGCTCACCTTCCGCGCTCCGGACCGGACGCTGACCGTCGAGGAGGCGCTGGCCGCCCGGGATGCCGCGGTTGCCCTCGCGGCGCAGCGGTTCGGCGCGACCCTGCGCGGCGCCTGAGCCACAGGTCGACGAGGCCCCGACCCGGCTGCGGGTCGGGGCCTCGCCCGTTACCGCTTCGGAGACCTCGCCGCAGCGTCGCAGGGGCGGGCGGGCAGCACGGGATCGCCGGCGACCGGGTCACCTGATCGCCCGGCGTCCTGTCCCCGACACCAGGACCGGGCCTCCAATCATGCGGCAACACTTCTCATGATCATGCAGTGAGATGCATGACCTTGCGGTAGTGGGCCGTCGCCGCTAGCCTTGTCTGCATAGTCATGCGGAGGTGAGTATGGGCATTCGAGTCGCGATCGCCGGGGCGAGCGGATACGCCGGCGGCGAGCTGCTACGGCTGATCGCCGGGCACCCCGAGTTCGACCTGGTCGCCGCCACCGCCCACCGCCAGGCGGGCCAGCCGGTAACCGCCGTGCACCCCCAGCTCGCCGGGCTCGACCTGGTCCTCAGGGCGACCGACTCGGCCACCCTGGCCGACGCGGACCTGGTCTTCCTGGCGCTGCCGCACGGTGAGTCCGCGGCCCTCGCGGCGACGCTGCCCCAGTCGGTCAAGGTGGTCGACCTCGGCGCCGACCACCGGCTCCACGACGCCGACGCCTGGGCCCGCTACTACGGCGGCACGCACGCCGGCGCCTGGACCTACGGCCTGCCAGAGCTGCCCGGTCAGCGTGCGGCGATCGCCGCCGCCAGCCGGGTCGCCAGCACCGGCTGTTACGCCGTCGCCACCACGCTGGCGCTGGCCCCGCTGATCGCCGCCGGCGCGGTCTTCCCCGCCGACGTGGTGGTGGTGGCCGCCTCCGGCACCTCCGGGGCGGGCCGGGCCACCAAGAGTCACCTGCTCGGCAGCGAGGTGATGGGCGACCTGTCGCCCTACAAGGTCGGCAGCCACCAGCACGTGCCGGAGATCAAGCAGGCCACCGGGGCCACCAGCCTCTCCTTCACCCCCGTCCTCGCACCCATGCCGCGCGGCATCCTCGCCACCGTCACCGCCGTTCCCACCGGGGACGTCGACCCGCGTGACGTGCTGGCCGAGGTGTACGCCGACGCGCCGTTCGTGCACCTGCTGCCGCAGGGTGCCTGGCCGCACACCGCCGCCACCGCCGGCTCGAACTGCTGCCACCTCCAGGCCGGCGTCGACGTCGACTCCGGTCGGGTGATCGTGGTCAGCGCCGTCGACAACCTCGGCAAGGGCGCGGCCGGTCAGGCCGTGCAGAACGCCAACCTCATGCTCGGGCTCCCCGAGACCACCGGCCTGTCGACCTACGGAGTCGCGCCATGACCGTCACCGTTCCCCGGGGCTTCCGGGCCGCCGGTGTCGCCGCCGGGCTCAAGACCGGCAGCGCCGCCGATGTCGCCCTCGTCGTCAACGACGGCCCCGACGCCGGGGTCGCCGGCGTCTTCACCACCAACCGGGTCAAGGCCGCCCCGGTGCTCTGGACCCAGCAGGTCGTCCGGGGCGGGGTTGTCCGCGCCGTGGTGCTCAACTCCGGCGGCGCCAACGCCTGCACCGGACCGGCCGGGTTCCAGGACACCCACGCCACCGCCGAGCACACCGCCACCACGCTCACCTCGGTCAGTCCGCGGCTGATGCTCGGCGCCGGTGAGGTCGCGGTCTGCTCCACCGGACTGATCGGCGAGCGGTTGCCCATGGCGAAGCTCCTGCCGGGGGTACGCGCCGCGATCCGCGGGCTGGCCCGCGACGGTGGACCGGCCGCCGCCGAGGCGATCATGACGACCGACACCCGGCCGAAGACCACCGTCGCCGAGGGCAGCGGCTGGACCGTCGGGGGCATGGCCAAGGGCGCGGGCATGCTCGCCCCCGCCATGGCCACCATGCTCTGTGTGCTCACCACCGACGCGGTGGCCGGGCCGCAGACCCTCGACGCCGCGCTGCGGGCCGCCACCCGAATCACCTTCGACCGGATCGACTCCGACGGCTGCATGTCCACCAACGACACGGTGCTGCTGCTGTCCAGCGGCGCATCCGGCATCGAGCCCACCGAGGCGGAGTTGACCGCCGCGGTCACCGCGGCCTGCCACGACCTCGCCCAGCAGCTCCTCGCCGACGCCGAGGGCGCCACCAAACAGATCGCCATCGACGTGGTCGGCGCCGCCAGCGAGGACGACGCGGTGCAGGTGGGCCGGTCGGTGGCCCGGAACAACCTGGTCAAGACCGCCCTGTTCGGCAACGACCCGAACTGGGGGCGGATCCTCGCCGCCGTCGGCACCACCACCGCCGCCTTCGAACCGGACGGCGTGGACGTCGCGGTGAACGGCATCTGGGTGTGCCGTTCCGGGGCCGCCGCCGAGGACCGCTCCAAGGTGGACCTCACCGGCAGGGACGTCACCATCCGGATCGACCTGCACGCCGGTGACGCGGCCGCGACGGTCTGGACCAATGACCTGTCGCACGCGTACGTGCACGAGAACTCGGCGTACTCATCGTGAGCGCGAGGAACGCGGCGCAGCGGAGTCCCGCAGTCGCGATCGGGGTTGGCAGGGTGAGCGCGAGGAACGCAGCGCAGCGGAGTCCCGCAGTCGCGATCGGGGTTGGCAGGGTGAGCGCGAGGAACGCAGCGCAGCGGAGTCCCGCAGTCGCGATCGGGGTTGGCAGGGTGAGCGCGAGGAACGCGGCGCAGCGGAGTCCCGCAGTCGCGATCGGAAGGTCGGCCAAGCCATGACGCTGAGCACGGACCTTGCCCGGGCCCAGGTCAAGGCCGAGACGCTGATCGAGGCCCTGCCCTGGCTGGCCCGGCTCTCCGGGACGACAGTCGTGGTCAAGTACGGCGGCAACGCCATGGTGGACCCCGAACTGCAGCGCGCCTTCGCCGCCGACATGGTCTTCCTCCGGTACGCCGGGCTCAAGCCGGTCGTGGTGCACGGCGGCGGGCCGCAGATCTCCGCCATGCTTGGCCGGCTCGGCATCCCGAGTGAGTTCAAGGGCGGCCTGCGGGTCACCACCCCGGAGGCGATGGACGTCGTCCGGATGGTGCTCGTCGGGCAGGTCGGACGGGAACTGGTCGGGCTGATCAACGCGCACGGCCCGTTCGCCGTCGGCCTCTCCGGCGAGGACGCCGGTCTGTTCACCGCGGTAAGGCGGCCCGCGTACGTCGACGGTGAGCCGGTCGACGTCGGGCAGGTCGGCGACGTGGAGTCGGTCGACGTCTCCGCGGTGGCCGACCTGATCGCGGCCGGCCGGATCCCGGTGATCTCCACCGTCGCGCCGGACGCCGACGGAGTGCTGCACAACCTCAACGCCGACACCGCCGCGGCGGCGCTCGCCGTAGCGCTGGAGGCGCGCAAGCTGGTCGTCCTCACCGACGTCCCCGGCCTGTACGCCGACTGGCCCGACCGCGACAGCCTGGTCAGCGAGATCACCGCCGACGAGTTGGCGGCGCTCCTGCCGTCCCTGCAGTCGGGGATGGTGCCGAAGATGGAGGCATGCCTGCGGGCGGTGCGCGGGGGAGTGCCCGCCGCGCACGTCGTCGACGGTCGGGTCGCCCACTCCACGCTGCTCGAGGTCTTCACCTCGGAAGGGTTCGGAACCATGGTGATCGAGTCATGAGCACGTTGGTCGAACGGTGGGGCCAGGCCATGATGGACAACTACGGTGCCCCGCCGCTGGCGCTGGTTTCCGGCTCCGGCGCCGTCGTGGTCGACGAAATTGGCCGGGAGTACGTCGACCTGCTCGGCGGCATCGCGGTCAACGCCCTCGGGCATGCCCACCCGGCCGTGGTGGCCGCCGTCTCCAAGCAGGTCGCCACCCTCGGGCACGTCTCCAACCTGTTCGTCGCCGAGCCCCCGGTGGCCCTGGCCGAGCTGCTGCTGGCCCTGGCCGGTCGGCCCGGCCGGGTCTTCCTCGCCAACTCCGGCGCCGAGGCCAACGAGGCCGCGTTCAAACTGTCCCGGCTCACCGGTCGCTCCCACGTGGTCGCCACCCGGGGCGGCTTCCACGGCCGGACGATGGGGGCGCTGGCCCTCACCGGCCAGCCGGCCAAGGCCGACCCGTTCCGGCCGCTGCCCGGCGACGTCACCCACGTTCCGTACGGCGACGTGGACGCGCTGGAAGCGGCGGTCACCGACGCCACCGCCATGGTGATCCTGGAGCCTATCCAGGGGGAGAACGGTGTGGTCGTGCCCCCGGCCGGGTACCTGACCGACGCCCGGCGGATCACCGCCCGGCACGGCGCGCTGCTGGTGCTCGACGAGGTGCAGACCGGCATCGGCCGCACCGGGCACTGGTTCGCCCACCAGGCCGAGGGCGTCGAGCCGGACGTGGTGACGCTGGCCAAAGGGCTCGGCGGCGGGCTGCCGATCGGCGCGTGTCTCGCCTTCGGTCGGGCCGCCACACTGCTCGCTCCCGGCTCGCACGGCACCACCTTCGGCGGCAACCCGGTCAGCTGCGCCGCCGCCCTCGCGGTGATCTCGACCATCGCCAGCGAGGGGCTGCTCGATCACGTCAAGCGGACCGGGGAGCGGCTGCGCCGGGGCATCGAGGCACTCGGCCACCCGCTCGTCGCCGAGGTGCGCGGCGCCGGTTTGCTGCTCGGCGTCGTGCTCGCCGCCCCGGTCTCCCACACCGTCACCGCCGCCCTGCGCGACGCGGGTTTCCTGGTCAACCCGGTGCAGCCGTTGGTGGTGCGGCTCGCGCCGCCGCTGATCCTCACCGCCGAGCAGGTCGACGCCTTCCTCACCGCCCTCCCCGCCGCCCTCGACGCGGCGCTCCCCCTGTCTCTTATACACCTCTGACGCTGCCGACGGCTAGGCGAGTGTTGCTGACGGTCGGCG
>NZ_SMKN01000369.1 GCF_004348675.1 Micromonospora sp. KC606 | reverse complement strand
GGGCGTGCCGCGAGAGCCCGCAGATCGATCCAGCGCCAGGCGGCCAGCGCCAGCGCGCTACCAGCCCCAGCGGCCCAGGCCGCGTCGGGCAACCCGATCCCCGCGTACGGGGTCAGCACCGCCGCAGCGCCGCCGAGTCCACCGGCCGCCACCGTCCACCGCCGGGCGGAGCGCCGCAGCCGTCGCAGCCGACGGAAGTGTCGTGCTCGCTCGTCCGCCACCCGTACCTCCTCGTGCCCGCCGCTCAGCCGGCAGCGCTAGGGTTCCCGGTGCCGCGTTCGCGGCCCGTGCTGGCCCGGATCTCGTCGAGCTTGGCGGCTGCCGGGTCGGCCACCGGAGGTGTCTGCTGCTGCACGGCGGGCCGCTCCTGCGCACCGGCCAGTCGCTCCCCGGCCATGCTGGCCCGGATCTGTTCCAGCCGGGACGACCCGGCGGCGTCCAGAGTCGACTTCTGGATCTCCAGCATCCGCCCCTCGACGGAGTTGCCGGCCAACTCGGCTCGGCCCATGGCGGTGGCGTAGCGGCGCTCGATGCGGTCGCGTACCTCGTCGAGGGTGGGAACATTACCCCCGGCGGTGATCGCGGACATCGACTCCAGTGAGCGTGCGACGCTCTCCTGCATCTTGGCCTGCTCCAGCTGGCTGAGCAGCTTGGTGCGCTCGGCGAGCCTCTGCTGGAGGATCATCGAATTGTTCTCGACCGCGCGGCGGGCCTGGGCGGCGGCGCCGAGTGCCTGGTCGTGCAGGGTCTTCAGGTCCTCGGTGGCCTGTTCGACGGAGACCAGCTGGGTGGCGAGCACCTGGGCGGACTGCTCGTAACGGGCGGCTTCGGCCTCGTCGCCGTTGGCGCGGGCCTGGTCGGCGAGGACGAGCGCCTGCCGCGCGTTGGCCTGGAGCCGCTCGACCTCCGACATCTGCCGGGAGAGCTTCATCTCCAGCTGACGCTGGTTGCCGATCACCGCGGCCGCCTGCTGGACCAGCGCCTGGTGCTGGCGCTGCGCCTCCTCGACGGCCTGCTGGATCTGCACCTTCGGATCGGCGTGCTCGTCGATCTTGGCACCGAAAAGCGCCATCAGATAGTGCCAGCCCTTGACGAACGGGTTCGCCATCTCCGCGGTATCCCCTCAGTAGCGTGGCTGCGCCTCGGCCTGCGGCGGACGGGGCTGTCCCGCCTGGCCGCGCGGCGTGCCCCCATCGTCGCAGCCGGACGCCAACCGGGCATCCGTACCGCGGGAGAGCCCGCGCACGGCCCACGATCAACCCTACGCGGCGGCAGCGGACCCGGCCACGCGAAGAGCCGTCAGGCGGCGCAGACCACGTCCCGCTCGCCGGCGCGGACCCGGGCGCTGCGGAGGGTGGCCTTCAGTGGTGACTCCTGCCGGACCTGAACCGCCACCTTGCCGTCCGAGGTGACCTGGCGAACACCCCGGTCGGCGGCCTTGCGCACCGTGGCCGCGGACGGCACCGACGGCTGCTCGGCCGGCCCGTCCTGCACCGACACCAGCACTCCCGGCATCTGCTCGGCGAGGGCGACGGTGTCGCTGACCTCACGCAGCAGCTCGGACAGGCGGGCGCCCAGCGCGTCGCAGATCGCGGCCAGCAGCTCGCTGGAAGGCTCTTTCTGGCCACGCTCGATCTCGGACAGGTAGCCGAGGCTGACGTTGGCGGCGGTGGAAACCTCGCGCAGGGTGCGGTGCTGACCCTGCCGGCGCGCCCGCAGTGCGTCGCCGATTACGCGGCGTAGCAGGACCATCGCCCCTCCCCCTGACGGGAACACCTCTCGCCCGGGCCTCCGCCCACGCCGGACGCGGCCCGCCGCGCCGACGCCGACGTCGTACGCCGGAGCCTTCCCGCAACCGTACCCGGTGCCCGGCCCGACGACATACCACCCCGGCCCGCCAAATCCGAACACCCGGTCACCGCCCGGCCTCCGGTACCGCCGCACCGCCCTCCGTCCCGGCGACCGGCGCGGGGCCGCCGGCGGCCTGGATCCGCTCGACGAGCAGCCGCAACACCTCGATCACCGCCGCTGCGCGGATGTGGTCCCGGCCGCCGTCGAGGTCGAGCCGCCGGACGGCCGGGCCGACCGGACCGGCCACCGCGACGTAGACCAACCCCACCGGCTTGCCGTCCTGCGGCTGCGGTCCCGCCACGCCGGTGGTGGCCAGCCCCCAGTCTGCCCCGCAGCGCCGCCGACCGCCCTCTGCGAGGGCGACAGCCACCTCCGGGTCGACCGGCCCGCGCTCGGCCAGCAGCGCCTCGGGTACGCCGGCCAACTGCGACTTCAGTTCGGTGGCGTAGGCGACGAGGCCGCCCCGGTAGACGCCGCTGACCCCGGCGATCTCCACGATCGACGCGGCGAGCAGCCCTCCGGTCAGCGACTCGACCGTGGCCAGCAACTCGCCCCGCTCGTGCAGCAGGTGCACGGCCGCCGCCGCGGGGCTTCCCGCGGGCCGCTCGTGGTTCGCATCCGTCGCCATGCCGTCCCTTCCTTCCCC
>NZ_SMKN01000368.1 GCF_004348675.1 Micromonospora sp. KC606 | reverse complement strand
GTGGTGGACCGTCCGGGCGAGGGCCGGCCGGGGCGGGCCGGGGCGGCGTCGGGTTGTGGCCGGCGGGCGGCGACGGTGGGACCGCGCGGGGCTGCTCGCCGTCCGGGCCGAGCTCACCGCGCTGCTGCTTGGCGGTACGCAGGTCGTCGATCCAGCCGAACTCCTCGCCCTCCGGCTCCGGGGGAGTCTCCTCGGCCCGGCCACGACCCCAGCGTCGGCCCTTGGCGCGGGAGTCGCGCCGCTCGTCGGGACCGTCCTGCGGTCGCTCCCCACCACGCGATGTCACTGCTGACCCTCCCCGACGGCTTCGCTGCCGTTCTCATCCGCCACACCGGTGTGCCCCGTGCCCGACGGGTGACGGCCGTCCGCCGCCGCCGGCCCGTCGGGACGCGACACCGGGGCGGGCAGCCCGCGGACGATCCGGCGCAGCAGGGGCAGGCGGGCGGCCACCGACCGCTCCGCGCCGTGGCCGCTGGGCTGGTAGTAGTCGGTCCCGACGAGATCGTCGGGAGCGTACTGCTGGGTGACCACTCCGCGCTGGTCGTCATGCGGGTAGCGGTACCCGGTGCCGTGCCCCAGACCCCGGGCTCCGGCGTAGTGGGCGTCGCGCAGGCCGCGTGGCACCGGACCGCCGCGGCCGGCGCGTACGTCGGTCATCGCCGCGCCCAGGGCCGTGGTGGCCGAGTTGGACTTCGGGGCAGCGGCCAGATGGATCACCGCCTGGGCCAGGTTGAGCTGGGCCTCGGGCAGGCCGACGAACTCCACGGCGTGCGCGGCGGCGGTGGCCACGGTCAACGCGGTCGGGTCGGCCATGCCGACGTCCTCGCTGGCGAAGATCACCAGCCGGCGGGCGACGAACCGGGCGTCCTCCCCGGCGACCAGCATCCGGGCCAGCCAGTGCAGTGAGGCGTCCACGTCCGAGCCGCGCATGCTCTTGATGAAGGCGCTGGTGATGTCGTAGTGGGCGTCACCGTCGCGGTCGTAGCGCACCGCGGCCACGTCCACCGCCTGCTCGGCCGTGGCCAGGTCGATCCGGCCGGTGCCGACCGCCACGGCGGAGGCCGCCGCGGCCTCCAGCGCGGTCAGCGCCTTGCGGACGTCGCCGCCGGCGAGGCGTACCAGGTGGTCCTCGGCCTCGGCCTCCAGGGTGAGCGCGCCGGCGAGGCCACGCTCGTCGGCGACCGCGCGGCGGAGCAGGCCGCGAACGGCCGCGTCGTTCAGCGGCTGGAGGGTGAGCAGCACGCAACGCGACAGCAGCGGTGAGATGACCGAGAAGTACGGGTTCTCCGTGGTCGCGGCGAGCAGGGTGACCGTCCGGTCCTCCACCGCCGCGAGCAACGAGTCCTGCTGGGTCTTGCTGAACCGGTGCACCTCGTCGATGAAGAGCACGGTCTGCGGGCCGCCCGCGCGACGCTGCCGTCGGGCCGTGTCGATCACGGCGCGGACGTCCTTCACCCCGGCGTTGAGGGCGGACATGGCGACGAAGCGCCGGTCGGTGGCCCGGGCCACCAGGTGGGCGATGGTGGTCTTGCCGCTGCCCGGCGGGCCCCAGAGGATCACCGACATCGGTGCGCCGCCGCCGACCAGCTGGCGCAGCGGCGCGCCGGGAGCGAGCAGGTGGTCCTGCCCGACCAGGTCGTCGATGCTCGCCGGGCGCATCCGGACGGGCAGCGGCGAATCCTCCCCCGCCGCCGGGAATCCGTCGGCACCACTCGGGCCCACCGGGGCGCTGGGCGCCGCGGCGGGTCCGCCGAGGGAGAACAGGGTGTCGGATTCCATCAGCAAGACAGTACCGGGCGGGGACCGCGACCCCGGAATCGCGCCGTGCTCCCCGCCCGCCTGATCGATTACGGTCAGCCGCGACCCGGCCGCCGGCCCCGGTACCAGCGACCGCCGCCGGCGCCGCGCGGGCTGTTGCCGACCCCGGCGAGGTGGAGCGAGAGCAGCAGCAGGCCGATCAGCACGAGGGTGTGCCAGTTGAACAGGTCAGGCGCGCCGAAGTTGGTGTTCAGCAGGTCCAGCAGGAGCGCGAAGCCGAACACGATGGCGGCGAGAATGGCAAGCATGTCAGTGTCCTCCGGTGGGGGTTCCCAGTGGGTTGACCGGGATGTACCCGATCGGTCGGGCCCTCAATCTCCACCCTGGACCGGGCGGGTCGGGCGGACGTTTCAGGCTGCCTCCATGATCATCGCCAGATCAGGAGTTGGTGGGTCGGGCAGCGTTCCTCGCCGCCATCGGCCACCACCCGTTCGCCCGGCACGTGATCCGCCCCGGAACGCGACCGCGGCTGGCGGCGGGACGGCCTGGCAGGCGGGGCCATCGGCGCCTCCGCCCCGGCGGTCGACCTCTTCGCCGCGCTCGTCACCGAGGGCGCACTGCGCCCCGGGCAGTGGGTGCAACTGCCCCGGACCGACCGGGAGACGCTGGCGGAGCGGTTCAACGTTGCCCGCCTCGACGAGTGGGACTTCCTCTGGACCGACGCCCCGCCGCCCCGCGCGATCCGGCTCTACCGGCGGCTCTGCCTCACCGGTGCGCCCGCC
>NZ_SMKN01000367.1 GCF_004348675.1 Micromonospora sp. KC606 | reverse complement strand
GGCGGGGGGAGGGGCGGAGGTACTGGGTGATGGTGATCAGTTCGCAGCCGGCGTCGTGCAGGTCACGCAGCGCCTGGGAGACCTCGGCCCGCTCCTCGCCCATGCCGAGGATCAGGTTGCTCTTGGTGACCAGGCCGTCGGCGCGGGCCTGCCGGATCACGTCGAGGGAGCGTTCGTAGCGGAACGCCGGCCGGATCCGCTTGAAGATGCGCGGCACCGTCTCGACGTTGTGCGCCAGCACCTCGGGCCGGGAACCGAACACCTCGGCGAGCTGTGCGGGAACCGCGTTGAAGTCGGGGATCAGCAGCTCGACGCCGCAACCGGAGCGCAGGGCGTGGATCTGCCGGACCGTCTCGGCGTACAGCCAGGCCCCGCCGTCGGGCAGATCGTCGCGGGCGACGCCGGTGATGGTGGCGTAGCGCAGGCCCATCGCCGCGACGGACTCGGCGACCCGGCGCGGCTCGTCGGCGTCGAACTCGGCCGGCTTGCCGGTGTCGATCTGACAGAAGTCGCAGCGCCGGGTGCACTGGTCGCCACCGATGAGGAAGGTGGCCTCGCGGTCCTCCCAGCACTCGTAGATGTTGGGGCAGCCGGCCTCCTGGCAGACGGTGTGCAGCCCCTCCCGCGAGACCAGCCCGCGCAGCTGGGTGTACTCCGGGCCCATCTTGGCCTTCACCTTGATCCACGGCGGTTTGCGCTCGATCGGCGTCTCGGCGTTGCGTGCCTCGATGCGCAGCAGGCGCCGGCCCTCGGGCGCCGCCGTCGCGGTGCGGCTGGCCTGCTCGGTCGTCGGCGTGGAGTGCTCGATCGTCACGAAAACGAGCCTACGCCGGTCGGCGCCGGTCGATGAACTGCGGGCGACGGGCGTCACGCCACCGGGGTGGTGACCCCGGACACCCAGGGCCCGAAAACCACGTCACCGTGGCGGCGGTCGGCTGCTAACCTGCCCGGCGAGGCTGTGACGGAGCCGAGTAGCGCGCCGGTCCGCCAGCGCAGAGAGCCGCCGGTTGCTGGAAGGCGGTCTGGCGTCGGCGCGCGAAGACCCTCCCGAGCCGCGGAAAGAACGGCGTACGCGCCCAGTAGAGCCCGCCCGGCTGGCCCCGGTGAAAAGGCGACGAACGAGGCTCCCGCCGCGTGCGGGTGCGAAGGTGTGGTGGCACCGCGAGGTTCCCGCTCGCCCACACCTCCCTGGGGCCGAGGCGATGCTTCACCGCCCGAGGGCGGCGAAGGCGTTGCGATCGACCAAGGAGCAGCCCACCGTGCAACGCATCCTGTCCCACCACCTTCCCGGCCAGGTCGGCGCGACCGTCCGGATCGCCGGTTGGGTCCATCGCCGCCGGCTGCTCAAGTCGGTGGCCTTCCTGATCGTGCGGGACGCCGCCGGTCTGGCCCAGGTCGTGCTCACCGAGGCCGCCGTGCGCTCAGCCGTGGCGGCGCTGCCGGAGGAGACCGTAATCGAGGTGGTCGGCACGGTGGTCGCGAACCCCACCGCTCCCGCCGGGGTCGAGCTGACCGACCCGGCGGTACGACCGCTCGGCCCGCCCGCCGTGCCGCCCCCGTTCGACCTGTACCGGCCGGCGCTCACCGCGACCCTGCCCACCCAGCTCGACCACGCCCCGGTCGCGTTGCGGCATCCGATCCGGGCGGCGGCGCTGCGGGTGTCGGCGGCGGCGGTGGCCGGCTTCCGGGCCGCGCTCGACGCCCGCGACTTCGTGGAGATCCACACCCCGAAGGTGGTCGCCTCGTCCACCGAGAGCGGGGCGAACGTGTTCGCGCTGGACTGGTTCGGCCGGCCCGCGTACCTGGCCCAGTCGCCGCAGTTCTACAAGCAGCTCATGGTCGGCGTCTTCGAGCGGGTGTACGAGGTGGGCCCGGTGTTCCGGGCCGAGCCGCACGACACCGTCCGGCACCTGGCCCAGTACACCTCCCTCGACGCGGAACTGGGCTTCGTCGCCGACCACCGGGACGTGATGGCGGTGCTGCGCGACACCCTTGCCGGGATGCTCGACGCGGTCTGGTCCCGGGCGGGCACGGCGCTGAGCACCCTGGGGGTCGAGGGGCCCGAGGTGCCGGCGGAGATCCCCGCCGTGCACTTCACCGAGGCGCTGACGATCGCCGGGGCGCCCGCCGACGAGCCGGACCTGGCCCCCGCCCACGAGCGGGCGCTGGGGCAGTGGGCCCGCGCCGAGCACGGCTCGGAGTTCCTCTTCGTCACCGGGTACCCGATGGCGAAGCGGCCCTTCTACACCCAGCCGGACCCGGCTCGGCCGGCGTACTCCAACGGGTTCGACCTGCTCTTCCGTGGTGTGGAGCTGGTCACCGGCGGGCAGCGCCTGCACCGGCACGACGACTACGTCGCGGCGCTGGCGGCGCGCGGCGAGCCGTTCGAGCCGTACGCCGGCTACGTCGAGGCGTTCCGGCACGGCATGCCGCCGCACGGCGGCTTCGCCATCGGCCTGGAACGCTTCGTCGCCCGCCTCATCGGCGCGGCGAACGTCCGCGAGGTGACCGCCTTCCCCCGCGACCTGCACCGCCTCACCCCCTGACCACCTC
>NZ_SMKN01000366.1 GCF_004348675.1 Micromonospora sp. KC606 | reverse complement strand
CGTCGAAACCCGGCACCCCGAACGCCGCCCACACCGCCCGAAGGTGCGCCGCGGTGGTCGTCTCGTCGCAGCTGATCCCCACCCGGTCGGTGTCGACCCACCGCAGGTTCACACCCCGCTCGGCCGCCGCCGCGACCACCTCAGCGGCCCGGCCCGGCACCGTCGCGGTCACCGTGTCGAAGAACGCGACGTCCGCGACCCGCACCCCACCGGCGCGCAGCCCGGCCGCCAGCCGCACCGCCATGCCATGGGTACGCCGGGCGATCGCCCGCAGCCCGTCCGGGCCGTGGTAGACGGCGTACATGCCCGCCATCACCGCCAGCAGCACCTGCGCGGTACAGATGTTGCTGGTCGCCCTCTCCCGCCGGATGTGCTGCTCCCGGGTCTGCAACGCCAACCGGAACGCGGGGTTGCCGTCCACGTCGCGCGACACCCCGACCAGCCGACCCGGCAGCATCCGTTCCAGCCCCGACCGCACCGCCAGGTAGCCGGCGTGCGGCCCACCGAAACCCATCGGCACCCCGAACCGCTGCGTGGTGCCCACGGCGATGTCCACGCCGATCTCCCCCGGCGGACGCAGCAGCGTCAACGCCAGCAGATCCGCCGCCACCGTCACCAACGCCCCCACCCCGTGCGCGGCCTCGACCAGCCGCGCGTGGTCACGCACCGCCCCCGACGCCCCCGGATACTGCAGGTGCAGGCCGAAAAACTCCGCCGGCAGCCCGTCGCGTTCGACGTCGACGACCCGCACCTCGATACCGAGCGGCTCCGCCCGGCCGGAGATCACCGCGATCGTCTGCGGCAGCGCGTCGGCGTCAACCACGTACACCGGGCTCTTGCACCTCGACGCACGACGTGCGAGGGTCATCGCCTCCGCCGCGGCGGTGCCCTCGTCGAGCATCGACGCGTTCGCCGTCGCCGACCCCGTCAGATCCGTCACCATCGTCTGAAAGTTCAGCAGCGCCTCCAACCGCCCCTGGCTGATCTCCGGCTGGTACGGCGTGTACGCCGTGTACCAGGCCGGGTTCTCCAGCACGTTACGGCGGATCACCGCCGGGGTGTGCGTACCGTGGTAACCCAACCCGATCATCGACACCGCGACGGTGTTACGGGCCGCCAAAGCCCGCAACTCCGCGATCGCCTCCCGCTCACCGGCCGGCTCCGGCAGCTGCAGGGTGCCCTGCCAGCGGATCACCTCCGGGATCGCCGCGTCCATCAGCTCGTCGATCGAGGCGTAGCCGACAACCTCCAGCATCCGACGCTCGTCGGCCAGGTCGGGGCCGATGTGCCGGTCGGCGAACTGCTCTGCGGTCATGCGCTGCGCTCCTAGCGGGGGCGAGGTCGACGGATCGGCCTCCCCCTGAGTCGCGCGCGGCGGCGCTCCACAGTGCCTGCCCCCGCGGTCCTTTTGCCTGAGAGGTTCCGGGGAGGGATCTGCCCCTTCGGCGCCGCCCCGACGAGGGGGCGGTCTCTCCCGCGTGGGTGGTACCGGCATGGTCAACGCTACCAGCGCCGCCACCCCCGGCCGCCGGCGTACCCCCCGGATGGGCACCCGCCCGATCACCGGCGTCGCCACGGCGTGTCGGCCGACCTGGACCGCTACCCGGCCGAACCGCCCCGGCTAGCCGGGGACCGGCACCGCCGCGCCCACCGGGCCGGCGCCCACCCGGTCGGCCACCGCCGGAAGCAGCGCACCCAACGGCCCGTCGACCCGCAGAGACGCGTACCCGTCGCCCCGCGTCGGGCCCTGGTTGACGATCACCACCGCAATGCCCTGCCTGACCGCCCGCAGCACGAACCGCCGCCCCGACAGCACCGTCAACGACGACCCCAACACCAGCAGCGTCCGGGCCCGAGCGACCATCGCGAAACACCGCGCCACCCGGTCGGTGGGCACCGTCTCACCGAAGAACACCACGTCCGGTTTCAGCATCCCCGTCCCGCAGCACGCGCAGTCGACCGTTCGGAACCCGGCCACCTGCCCGTCGTCGAGGTCGACGTCACCGTCGGGACGCACCGCCGTGGCTGCTGCGGCGAACCCCGGGTTGGCCTGACGTAGCCGCTGCTGCATTTGCTCACGCCCGCTCCGGTGGCCGCACCCCAGACACACCACCTCGGCCAGGCGGCCGTGCAGCTCCACCACATCCCGGCTGCCCGCGGCGGTGTGCAACCCGTCGACGTTCTGCGTGACGATCCCGTCCACCAGGCCAACGGCCTGCAACCGGGCCACCGCCCGGTGCCCGTCGTTCGGGGCAGCCGCCGCGATGGTGCGCCACCCCAGGTAACTGCGCGCCCAGTACCGGCGACGCGCCGCCGGGTCGCCGGTGAACGCCTGATAGGTCATCGGGGTGTGCCGGCGGGCCACGCCGCTGGGCCCCCGATAGTCGGGGATCCCCGACTCGGTGGACAGCCCCGCCCCGCTCAACACCACGACACCACCGCCGGCCACCACGCCGGCCAGCGCGTCGATCGTCTCCCTCACCCCACCATGCTGCCCCACGGCGGCGCAGGCGGCCACGTGAGCGTCGTCGCCCGCCGACCCTCGACCGCCGCACCGGTCATGACCGACTCACCTCGCGGCGGACCGTGGTATCGCGCCGGGTCCGACCAACCCCACCTGCCGCATCCGGAGT
>NZ_SMKN01000365.1 GCF_004348675.1 Micromonospora sp. KC606 | reverse complement strand
GACTGGACTCGCGTGGCGGGCGGGGGGAGGGGGCGGCCGAGTCGCCCTCCTCACAGGCGAGGCCGGTCAACGCCAGCAGGCAGGCGACGGCGGCGACCCAGCGGCGTGACATGTCTTCCCCCGCTCCGACGGCGCGCGGTGACGGCACGGCTACCCTACGGTGCCGGCGGGTCGGCGTGGCTGGCTCGTGTCGGCTTTCTGGCAGAGATGATATTTCGAAGCATGAATCTGCTAGAACGGCCGGCGCGGTGTCCGCCACGGCGCCGGCCTACCGTGCAGCCACCAGTGCAGGGCCCGGGTGATCCGGGGCAGCACCAGGTAGGTCATCAGCGGCGTCAGGCACAGTGTCATGACCAGCGTCCGAAGGGCCAGTGGCGCACCGCCGACGAACCGGGCGGTGAGCAGGGTGGCGGTCAGGCTCAACGGGAAGAACGCCAGCCAGATCGTCACCGCCTGCTTCCAGCGCGGCGGGGTGCTCGCGGCGACCGGCCCCCCGCCGGCCGGTGCCACCTTCTCCACCACCTGATCGACCGGCTCCTCGAACCAGCCCTCGATCCCGGTACGCCGCTCCACCCGGGTGTGTTCGACGATCCCCTGCGCCGAGGTGAGCCACCAGTGCCGCTGCGGGGACTCCTCCCACCGGCGCAACGTCTCGTCGTCGGCGAACCGGTAGAGCATGTGCCACTCGGGCGAGCCGGGGGCGGTCCGCACCCAACCGGCCCCGAGGAAACCCGGGAAGCTCTCGGCCAGCGCGGCGCCGGCCCGCATCCAAGCGACCATCTCGTGGGTCCGCGCGGGGTCGGTACGCCGGGCGATCGCGACGGTCACCGGCATCGCCTGGGTCATGGGCACGCCCCCATCCTTCCCGCCGCCGCCGGGGCCGACCCGGTCGCGGCCTAGCGCTGTTACGCACCCCACCGGACCCCGGCCACCCGCCGGATACCCGCCCGGTGGCCGGGATCACCGACCCCTGGGCACATCCGCGAGTTCGGGGCGGTCCGGTCGGGTTAGCGCCGTCGGTGCGGGGGTAGCCCGAAGGGATGACGAGATCGCAGCCCCGGCGTGCCCGCGGCACGGTCGGCCACGCCTACAGCGCGTTGAACATGCGGGCCGGGCTCGCCCTGTTCGGACTGGTCAGCATGACCGTCTTCGCGGTGCTGGCGTTCCGCGCCGACGTGGTGTGGCTCGGCGTGGTCTGCACCCTCCTCGCCGTGGTCGCCGTGGTCGACCTGGTCGTCATCCAGCGCCGCCGTGCCGCCCGGCACCGGGAGGAGCCGGGGGTGCGGCACTCACTCTTCGAGTGACAGGAGTACGAATGACCATCGCCACCACCAACCCCGCCACCGGCCAGACGCTCAAGTCGTACGACCCGATGTCCGACGAGCGGGTCGACGCCGCTATCGAGCGCGCCCACCTGGCGTTCCGGCAGCTACGCGGCACCACGATCGCCCAGCGGGGGCAGTGGCTGTACGCCGCCGCCGGTCTGCTCGACGCCGAACGCGACTCCACCGCCCGGCTGTTGACCACCGAGATGGGCAAGACGTACGCGGCGGCCAGGGCCGAGGTGACCAAGTGCGCCACCGCCTTCCGGTTCTACGCGGCCAACGCGGAGCGGATGCTCGCCGACGAGCCCGCCGACGCCGAGGCGGTCGCCGCGAAGCGGGCGTTCGTCCGGTACCAGCCGATCGGGCCGGTGCTGGCGGTGATGCCGTGGAACTTCCCCCTCTGGCAGGTCGTGCGGTTCGCCGCGCCGGCGTTGATGGCCGGCAACACCGGTCTGCTCAAGCACGCCTCCAACGTGCCGCAGACCGCTCTCTACCTGGAGGATCTGTTCCGCCGGGCCGGTTTCCCGGAGGGCGCCTTCACCACCCTGCTGGTCGGCTCGGACGCCGTCGACCGCGTCCTCAGCGACTCCCGGGTCCGCGCCGCCACCCTCACCGGCAGCGAGGGGGCGGGCCGTTCGGTCGCCCAGATCGCCGGCCGGGAGCTGAAGAAGACGGTGCTGGAACTCGGCGGCAGCGACCCGTTCGTGGTGATGCCCTCGGCCGACCTGGACCGGGCCGCCGAGGTGGCCACCGCCGCCCGCTGCCAGAACAACGGCCAGTCCTGCATCGCGGCGAAGCGGTTCATCGTCCACACCGACGTGTTCGACGCCTTCGCCGAGAGATTCGCCGCGAACATGTCCGCGCTGCGGGTCGGCGACCCGATGGACGACGACACCGACCTCGGGCCGCTGGCCAGCGAGCGCGGACGGGACGAGATCCACGCCCAGGTGCGCGACGCGGTGGACCACGGCGCCACGGTGCTCTGTGGCGGGCAGAAGCCCGGCGGCGACGGCTGGTTCTACCCGCCGACGGTCGTCACCGACCTGACCCCACGGATGCGGATGTGGTCCGAGGAGGTCTTCGGGCCGGTCGCCGGCCTCTACCGCGTCTGCTCGTACGACGAGGCCGTCGAGGTGGCCAACGACACCGCGTTCGGCCTCGGCGCCAACGCCTGGACCGCCGATCCGGCCGAGCAGGAGCGCTTCGCCACCGACCTGGACGCCGGCAACGTCTTCATCAACGGGATGACCACCTCGTACCCGGAGTTGCCCTTCGGTGGGGTGAAGAACTCCGGGTACGGGCGCGAGCTGTCGGCCGTCGGCATGCGCGAGTTCTGCAACACCAAGACTGTCTGGGTGGGGGAGGGGGCCGCCTCGGTC
>NZ_SMKN01000364.1 GCF_004348675.1 Micromonospora sp. KC606 | reverse complement strand
GCCGAGGACCGTGCGTGGGGGTCGGAATCCAGCGACGTGGGGCGGGGGCTGGTCTGAACCGGCATGCGTGCTCCAGCTCGCGTGATCGGGGGGCGGGACCACTTTACGTAACGCTTCCCGTGAAGGCGAGATAGTCACACACTCAATTCCCAACTATTCGCACAGTTGCGGCGGTGGTTCGTCCGAACGGATGAGGAAACGCGTACGCACGGTGGTTGGCTGACGATGATCTAGCCATCGGGGAACGCACCTCTGACGACACCCGCCGAGATCCGCCGGCAGACATCGACCATCGGACCGCCAGCCGGCGTCTGCTCGACGAAGGCTGCCGCCGGCGGCCCCCGGCGACAGCCGCCGGCGGCGCTCGGTCAGTTGCTCCCGGTGTCCGGGTTCTTGTTCGCCGCGACCCACTGGGCCATGGTGTCCGCCGACATCGCCCGGTACATCGCCAGCGCCTTCTCCCGGTCGGACACCACCACCGACTCGCCGTTGATGGTGTCGCTGCCCGAGTGCGGGCTGGTGAGGAAGGTCAGGTTATCGCCACGCAGGTTCCGAAACTGCAACGCCATGTCGGCCAGCGAGAACTGCTTGTCCACGGTCACCGCGTCCGTCACCGACTGGAGGAAGTCGTTCAGCTTCTTCGGATTGGTGAGTGTCCCCGTGCTCGCCGCCTTGTCCATCAGGGCGCGCAGGAACTCCTGCTGGTGCCGCATCCGGGCGAAGTCGCCGTCCGGGAACTGCTTGCGCTGGCGGATCCAGTCCAGCGCCGTCGCACCGTCCATGTGCATGGTGCCCTTGGTGAACTTCCGGTACGGCTTGTGGATCGAGGTGATGCTCCGCTCCACCTTCAGATCCACGCCGCCGAGAGCGTCGGTGACCTCCTTGAAGCCGCCGAAGTCGATCGCCATCACGTGATCGATCCGCACGTCGGTGAAGCACTCCACGGTGCGTACCGCGAGGGGCAGGCCACCGAACGCGAAGGCCGCGTTGATCTTCGCGCGCTGGCCGGAGCCGCACTCCGCGCCCGCACTCTCCGGAATCGGTACGTACAGGTCGCGCGGGATGGAGACCAGATAGGCCGACTGGTGGTCGGCCGGGATGTGCATCACGATGATCGTGTCGGCTCGCCACTGGCTCTGCCGGTCCACCGGCGCGTCCGGGTCACGCGAGTCCGAACCCACCATCAGGATGTTCAGCGCGCCGTTGACCGCCTTCGCCGGCCGTCCGCCGGTGATCTCCGCGAACGGGTCCGTCCGGGCCAGGCCGCTGTTGAGGTTGTTGGCGTAGAGCCAGGCTCCACCGCCCCCGAGCAGGGCCAGGACCAGCACCGCGATGCCGGCGACGAGGCCGATCCGCCGCCAGCGCGGTCGCGGCCCCCGTTGTCCGGAGCCGCCGGAACCGCCCCGGCCGGGCGGTGAGCCCGGGCCGCCGGGCCCCCCGTGCCCGGGCTGCTCGTCGCCGTACGTGGGGTACCACTGCGCGTCGGACTGCCGAGCGCGCCCGGTGGCACCACCGTCGGAGCCGGATACGGAGGCGCGTCCGGAGCTGCGGTGCAGGTGCGGCAGGGGGACGCCGGCAGACGATGTCGCGGACATGCACCTCAGCGTACGTAGCGGTGTCGAAAGATGCCCGAAGGCGAATCGCCGGTCTGTCCCGCGCGGCGCGAAAGGCGTTACCCTAGGCGGCCGCGGAAGTGGGCGATCGTGCGTCGGAGGCCCTCTTCGGGCGACACGGTGGGCTCGTATCCCAGCAGCTCCCGGGCGAGAGTCAGGTCCGGCCGGCGCATCTCCGGGTCGTCCGCGCTGCGCGTGATGTACGTCACCTGTGAGGTGCTGCCGCACAGTGACACGATCGTCTCGGCCAGTTGCCGCATGCTCATCTCGTGCTCGGTCCCGCAGTTGATCGGGCCGGTCTCGGTCGAGTCGAGCAGCAGCAGGATGCCACGCACCAGATCGTCGACGTAGCAGATGGAGCGGGTCTGGTTGCCGGTGCCGTGCACGGTGAGCGGCTCGCCACGCAGCGCCTGCGAGATGAAGGTGGGAATCGCCCGGCCGTCGTCGGGGCGCATCCGCGGCCCGTACGTGTTGAATATCCGGACGATCGCCGCGTCCAGCCCCCGGCTCCGGTGGTACGCCATGGTGGCCGCCTCGGAGAAGCGCTTGGCCTCGTCGTAGACGGCCCGCACCCCGATCGGGTTGACGTTGCCCCAGTACGTCTCGCGCTGCGGGTGTTCCTTCGGATCCCCGTACGCCTCGGAGGTCGAGGCCATCAGGAACCGGGCGCCGTCGGCCAGCGCGCGCTCCAGCAGGTGCAGGGTGCCCACCGAACCGACCCGGAGGATCTCCACCGGCAGCTTCTCGAAGTCGGTCGGGCTGGCCGGGGAGGCCATGTGCAGGATGGCGTCGAACCGCTCGGCGAGCGCCGGATGGGCCGGCAGGCCGTCGGAGATGTCCGCTTCGACCAGGGTGAAGGTGGGTGTGTCGAGCAGGTGCGCGATGTTCTCCTTGGTGCCGGTGACGAAGTTGTCGAGCACCACCACCGCGCAGCCCCGACCCGTCAGGGCGTCGACGAGGTGGGACGGCACGAAACCGGCGCCGCCGGTGACGAGGACACGGTGACCGGCGCCGAACCGCGGAGCTACCTTCATGCCGGCCAGCCTAATCGGCGTGGCTGACCCGCACGCGGCGGCGGGGGTCCGGCGCGTCCGCGC
>NZ_SMKN01000363.1 GCF_004348675.1 Micromonospora sp. KC606 | reverse complement strand
GCCGTAGCCGCCGGCGGCTGGCCGGCGCCGGCACCGTGGTACGCCGCCGGCTGCTGGTCGCCGTACCGGTCCTCGCCACGACCAGCGCCGGCATGTTCGTCCTCGGCGCGGCCTCCCCGATCGACCCCGCCCAGCAGTACGCCG
This sequence comes from Micromonospora sp. KC606, assembly GCF_004348675.1. GTDB lineage: Bacteria > Actinomycetota > Actinomycetes > Mycobacteriales > Micromonosporaceae > Micromonospora. The sequence continues at coordinate 2,573 of NZ_SMKN01000363.1, read as the reverse complement.
GCGCGGCGGCGTTCACCACCAGCGAGGAGAACCTGGCCCAGATCCGCGCCAACTGGGGCGTCGACGACCCGCTGCCGGTGCAGTACGCCCGCTGGGTCGGCAACCTGCTCCGCGGCGACCTGGGCTGGTCGACCAGCCGCCACGAGCCGGTGACCGACGTGCTGGCCGCGCGCGCCGGCTGGACGCTGCTGCTCGTCGGCGCCGCCCTCGCGCTGGTGTTGACGGCGAGCCTGCTGCTGGGCACCCTCGCCGCGTACCGGCGCGGCGGCTGGTTCGACCGGGCGGTACGCGCCGGCGCGTACGCGGTGCAGTCCATGCCGGTGGTCTGGCTCGGCCTGGCCGCGATCGCCGTGTTCGCCCTGGCCCTCGGATGGCTGCCGGCCGGCGGGCTCACCGACGTGACCGCCACCACCACCGGCCCCGCCGACGTGGCCCGACACCTCGTCCTGCCGGTCACCGTGCTGGCGATCTCCCAGGCACCGTGGTTCGTGCTGTTCGTCCGCGACACGGTCACCGAGAGCCTGCGCGACGACCACGTCCTCGCCGCCCGGGCCCGCGGCCTGCCCGGTCGCACCGTCCTCTTCGGACACGCCCTGCGTACCGCGCTGCTGCCGTTCCTCACCCTGGTCGGCACCCACCTGCCCGAACTGGTCGGCGGCGCCGTGCTGGTGGAGACCGTGTTCTCCCTGCCCGGCCTCGGCGCGGTCACCGTCCAGGCGGCGCTGGGCAGCGACTTTCCGCTGCTGGCCGCCACCACCCTCGCCACCACCGTCGTGGTGCTGGCCGCGAACCTCCTCACCGACCTGGCCTACGCCGCCGCCGACCCCCGGGTACGCCTCGATGACTGATCTCGCCCTGCCCGCCCGCCTCCGGCGACCAGGCTTCCGGCCCGGAATCGCCCTCGCCTCGGTCGTCCTGGTCGGCACGGTCGCCGCCGGCCTGGCCGCGCCCCTGCTCTGGCCCCTCGACGAGAGCGCGGTGGACCTGGCCCGCACCCGGCTCGCCCCGTCCTGGGAACACCCGGCCGGCACCGACGACCTGGGCCGCGACGTCGCCCGTCGCAGCCTCTACGGGCTGCGCGTCTCGCTGCTCGTCGGGGCGGTCGCGGCGCTCGTCGCCGCCGGGTTCGGCGGCCTCGTCGGCACCGTCGCCGCCACCTGCGGCGGCCGGATCGACCGGACGCTGATGCGAGTGATCGACACCATCGCCGCACTGCCGCACCTGCTGCTGGGCATCTTCATCGTGGCGATGCTGCGCCCGAGCCTCGGCGCGGTGATCCTGTCCATCGGGCTGACCCACTGGCTGTCCACCGCCCGCATCGTCCGCTCGGAACTACTCAGTCTGCGCACCCGCCCGTTCATCGACGCGGCGGTCGCCGGCGGCGCGAGCCGAACCCGGGTGCTCACCCGCCACCTGCTGCCCCACGTCCTGCCGCGACTCGCGCTGGCCACCACGCTGATGGTGCCGCACGCCGTCTGGCACGAGACCGCCCTGTCCTTCCTCGGCCTCGGCCTGCCTCCGCACCTGGCCTCCCTCGGCAACATGATCAACGACGGGCAGCGGTCCCTGCTCACCGGCGCCTGGTGGGCCAGCCTGGTCCCCGGGCTGCTCCTCGTCGCCGTCACCCTCGCCCTGGCGGCCCTCACCGGCCGGTGGCGCGACCGCCTCGACCCCCGCGCACGAGCGGAGCTGCACCTGTGACCACCACCGCGCTGGCGACCACGAGCACCGCCGGCACCGACCACCCGACCGCCCTGCTGGACGTCGACGGGCTGACCGTCCGCTTCCGGCTCCCCGACGCCGTCGTGCACGCCGTCACCGACCTGCGCCTGACCGTCCGTCCCGGCGAACTCCTCGCCGTGGTCGGGGAGTCCGGGTGCGGCAAGTCCGTGCTCGCCCACGCCCTGCTCGGCCTGCTGCCCGGCAACGCCACCGTGACCGGCCGGGCCCGCCTGCACCCACCCGCGCAGGAACCGGTCGACCTGCTCGGCTGCGGCGAGCGCCGCCTCGCCCAGGACGTGCGGGGCCGCGCGCTCGGGCTGGTGCCGCAGAGCCCGGCCACCGCGCTGAACCCGGTGCGCACCGGCCGGCGGCTGCTGGTGGAGACCCTGCGCGCCCACGGCCACTCCCGCCGGAACGCGTCGACGGCCGCCGACCAACTCGCCGTCGACGTCGGCCTCGACCCCGCCGACCTCGACCGGTACCCGCACGAGCTCTCCGGCGGCATGGCGCAACGTCTCGTCACCGCGCTGGCGTTGGCCCCCGATCCACCGCTGCTGCTCGCCGACGAACCCACCACCGGCCTCGACCGGCCACTGGTCGACCACACCCTCGACCTGCTGCGTCGCCGCTGCGACACCGGCGCGGCGGTCCTGCTCATCACCCACGACCTGGCCGCCGCCCGCCGGGTCGCCGACACGATCGCCGTCATGTACGCCAGCCGTCTCGTCGAACACCGGCCCACCGACGCCCTGTTCGACGGCCCCGCCCACCCGTACACGGCCGGGTTGCTCGACGCCCTGCCCGACCGGGCCTTCCGGCCGGTACCCGGGCATCCGCCGATGCTCACCCAC
>NZ_SMKN01000362.1 GCF_004348675.1 Micromonospora sp. KC606 | reverse complement strand
GTCGGGAGGGGGTGGGGGTTCGTCGCCCTCGAAAAGGTCACAGCCGGTCAGCGGCCCGGTCGAGCCGATCACCGCCAGGAGCGCGCCGGCCCGCAGCATGGTTCGCCGGGTTCGCCCCGATTCACCGCTGTTCGCGGTCCTTCTGCCCGTCGCCACCGGACAAGTCAACACCATCGCCGGCGTCCGGTGGGCGACCGGCGTCGGTGCGCCGCGCGGTCCACCGCCCCGGCGGCGCGTTAGGCTCTGCGCAGCCACCGGGCGCCACCGCCCCGGTGGCGTCCGGCGTGGCAGCCGCAGGGCCGCCGCCGTTCAGCAGAAGGGTGCGCCATATGACACAGCGTGGCCGTGCCACCAGGCCGACGGGGCCGGCGGGACGATCCCGTCGTACCGACGGCTCCCGGGGCTCGGATCGCGCGGGCGCACCCCGGGGTGACCTCGCCGCACGCCGTGCCCGGTTGCGCGAGGTGATCGAACCCGTGGTCACCCGCGAGGGGTACGACCTGGAGGACCTGTCGGTCTCCCGGGCCGGCCGGCGGCACGTCGTCCGGGTGATCGTGGACGCCGACGGCGGGGTCAACCTGGACGCCGTCGCGGACGTCTCCCGCGCGGTGTCGGCGGCGCTCGACGCGGCCGAGGAGGCCGGCGGCGACCTCGTCGCGGGGGAGTACCAGCTCGAGGTCAGCTCACCCGGCGTGGACCGGCCGCTGACCCTGCCCCGGCACTGGCGGCGCAACGTCGGCCGGCTGGTCAAGGTGACCGTACGGGGCGCGGCGGCGCTGCCGGAGCAGCGCGACGGGCAGCCGGCCGGGGACCGCCAGGTGACCGGCCGGGTCGCGGCGGCCGACGACGAGCGCGTGGCGCTGGACACCGACGCCGGCCGCAGTGAACACCCGTACGCCGAACTCGGCCCCGGGCGGGTGCAGGTCGAGTTCAGCCGCCTCGACGAGATCGACGAGGCGGCCGAGCTCGACGTCGCCGGCGAAGCCGGCGAGGACATCGACGACATCGACGACGAAGATGATGTGGAGGACGAGGAGAGGTGAACATCGACCTCGCGGCGCTGCGCGCACTCGAGCGCGAGCGGGAGATCCCGTTCGACACGATCCTCGCGGCGATCGAGACCGCGCTGCTGACCGCCTACCGGCACACCGAGGGCGCCGAGCCGCACTCCCGGGTGGAGATCGACCGCAAGACCGGGGCGGCCCTGGTGTACGCCCAGGAGTTGGACGCCGACGGCACGGTGGTGCGGGAGTGGGACGACACCCCGCACGACTTCGGCCGGATCGCCGCGATGACCGCCAAGCAGGTCATCCTCCAGCGGCTGCGGGAGGCCACCGACGAGGTGCACTTCGGCGAGTACGTCGGGCGGGACGGTGATCTGGTCACCGGCGTGGTGCAGGCGCACGAGGCCCGCAAGGAGAAGGGCATCGTCACCGTCGACCTGGGCAAGCTGGAGGGGGTGCTGCCGCAGTCCGAGCAGGTTCCCGGCGAGCGGTACGAGCACGGTGAGCGGATCCGCTGCGTGGTGGTGCACGTGGCCAAGGGGATGCGGGGTCCGCAGATCACCCTCTCCCGTACCCACCCGGCGCTGGTCAAGAAGCTCTTCGCGCTGGAGGTGCCGGAGATCGCCGACGGCACGGTGGAGATCGGCGCGATAGCCCGTGAGGCGGGTCACCGCACGAAGATCGCTGTGCGGTCCACCGTCCAGGGTGTGAACGCCAAGGGCGCCTGCATCGGCCCGATGGGGCAGCGGGTGCGCGCGGTGATGAGCGAGCTGCACGGTGAGAAAATCGACATTATCGACTGGTCGGACGACCCGGCGACCTTCGTCGGCAACGCGTTGTCGCCGGCCAAGGCGCTGCGGGTCGAGGTGGTCGATCTGGCCACCCGGACGGCGCGGGTGACCGTCCCGGACTTCCAGCTCTCGCTCGCGATCGGGCGCGAGGGGCAGAATGCCCGGCTTGCTGCCCGCCTGACCGGTTGGCGGATCGACATCCGGTCCGACGCGGAGCAGTCGGGTGCCGGCGGTCGGGGCGGAGCTGATCACGTCCCGGAGCCGGGCGGCGCGATCTCGGCCAGCTAGGGGTAGACTTCTTCCAGTGGTACGACGCGCGCAGCCGGAGCGCACCTGTGTGGGTTGCCGGCGACGTGCGCCGGCCAGCGAATTGCTGCGGATCGTCGCGGTCGGTGACGGGGCTGATCTCAGTCTCCGGCCCGATCCGACTCGCAGGCTGCCGGGTCGGGGAGCGAACATGCACCCAGATCCGGCCTGCTTCGCGCAGGCGGTGCGGCGTCGCGCCCTCGGGCGTGCGCTGCGCCTCACCGGGGTCCCTGACCACGGCGCCGTCGCGGAGTACATCGATGCGCCAACCACTACGTCCGGTCAACCCGACCGGGCGAGGGTCGCTAGCAGGGTAGGACGACCGACATGAGCACACGATGAAGTCCCTGAAATGACCAGGCTTCAAGTGCACGAGTGAGGTCGCTGCGGGTGCTGCCCGCACGACCTCGGAGTGAGGAGTGCAGTGGCAGGTAAGGCCCGCGTACACGAGCTTGCTAAGGAGCTCGGGGTCGAGAGTAAGACCGTTCTCGCCAAGCTGAAGGAAATGGGCGAGTTCGTGAAGTCCGCGTCCAGCACCGTCGAGGCGCCCGTCGCCCGACGGCTGCGTGGCGCATTCGTCGCGTCCGCCGGAAACCAGGCGCCGTCCGCCCCGGCGGCGGCAGCCCAGGCAACGACCCCGACGCCGTCCCCGGCCCCGAGC
>NZ_SMKN01000361.1 GCF_004348675.1 Micromonospora sp. KC606 | reverse complement strand
TGAGCAGGGCGGCGGCTTCGGCTTCGATGGCGGCGAAGTCGGGTCGGATGCGTCCGGCGACGAGTTCGACGCCGATGACGAGGACGACGACCAGGGCGAAGACCGCGCGGAGAGCGAGGCTGCCGGGTGAGGCGAAGTTGATGGTGGCCGATAGCAGGGCGGCACCGGCGAAGACGACCATGGCTCCGCGTTTGGCATCCTTGGCGATGCCGGGGGTGCGGACGATGGTGAGCATGGACACCATGGCGGCGTCGAAGATCAGCGGTACGAGGTAGGCGAAGTAGCCGGCGTTCTGGGTCCACAGGTAGTGGGCTTGGTGTAGGTAGCTGGTCAGCAGCGCGCCGAGCAGGACGAACCGGTTGTAGCGTTTGATCGAGCCGATCGCCTTGAGCATGGTGGGTACCGCGTTGCGGGCGTACTCGGTGGCGAACTGTTCGGTGAAGGTCGAGTCAGCAGGCATTAGTGGCCTCCGTGGCAGTCGAGGCAGCAGCCGTAGCGGCGGGGGATGTAGTAGGGCTGCACCAGGCCGCACACGGCGCAGGTGCGGCGGGCGCGTAGCGCCTTGTCGATGGCGGTCCGCTGGGCGGGCGTGGCGACACGTTTGGGTGCGGCGAGGTCGAGGCGGTAGAGGTAGGCGACCCTCTTGCCGCGACGCCAAAGGATCTGGGCGACCGGGTCGTGTCCGCCGGGTCGAAGGCCGGCGGCGCGCAGTTGCCGGCGGGTGGCTAGCCCTTCGGGGGCAAGCCGGTAGCGGTAGGTCGGGAACTCCTCGGCGGTGTCAGCCGGGCTGTAGGCGAGGGTCATGGCCGGTCTCCCCAGCGCTGCTGGGCGGCCTGACGGGTGATGCCGAGACGGGAACCGATCTCGGCCCAGGAGTAGCCGAACTGTCGGAGGCCGACGACGGCGTCGCCGATGGCCCGGTCGAGGTCGGCAGACAGGGCGACAAGGTCGCGGAAGGCTTCAACGTCGCCGGTGGCGACGCGGCGGCCGTGGGCGCGGATGATGCGCCGAGCGAAGGCGGCGAATTCGTCGTTCTCGACAACCTCCCGGCGCTTCTGCCGGGGAAGGTGAGGCGTCAACGTCTTCTTGACAGTGCTCACCGGTTCTCACCCCCGGTGGTGTGGAGGGAGTCCCATTCGTCGGCGGCGTTCTCAAGAGCGGTGATGACCTGCTCGGCGGTGCGGCCGGGGTCGTCGTTCCACGAGTACGCGGAGGTGTGCTCGTCGACGAGGTAGCCGTCCTCGTCGATGTGGAAGATCGGCTCGTGGGTGTCGAGGTAGTCGACGAACACAGCCAGGGTCGTGAGGTAGTCGGCGAGGGCGTCCCCGTCGAGCTGAGAGAAGTGCTCGACCCGGTGGCCGGCGCAGGCGACGCCAATGGCTCCGGCGGCGCAGGCCGGCGGGGTGACCGTGTCAGTGGTGGGGGCGTAGTAGGTGCCCTGGTGCCAGCCATGCCGGCGCAGATAGAGGGCAGCCATCCGGAGCAGGTCAGCGGGAGTGACCGTTCCGGTGATGGGTGGGATTTGGGTAGCCTGCATGGCAGCCACGTCCTTTCGAGGGCTGTTGGTGGAGGTCGGCAGGACCGGCGTTGCTGCCAGGCGTGGTCCGGTCCTGTCGACTGCTACTGGTTGCGCAGCCGCACGTAGCGGCGGAAGCGGGTGTCGTCGCCGCCCATCGGGGTGGGCGCGGAGACGAAGACGAGTCGCCCGGTGCGGTTGGCGGCCTCGAACATCAGGGCCAGGTCTTCGGGGGTGCCGATGACCCAGAGTTCGGTGTACTGGGCGGCCCGCTGGTTGTTGATGCGGATGACGGTGCGCTCTCGGGTGGTCATGCCGCGATCCCCCAATCAGAAGGAGAGCCGGTCGGGGTAGTGATGCCGCTGGGACGCCGGATCCAGGCCGCGTAGTCGGCAATGCCGGCGATCTGGGCGTCGGACAGGTAGGCGACCTTGATGCGGCGGGGGACGCCGCCCTCGGCGATGAGGTAGGCCGCGCCCTGGTTGGTCGGGGCGATGTCGGTGGCGCTATAGCCCTGCTCGGCCCAGCCGTGGCCGAGGACGATGTTCGAACTGTTCGGGGTGGTGCAGCGGAACGCGGCGCGGTAGCCGAACAGGTCCCGCAGGCTGGTGGGGATGATGTCGAAGGACGGCCGCTGGGTGGCGGCGACGACGGGAATGCCGGCGGCCCGGCCCCGGGCGACCAGGTCTCGCAGGAGGGCGACGAACTCTTCCTGTTCCTGCTTGCCGCCGATGGTGGCGGAGTAGAAGGCGATCTCGTCGACCAGGACGGTGATGACGGAAAGGCCGTCGAGGGCGGTGACCTTGCGGCGCCCGTGGGCGCGAAGCCATGCGTACCGGTTGTTCATCACCTGCTGAAGACGTCGCAGGACGTCGAGAGCGGCGGTGATGTCGGGGCCGATGAAGGCGTCGGCGCAGTCTTCCCACTGGCCGAGTTCGACGAGCTTGCCATCCAGCAGCACAAGCCGGGAGTCCGCCGACAGCGCCGCGTGAGCGGCGATGGCGTTGAGCAGGCCGGACTTGCCTCCACCGGGTTCACCGCCGGCGAGGAGGTTGCGGTAGGCGAGGGTGATGTAGACGGGGTGGCCGAACTCGTCGATGCCGAGGAAGATCGGGTCGAACATCGACAGGCCAGGCCCCACCGGAATGCCGGCGGTCGGGGCGGTTGCCGTGGTCATGGGTTGCCCTCCTTGGGCGTTTATGGGCGCGGGAAGCCACACGAAGGAGCCGTAGGGCTCCCCGCGTCCTGTCTCTTATA